>WFWZ01000027.1 GCA_015490875.1 Planctomycetaceae bacterium
AGTAATTGAAATTGTAGGGATGTTCGGGAGCCGGACCGTTCCAGAGATCCCAATTGAGTCCCGGAGGCGTCGGTTCATCCGGACGAGGTGGCACGTTGCCCCATTGCTTCTGGTCATAGACGCGCACCATGTGGATGTCGCCCAGTTTGCCCTTCTCGATATAGGCCTTGGCCTTGTGCAGATACGGAGCACTGCGGCTTTGCGTGCCTCCTTGCACGACGCATTTGTATTTGCGAGCCGCCTCGACCATCTTCCGTCCTTCCCATGGCGTATGCGAGATCGGCTTCTCGACATAAACGTGCTTGCCGGCCTGACATCCCCAAACCGTTGCCAGCGCGTGCCAGTGATCGGGTGTGGCGACACAAATCGCGTCGACCGACCGGTCGTCGAGGGCTCGACGCAGATCTTCGACGGGTTTGGGCGCCTTGCCTTGCAGCTTCTCCACGGCTTCGACTCGAGGCAACTTGGCGACATCCGGCCTCGTGAAGCGCATGTAGCCGGCGGATGCCGGGGTGCCGAAGAGGCGCGAGTCGGGATCGGCCAGGTGGGTGACGCGACAGTCCGGGCGTTTGGCGAAGCCGGTCGCGTGCAGAGCACCCCGGCCGCGGATGCCGACGATTGCCACGTGGATGCGCTCGTTGGGCGATACGGCTTGCGCGTGAACTCCGGAGGAAAAGATGGCAAACGTACCGACGCCGGCGGTAGCGGTATGTTTGAGAAAACGGCGGCGATCGTAGCGTGCAGACATGGCGGGTCTCCTTGGGAAGGGAGCGAATTCGGCGAGCCTCTCTATTCTCGTTGGCCGCTGTGCCGGTCGCAAGATGCGGAGTGTCCTGCCGCCCACCGATCGTCGTCCGTTTGGAGGACCGCCGCTCTGGCTACTCGCGTTTCGGCCACCGCAGGTGTTGCCTCAAGAACGCGAATGTCCCGACGCCATGAATGGTATGTGGTCCGACGAACCATTCGATCCGGCAGCGATCGGGGATCTCGAGTCGTGCGGCGTACAGGTGCCGGACCTTGGCGAATTCATAGGCCACCATCTCGTCGGACGAGACGCCGTCGAAATGACCCCGTTCGACCATGAACGGCCGCGGGGCGATCAACGCCGCCAATTCGGCATGATTGAAGGTGCTTCCCAAATCGAATTCGAAGATCTCATACTCGCCCGTCCAAACATAGCTGTACCGATCGCGCGTCGACACGATCTTCCAGATCCATTCGTTGAAATCGGCCGAGCAGATGGAAAGACAGTAACGCTTGATGAGCGGAGGAATCCGAACGGCCGTCTTTCCTCCGTAAGAAAGGCCATAGAACGCGATGCGGTCCGGGTCGACGTTGGGCAACGAGGCCAGCCAGTCGGTGATTTGTTCGTGATGAGCCAGGATCAGGGCGAAGAGTGTGTGGCCGAGCGGATTGGCTTTGCGCTGCAGCGTCCGGAAGCGGTCGCCGAAGATGTAACAGTTTTGAGGTGCAAAGACGATGAAGCCTTCATCGGCCAGTTTCGCGGCGAAGTCGTGGTAGGCTCGGTGATCGCCCTCGATCGTCTCTTGCGGCCGGCCTTCTAACCCGTGCTGGCAGACGACCACCGGCCGCCGTTCGCCCGGACGCAGGTCTTTGGGCCAGAGCAGAATGCCGTACGCGAAGACGTCGGGGAAGACATCGAGGACCACTTCGTAGCCGCGCCAGCGAGGACGGTCGTAGAGCAACCGGGTGCGCGGGTTCGGTTCCATCCGACGATCGGGCAATGCGCCGGTGATCTTGCGGCGCAGATAGTCTCGATAAAACTCCGTCGAGTTCCGATACGCGTCGAGCGAATCGTACTTCGCCTTCGACCAGAAAGCCCGGCGCACCTTGGCACTCTCTCGCCATAACCATTCGCTGTCGCGTTCCAGTTCGTGCAACTGCTCGCGTCGAAACTGCTCCAGCGGAATCGGTCGAGGCGAGCGGCGAGGCCGGATATGCGTGCTCTTGAGAGGTGCCTCGAGTCCCAGGGCGTGCGCGAACGCTTCGAGTGCCGGGGAGGACCAAAAGGGGACTTGCGGATCACCGGCCGGATCGAAGGACTGGAACCACGATTCTCCCGTCGCGGGACGGGCCAGGCGGCGAGCTCGTTCGAGTTCCGCGGAAACTTCGTCGCTCGACGGCGAGACGATGGTTCCTGGCGCTCCTCCTTGACCGGGTGCGAACGTGAACCGCGGCGCCGGTGCCGACTCGACGATCAGCTTCCGAGGAGCGATCAGCGATGCGGTTTCTCCGTCGCCGAACCGTGCCAAGTAACTGAAGATGTTGCGATCGATCGGCTCTTGCCACATCACGCGGCGATCACCGAGATAGCCGCTGACACCGGTGACATCGACGCGCTCGTCTAGAGCTCCCGCGTGCAGGGCCAAGAGTCCTCCTTCTCCCCATCCGAGTACACCGATGGGCACGTTTTGTTGCGGTTTGCGGTCGAACCAATCGATCGCGGCGAAGACGGCCTGGAGTTCGTAACCGATCGGATGCCGTCCCAACTCGAAGGAGATCCGATAGACGTACTCGCGGTCCGTCATCTTGGCTCGGCCGTTGCGAGCTTCGACTTGGCGGGAGATGGGGCGAGGGACGAGGACCCGGAATCCGGCCTCGGCCAAGCGTCGAGCGAACTGACTGGCGGGAGGAACACCTTCTTCGAGTCCCACCAGCATCTCCGGGGTCTGGGTGGCGTCCGGGAGTGCCACAATATTGGCAATGGCCGCTCGTGACGGTTCGAGCAACAGACCGCGAGCATAGACATCGCGCACCGTCGGCCACCGGACGTAATAGACCGAGTAGCCGTCAGCGGTGGCGGCGAGTGCCGAACGGTCGGGCGTCGTGACGTATTCCATTCGTGGCGGCGTATGCCGGTCGTCTCGCAATCCCAGAATATGACGCAGGCGGTCTCGGTGGCCGCGAACTTGCTTTTGGTACTCCTCCAGTGTGTCCGGAGTTGGCCAAACAGATCGGCGTTGCTGGGCGATGCGAGCCGTCTTTCGGCGGAGGAACGCATCGAGTTGATCGATCATGCGCGATGCCAGATCGCCCTTCCACTCCAGCGGCTTGGTTCCCGGAAACGGGTCCGCGGCAAAGGCGTCGGGGAATGGCAGACCGATGAGAACGAGGCAGTAGATGCAATAGCGAAGCGCTGGCATGTGGTGGCGAGACATGGTGCGGCTCCTTCAGAGGTAGAACAACGCGTGCGTGACTCGAGCAGCGGAGAGTTTCTGGTCACGCAACAGTTTAGCCGATCGAAGCGGTGTCGCTGTCCCGGATGTCGCCGCTAGAAGACGCTTTGAGCCGCTCTTCCGGCCTAACGCGCCGGGACGAGTGGCGGGTGGCGAGTGGTGGGTGGCGCGTTGTGCGTGGCGGTGGCGCAGTCTGCGTGGCGCGTTGTGCGTGGCGAATGTCGGGGTGGGGTGATGGCGCCGGGGCTTCCTGCTCGCCGCTCCGCGGCGAGCATCCTATAGGTCCTATCGGCACGGGCCAGAAATCAGAGCGGGTTTCCATAGGGCCAATTAGGACATATGAGACATATGAGATGTGGGTATTTCGTTCACCCAAGTGTCCACCCGAATTGCCCGAATGCGGCGCATCGGCGCAATGTCATGGGGAATCGGGGTTTGCGGCGGCCAGTGTAGTGTTCACTTGTCCATTATCGCGAGCCGGTCTAGCATCACGCAGTGGCGATCCGGTTGGTTCTGATCCTACTTGGTCTCATTTGGTCTCACGGAGGGATTCGGCTCATGGTGGACGGTTTCATCCCGGCTCACGGTGGTTACCAAGACTTGCTCTCCTATCGCAAGGCGGTGATTGTCTTTGACGCAACCGTCGAGTTCTGCCGGCGGTTTCTTTCTCGACGTGATCGCACGGTCGACCAGATGATCCAGGCGGCGCGGTCGGGCAAACAGAACATCGTCGAAGGAAGCATGGCGTCGGGCACGTCGAAGGAGACCGAAATCAAGTTGACCAACGTGGCCCGGTCCAGCTTGGAGGAACTCCTCGCAGACTATCAGGACTTTCTACGCAAGCGCGGTCAGCCGCTGTGGGCGAAGGATTCCCGAGAAGCCCGATTCGTGCGCAAACTGGGCGCCGAGCGCGGAGAATCCTACGAGACCTATCGCGCCTTTGTCGAAACACGGCCTGCCGAAGTCGTGGCCAACATCATCATCTGCCTGATCCATCAGGCCAACTACCTGCTCGACCGCCAGTTGCGGCATCTGGAACAAGCCTTCCTTAGAGAGGGCGGCATGCGCGAGCGCATGACACGGGCACGTCTGCGCGAGCGCTCCGCTCGCCGATCAACACGCCGGGACCGGTGACCGCCGGGGACAACCCGTGCCACGCCAACCAGCATGCATCCTATAGGTCCTATATGTCATATTCGTCCTATTGCACTGGCAAAACGGCAGAGCGGCTCCTGATAGGACCTATACGACCTATAAGACCTATACGACGGCTCGCCGCGAAGCGGCGAGGGGTAAGCCCCGCGCGACTAGCCACCACCCGCCCCGCGCAACGCGGTATCGTCGTATTCGTCAGGCTGGAAAACCTGGCCTATCGTTGGCTTCCGTCAGGCTAGCAAACCTGACCTACGGCCCGTCGCGCGCGGGGGCGGGTTTCTGCTATAATGAGAGCTCCCTACCTACCGGTCCCACCCTTCATCCCGCCTGCCGGAATTCGACGATGAGAGCCATGCTTTCCCCCAACGCGGTGATCTGGCGATCGTGTCTCGCTTTGTGGCTCGTTGGTGCAATCAGCGCCTGGGCTGCCGATCCTGTCGAGTCCCGCCGACAGAGCCAGTTCTTCGAACAGCGCATTCGGCCGCTTCTGGCGAACAAGTGCTGGGAATGCCATGGGGAAGAGACGCAGGAGAGCGGGTTGCGGCTCGATGGGCGGGACCGGATGCTACGAGGCGGCCACAGCGGCAAGCCGACGATCGTTCCGGGCAAGCCCGATTCCAGCGAGTTGATGCGGCGCGTCCGCAGCGATGGGGAGGAACAGATGCCTCCCGATGAGCCGCTGGCGGCCGAAGAAGTCGATCTCCTGCGCCGCTGGATCGCCGACGGAGCGTGGTGGCCCAAGGAGAGCGGGGCGAAGCCTCAGCGAGGAACATGGGATGTCGAGTTCGAAAAGGTTCGGCGGGAACATTGGGCCCTCCAGCCGCTCACCATGCCGCCGCGACCCTCCGTTCGCCACCGCACGTGGCCTCGCACGGAACTCGATTTCTATGTCTTGGCGAGCCTCGAGACAGCAGGACTGGAGCCGTCGCCGCCGGCCGATCGCCGGACGCTCATTCGCCGAGTGACGATCGACTTGTGGGGTGTGCCTCCCACGTGGGAAGAAGTGCAAGCTTTCGTGAACGACCCGCGGCCGGCCGCGTACGAGCGGCTCGTCGACCGGCTGCTCGCGTCGCCGCGCTACGGCGAGCGTTGGGCTCGCCATTGGCTCGATGTGGCACGGTATGCCGACACCAAAGGCTACGCATTCGCTCGCGAACGCCGCTATCCCTACGCGTACACCTATCGTGACTATGTCATCGATGCCTTCAATCGCGATTTGCCGTTCGACCGGTTCGTGTTGGAACAACTGGCCGCCGACCTGCTGCCCGACCGCGACGACGACCGCGCCTTGGCGGCTCTCGGGTTTCTAACGGTCGGACGCAAATACAACAACCGCCATGAAGACATCGACGATCAGATCGACGTCGTATCTCGAGGCTTGTTGGGGCTGACCGTCGGATGTGCCCGCTGCCACGATCACAAATACGATCCCATTCCCAGTGAAGACTACTATTCCCTTTACGGTGTCTTTGCCAGTTGTGTCGAGCCGAAGGATCTACCGTTGATTGGAGATCCCACGCAAACGCCGGGTTATGAAGCGTTCCAGAAAGAACTGGAGAAGCGGGAAGCCAAACTGGCCGATTTCGAGCGTCGCAAACGTGCGGAGATTACGGCGTTGGTGCGGCGTCGGACGGGCGACTACATCGCTGCCGCCATCCGCCCCGATCAGGATCCTCTGTTGCGCAAGGAACTCGCGCAGTTCTCGCTCAGCCCCGACGATCTGCGGCCTAAGATGATCCTCCGCTGGCGGCAGTACCTTCTGAAACATGCTCGCCCCGACCATCCCGTCTGGGGGCCGCTGTTTGCCGTGGTGCGCACTCCCGAGGATCAATGGGAGTCGGCTCGTTCCAAGCTGACACAACAGTGGCAGGGCCTGCCGCGAGGAACGGAGAAAGGCCAACTGAACCCGTTGCTGGCCGCCGCACTCCTTGCATCCCCAATCCAGTCGAAATGGGATGTCGTGGGGCGTTACGGTCAGGTCTTCGCCGGTGTGTATGCTCGATTTCAGGAAAAGAAAGGCCCCTATGCCGAACTTCCGGAAGAGGACCCGGGTCTGCAACAACTTCAGGACATTCTGATGGGATCGGAGAGTCCGACCGATTTGTCACAGGAGCCGCTTCAGGGGTATCTCAATCGAAAAGACAACAACGAGCTGCGCAACTTGCAAAAGGCGATCGAGCGATGGCAAGTCGAATCACCTGGTGCGCCGCCTCGAGCCATGATCGTGCGGGATCGTCCCAAACCGGTGCAGCCGCATGTCTTCATCCGCGGCAATCCGGCTCGGCGCGGCAAGCCGGTTCCTCGCCGTTTCCTCGGGATGGTGGCCGGCCCCGACCGACCCGCATTCGAAAACGGCAGTGGGCGACTCGAACTGGCTCACGCCATCGTCAGTCCCGACAATCCGCTGACGGCACGCGTTTTCGTGCATCGAGTTTGGATGCACCATTTCGTCCGGCCGATGGTGATGACGCCGAGCGATTTTGGCGTGCGGACTCCCGAACCGCTCCTGAGACCCGCTCTGGATGCATTGGCGGTGCGCTTCATCGAATCGGGATGGTCGATCAAGTCGCTGCATCGCGCGATCGTCTTGTCGGCCACCTACCGGCAGGCGTCTGCCGATCGGCCCGACTGCCGCCGCATCGATCCGGAAAATGAGCGGCTTTGGCGAATGAACCGCCGGCGGCTCGAGTGGGAAGCCCTGCGAGACTCGCTGCTGGCGGTCTCCGGTCGGATCGACTGGACGATGGGAGGGAAGAGTGTCGACATCACGCGCCCGCCGTATCGCACGCGCCGAACAATCTATGCCTTCATCGACCGGCAAGATTTGCCGACGCTCTTCCGCGTCTTCGACCTGGCGAACCCCGACCAAAGCAGCGGAAGACGCCCGGACACGACCGTGCCGCAACAGGCATTGTTCCTCTTGAACAGCCCGTTCGTCTGGGAGCAAGCTCGCGCCTTGGCGACTCGACCGGATGTCATCGGCGAAAAAACCATCCCCGGACGCATCCGCCGCCTGTTCGAGTTGGCTCTGTTGCGGCATCCTTCGGACGAAGAGGCGGCGATGTGCCGTAAGTTCATCGAACAGACGAGCGAGGCCGAGCGGGCGAAAGCGTGGGCACAACTGGCGCAAGCCCTTCTTTGTTCCAACGAGTTTGCTTACGTCGATTAGCGAATCGGGAAGCAAGCGCGTAGATCACGAGGCAAAACGATGGCAACGGCAAAACATGATTCGCAGGCGCTTTCGCGAAGAGAGTTGCTTCGGCGTTCCGGCATGGGACTTGGCATGTTGTCGCTGGCGCCTCTGCTGCAAGCGGAAGCCGCCCCGGCCGCCGACCCGCTGGCCCCCAAGCCGCCGCATTTTCCGGTCAAAGCCAAGCACGTGATCCACTTGTTCATGAACGGTGGACCGTCGCACGTCGACACGTTCGATCCCAAGCCGCTTCTGAAGAAGTATGCCGGCAAGACGCTTCCCAAACCGAATCTGCGCACCGAACGCAAAACGGGTGCCGCATTTCCGTCACCGTTCAAGTTCCGCAAATATGGCGAGAGCGGCATCGAGGTGAGCGAGATCTTCGCTCAGACGGCTCGGCATATCGACGACATCGCGGTGATCCGTTCGATGCACGCGGATGTTCCGAACCACGAGCCGTCTCTGCTCCTGATGAACTGCGGGCACAGCCAGATGGTGCGTCCGAGTTTGGGAAGCTGGTTGACATACGGCCTGGGAACGGAAAACCAGAATCTGCCCGCCTTCATCGCCATGTGTCCGGGCGGTTATCCGATCGTCGGCGCTCAAAACTGGCAAGCCGCCTTTCTGCCGGGAATCTACCAGGGAACGTATGTCGACACCAAGCACACCGACATCCAGAAGCTGATCGCCAACATTCGGAATCCGTGGGTGTCGCGCACCGAGCAGCGCCGGCAGCTCGACCTGCTGAGGCAACTCAACCAGCGGCATCGGTCCGAGCGTGGCGAAGCTCCCGAACTCGACGCGCGCATCCAGTCTTTCGAATTGGCGTACCGGATGCAGCGAGAGGCGGCGGAGGCATTTGATGTCAGCCGTGAACCGAAGCATGTCCTCGAGAAATACGGTCCCGGCGTCCAGGCTCGCCAGATCCTCATCGCCCGTCGGCTGATCGAACGCGGAGTCCGCTTCGTGCAGGTATGGCACGGTGCGGGGCAACCGTGGGACAACCACGACGACATCGAAGTGCGCCACCGGCAGCTTGCCGGCCAGTGCGATCGCGCCATCGCCGCATTGATCGACGACTTGAAGCAGTCGGGGCTCTTCGAAGAGACGCTCATCCTGTGGGGCGGCGAGTTCGGCCGGACGCCGACCGTCGAGTTGCCTCAAGCGGGAGCCAACGCAGGCAAAGTGAATGGCCGCGATCACAACCACTACGGCTTTACGGTATGGTTGGCCGGAGGTGGTGTTCGGGGAGGGCAGGTCTACGGAGCCACCGACGAGATCGGCTTCCAAGCGGTGGAAAACCCCGTCCACGTGCACGATCTGCACGCGACGATCCTGCGCCTGATGGGCTTCGACCACAAGCGGCTGACCTATCACTATGCCGGCCGTGATTTCCGGTTGACCGATGTCGAAGGGAATGTCGTCGAAGCGCTGATCGCGTGATGTCGTAGAGAGCGAAAAAGAAAACCGCCGGCGGAGCCGAGACTCCACCGGCGGATCATGTTGGTCGCCCGGCCGTCGCCACATCAACCGTCGACGATACCGATGTTGAGATAGGTGTGGACGTGCGGCGCACCTCGGAAGTGCCACACGAAGTTCGGGCCTTCGACTCGCCAGATGTCCCACACCTTGTCGTTCTTGAGGTCGCCTTGTTGATAGAAGGCGATGCAGAGTTTCTCGAAACCGCCGCCGGCTTTAAGGATCTCCATGACTTCGTCGACATCCTCTTTGCGGTACGGCTGCAACATGACGCGAACGGTCTTCTCGAGCAGTTTCCGCTGATCGGAACTCAATTCGCCCACCGGAACGCCGGGGAACTTCCCGTCGGGTCCTTGAATGGGAACGGCGGTTTCCCTGGGCGCTTTCGGCAGCAATGCTTCTTTGCGGTGCCGGGTGTCGAGAGCGGCAAAGACCTCGTTGGCCATCTTGGTTTGATAGTGGAACAAGTTGTCGCTCGGTTCTTCTTCCCCGTGACCGTAAACGATGGGGCCGCCGAACGCTGCTTTGTCGACACTGTCGCCGTCGGCGCGAATGGTGAGGTGCCGGCCGGTCATCTCCCACTGGAACTTGCCTTTCCCCGGCTCGCCGAAGATGGCCATGCTGTACGCTTCCATCCCGCCGTTGTCGTCATCCATTTGCTTGAGGAACCGTTCGAATCCCTCTTCGGTCGTGACCGACTTGAGGATCTCCGTGATCAACTCGCGTTGGTCATCGGTAAAGAAGTCGTCGCCGATTTGAGGTTCGGTGACGTGCCAGTTGGGATGGATGCGGCGTCGGCGCGGGTCGTCGAACGGCAGGCAGACGATCTTGCGCTGGGCAGGCGTGAAGGAATCATACAGCCGCTTGACGAACGTCTCTGCCCGACTCTGCGGCGTCGGAGCCGCGAAGGCGGAAGGGGCGCTCGCCGCAACGGCTCCAGCCACCGCGCCGGAACCAACAAGTTTGACGAAAGTACGGCGGTCGAGTTCGTGGGTTGGGCGAAGCCGATCGTTCGAGTGGGACATGCTCCATCTCCTGCAAAAGTGTTTTTGTGCCATAATGGGACCAGGGCAACCGTGTCGCCGGGGAAACTGTGCCGCTGGAGACACGAAACTCGGGATGGCGGCCGAACCGCCGGCGCCATCGCCACTTCGGATTCCACACACCCACCCGGCTCCCATTGTAGAGAAGTCGACGTGCTCCACGCAACTCAATGGCGAAAACCGTACGCGTCCCAGCCGGCCGGCCGTACGCCGCGGAGCGGCAGCCGAAACGGTTATCCGTGCACATGGCTGCTCGCGGTCCTCGTGTGGATTTTGGGAATGGCAATGGCCGTCGCTCCGCCTGCTAGCGTCCGGGGGGACGAAGCAGCGCAAGAGGCTGCCGGTTATCTTCGGCGCTGTCGTGCGTTGGCGGATCGGTTGGAGCAGGCCGGTCATCCCCGGGCGGCCGCTCAAGTGCGAGCCCATACCTTTCCCCGCGATCCCCACCGGCAATATGTCTTTTTCGTCGGTGGGCGAACGCGGTTGAAGGCAGATCGCGAGGGGGACGTTGCCGAGTTGCGGAAGTTGGAGGAGACATGGTGGGAGTTGCGACGCGATCAAGCGAAGCGGCTCGTCCGGCAGGCGGGACAGTGCGTGGTATCCGATCCGGGCCGAGCTTATCGGCTGTTGTTTGAGGCCTTGTACGAAGACCCCGCCAACGAGGACGCTCGGCGACTGCTGGCCCTTCCCCGGCGCTCCAGTCGGTCTGGCACCCTACGGACGGTTCGACCTCAAAAGGCGCACCCGTGGTTCGGCTGGTCGCCGCGCCAATATTGGATTGTCCGGTCGCCTCATTTCGAGATCGTGACGCGGGTCCGAGGATCGGCTCCACGACAGTTGGCCGGGAGACTCGAACAGCTCTTGTTGGTCTGGTGCCAGTTGTTCTTCGAATGTTGGACCGACGGGAGGTGGCTTCGCGAACGTTGGAGAGGTGGCGGGGCGATTCCCGAGATGTCCGAGCGTTTCCGCGTCGTGTTGTTCCGCGACCGGGACGATTACGTGCGCAGTCTCGCGTCGGAAGAACCTCAGATCGGACAATCGCTCGGCTATTACGTCCCTTCGCGCCGTGCATCGTTCTTTTACTCGGAGCGCGAACGACCTTGGTCGACGTGGCATCACGAAGTGACACATCAGTTGTTCCACGAGATTTCCGGAGGCGTCGACGATCCAGGAGAACGTGCGCAGATTTGGGCGGTGGAGGGAGTCGCTTTGTACATGGAGTCGTTGCGCGTTTTCGACGGCTATGCGACGGTCGGCGGGTTCGACGCGGAGCGACTCCAGTTTGCCCGCTACCGCCGATTGCGTTCGGGATACTTCGTGCCTTTAGAAGAAATGGCGGCACTTGGGCGGGAAGATTTTCAACGGCGGTCCGATGTCCGAAAACTCTACAGCCAAAGCGCCGGAGTCGTCCATTACTTGATGGATGGTGACGCAGGTGCATTGCGTCCCGGCTTTGTGCGTTTCCTGGACGGCGTCTACCAGGGACGCGAGTCGATCGAGCGGCTCGTTTCGGCGACGGGGCGCAGCCTAGAGGAACTCAGTCGCGGCTATGCCGAATACTTGATCGTGACCGACGACGACTTGCCGTACGTCGGACCATCCGAGCAGGTGCGCCAGTTGTGCCTCGGGAAGACGCGCGTGACCGCCGACGGCATGATTCATCTTCGAAACTTGCGCCACTTGGAGTGGCTCGATGTGGCGGGCCTGCCTGTCGGCAGCGATGACCTCGAGTGGATCGGGCAAAACCGTTCGTTGACTCAGTTGATGGCCGAACGGACGCGCGTCGACGATCGTTTCGGCAAGACGGTCAGCGAGTTGAGTCGCCTGGTCGAACTCGATCTCTCCGGCACGCGAATCGGCGACGGGGCACTCGAGTCGATCGCGAAACTTTCGAAACTCGAGTCCCTTTGGATCAGTGACACGAATGTGACTGACGCGAGTGTCCCTTTCTTGAGTCGGCTCCGGCGTCTCGAGTTGCTCGATGTGTCGAATACGAAGATGACGCGAGCCGGTGTGGAGAAGCTGCGTCGAGCACTGCCGAAGCTGAAGGAACTCGAGGGGCCGTGATTCGCGAAATGGCCAGTGGACAAGGAGACATCGTGAAACGACCGTGGGTATTGCAAGAGATCTCGTACGCTCGAGTCCAGGAGGCCGACTTCGAGGTAGCTGTTTTACCGCTGGGGGCCACCGAACCTCATAACCTTCATCTTCCGTACGGGACGGACATCTTCGAGGCGACGATCGTGGGTGAGGCGCTATGTGAGGCGGCTCATCGTGCGGGTGCAAAGATCGTGCTGCTCCCCACGATTCCGTACGGGACCGAATCGAACTTGCAAGCGTTTCCGTTGGCGATGAACTTGCAGCCATCGACATTGGGGCGGGTCATTGCCGATCTGGTCGAGTCTCTGGTTTCGAGCGGGATTCGGAAGATCGTGCTGCTGAACAGTCACGGCGGCAACGATCTCAAGCCGGTCCTGCGCGAACTGTATGGTCGCACGGAAGCCCATCTCTTCCTCTGCAACTGGTATCGCGTTCTTTCCGATTGTCATGGGGAGATCTTCGACGAGCCGGACGATCACGCCGGAGAGATGGAGACTTCCTTTGCCCTGGCGTATTTCCCGCAGTGGGTGGAGCGGCGCGAGGACGGAACGCTGATGGCCGACGAGGGAGCGGCTCGCCCATTCCGGTTTGAAGCCCTGGAAAAGGGCTGGGTCGGGATCACCCGTCCGTGGCACCTGCTGACGACTCAGAGCGGCTGTGGAAACCCGCACGCGGCGACGGCGGAGAAAGGGGAGGAGCTGATGCGGCGGCTCAAGGAGCGCCTCGTGCCGTTCCTCGTCGAGCTTTCGCAGAGCCCGATCGACGCGTGGTTTCCGTTTGTGCCCGACGAGCGGAAGGGTGGCTGAGGGGACTCGAACCCCCGGCCTCCAGAGCCACAATCTGGCGCTCTAGCCGACTGAGCTACAGCCACCGCAAAGCAGGTCACTATTGTAGGGATCGCCTGCGGACAGGGAAAGGGCGGCAAGTCCGGCGAACAGCTTTCCCTGGGCGGCGAGATGCCGGCGTGACCGCCGCCATCGCTCTGCCCAGGGCTCGATTGTGTCGGCCCGTTGGGCCGGAAGCATGGCGGGAACGTCATCCAACGCCGTCTCATCATGCGGAAAAGCCGCGCCGAAAGCAGAGGCTAGGGCAAGGCATGCCCTGAGTAGGAGTCAGTTGATGTTTTGCCACTGGTCGGCCTGTGCGAATCGCGATAAGTGCCCAACATTGGTTGTTGCGATAACGGGATCGTCGCCCGTGTCGTTCAGTGTCGAGGCTTGCGCGGCAAGAATCACGTCTGCGTCCAGAGCTTTATCGTCTGCTGTAGGGTATCCTTGATTTCTCGCCTGTGCCCACAATTCGGCGGCTAGAAGCATGGCCTGAGTACTGATCGGCAGATAGCCGATTGTTCGCTTCAGTTGGTCGAGACGCTTGACCCCTTTCGATTTCTTCGCCCGGAGAAGTTCACGGCGGACTTCGTAGTCAGCAATTTCGGGAACAAGAATCGTTGCGCCGGAATACAGCATTGCTTTGAGCCAATCAACGATGTCTGGGTTCGCTCTCGGGTGCGTTACCATTCCAAGCGGACCGGCGTCAAGCAGGATGACTCTAGCCATCGAACAATTTCCTATCCGAAAGCCTGTTGCGGTCGAGTGACTCCTTGAGTTCGGGCCAGGTTTCTTCGTCATAGCCGGAATCATCCTTGAGCCATTCATCCAGAAGCGCGACTGCGTCGTGAA
Organism: Planctomycetaceae bacterium; assembly: GCA_015490875.1. Lineage (GTDB taxonomy): Bacteria > Planctomycetota > Planctomycetia > Pirellulales > Pirellulaceae > S141-3. Next base: position 13,844 of record WFWZ01000027.1, read on the forward strand.
CACGCTGGGACTGTTCGAAGTCCCAGGGCGACAGATATTGGGCAACTCCCCCGCCGACAACCCAGACACGAATCACACTTTCCGACTCACTCTGAAAGAGTTTGCGCAGAGTGCGTTCCCATGTTCGCCCGGCTGACGTGACAGAACCGCTCTGGACGACGAATCCCCGCCATGCGTCTTCCACTTGCCGTTCCGCGCACTTCCACGAAAGGAGCGGCTCTTCGGCGGCTTTCGACCCACCAAGTCCTTTCGGATAAACAACGTTGCTGTCGCTGATACCAGCGCTCATGAGGCACCTCCCTTGAGGTAGTTTATGAGACGCTGTGTTTGAACGGCTTCAAAAATCTCCCAGACATGGTCATGCAACCGGTCCATTTCGCCGAGCAGCGCATTGTCATCGATCGGTAGTTCCTTTTCCACGATTCGATCGATGTCAAAGACGATGCCCTTCTTCCGTTTCTGATCGTCCGATTGGACTTCGGCCAGAGTCACGACGACGCGATTCTCAGAATCGATTTGCGATTCGACGCGAGACAAAAAAGAACCTTTTGATTGCAAAACTCCAGCGGGCAGATAGTCACTTGGCTTGAACCAGTCACCCGGCGTTCCTGCCTCGTCTATCTCGTCGATTCTGTTAATATAACGAAGCCCCACTTGTTTTATCTTCGCGGGCTTCAATGCAGAACACGCCTGCTGCCATGCGCTGAGGACACGCTGCCGCATGTCTTCCCAGCCCGGGTAAATAGGCAAGACATTGACCGTAAGGACATTCGGGCCGAGCTGCAACAGTAGCGGGAGATCTTTGTGTTTGAATCGTATTCTCTGTCGCGGCGGCAACAACGACTGACCGATCCGCTGGGGGCTGAGTTCAAACTGAAAGCCGATCTCCAAACCAGGCTCCATCTCGGGGAACTCATCCTGGACTTGCTTGAACAAATCCCCCGCAAGCGATGCCTTCCATGGTGTGTTGTCCGGCAGCGCGAAGTGAATCTCGCACAGTGCCTCGGCAATCGTCGGATTCGGGTAGCTGGGGTGAGGCGTCGGTTCAGTTTGCTTCGTCCGTTTGGTCATTGAAACCTTCTGTTAGTGCCCCCAAAACGATGAATCCGGACAGCGCCCGGGGGGAACCGGCCATGCGTGCCAATGCCCTCCACTCCGAAGCGTTCTTTCAGCAATAGATGACACTCATGTCGCCGACAATCAATCCTCACCGAACGCCGCGTCGAAGGCTCGGCCGCTGGGAGCGAAGTCCATGCGCTTGACGAATTCGCACGCTTCGGCTGCTCCGAACTCCCGGTCCATCCCCGAGTCCTCCCACTCGACTGAGAGCGGACCTTGATAGCCGATCTCGTTGAGCGCTCGAATGATCTCCTCGAAGTCGACGCCGCCTCGGCCAGGACTGCGGAAGTCCCATCCCCTTCGCGGATCGCCGAAATTGAGGTGACTCGCCAGGATACCGCTGCGGCCGTTGAGCGTCGTCACGGCATCCTTGATGTGGACGTGGAAAATGCGATCGGGAAAAGCTCGGAGGAACTCGACCGGATCGACGCCTTGCCAATGCAGGTGACTCGGATCGAAGTTGAAACCGAACTCCTCCCGGTGATCGATCGCCTCGAGTGCCCGCTCGGCCGTGTACAGATCGAAGGCGATCTCTGTGGGATGCACTTCCAAGGCGAACTTCACGCCGCATTCGCCGAAGACATCCAGGATCGGATGGAAGCGATCGGCAAAGAGCCGGAAGCCGTCTTCGATCATCGATTCGGGAACGGGCGGGAACGAATAGTTCAAGTGCCAAATAGACGAACCGGTGAAACCGTTGACGACCTCGACACCGAAACGTTGAGCGGCGCGAGCCGTATTCTTCAGCTCCTCGGCCGCGCGTTCATTGACGCCGGCCGGATCCCCGTCCCCCCACACGTAATCGGGCAAGATGGCTTTGTGCCGCTCGTCGATCGGGTCGCACACGGCCTGGCCGACCAGATGAGCACTGATGGCGTAGCAGTCGAGGTCGTATTTCTCGAGCTGCTCGCGCTTGCGAGCACAATAGCCGTCGTCGGCAAGAGCCTGATCGACTTCGAAATGGTCGCCCCAACATGCCAATTCGATGCCGTCGTAGCCGAACTCGCGTGTCTTGCGAGCCATTTCCTCGAGCGGCAAGTCGGCCCACTGTCCGGTAAACAATGTGACTGCGCGTGCCATCGGCGTCTCCCTTTTTTCCTTGCGAACCATCGATGCGGGGCGTACGACCTGGCCCCTATTGTGGCCGCTCACCGTGAGCCTCGCAACCGTGGCGACGTACCGGCGACACTGCAAAAGCGAGTCAGGTGACTACGGACGGCGACTTGTCGTGATCCATAAGAGCGGGCGGCCGGACTCGTCGATTTTCAGAGTCGCTTCGAGCTTCACTGGACGCAGAGCACGGCGGAGATGGTTGAGGTAAAAGGTCCGGCGCGCGGCCAGGTCGACGCGCGTCTCGTCCGGGTCGATGTCCGCCAACGCCAATGCGTTGTGGTCCAGCAGATAAGGTACAGCGGTGCGCTGGGAGATGGCATCGAGGAACGCGCGGAGGCGAGTCTTGCGAGCTTCAATCGCAGCGAACGTCATCAGCCCCGGCGCGAACTTCGTCGTCTCGAGGACGGGAGGCCATCCAACGGGCCAATGTTCCTTGGCCGAGCGCGTCGGGACCACCGAAAGCCGAAAGCGTCCCGGACCGATCACCTTCGGGACGAACGTCAGTCCTGCCGGTCGGAGCGCTGCGGCGAGTGCCGTTCCGGCGCTGATCCCTTTCAGCTCATCAAGGCAGGGGTCTGCTTCCCGCAGCGCATCCTTCGCTGCGGGCGTCCAGTCGACCGAAATCCGGATTGCCCGAGTGATGTCGGTGACGACGTCGGCCAGTGGTCGCCCCTTGGTCGCCACCGCGACGCGCCCGGCAAGCTGCTCGTGCAGCTTCGCCAACTCTCCAGCCGTCAGTCCGAATGCCTCGGGTTTTCCCACGGCGGCGTCGGGACCGCGGCGACGCACCTGGTCGATCCACTTTCGGAGCTCGGGAATGCGGCTCATCGTGTAGCTGCCTCCCGAAACGACCAGCCGGTTGCCTCGCCGAAGAATACCGACGATCCGATACCGAGGGTCCTTCTCGGTCCCCGTGTTCTCGACGCCCGGCGTCTCGCCGCCTCGACCCGATCGAAGGCGCACGTTGCGAATGCCGGCCTTCTGCAACGCCTCGATCCACTTCCGCTCCCCACCCAACGCGAATCCGCGCTCCGTCACCAGCACCAACTCGTAGGGGGCGGCAGGAGGCCGCACTTGAGCCCCCACCATGGCGACCCCAGACAGCCATGCCAGAATCACGGTGGACGAGATCACGAAAATGGCTTGACGTCGTCGTGGCGAAAAGGACATCGGGAGATGCAACGGCATGGGGATGCTTCCGATCGAGAGTAAAGTACAGAGGCTCGAGAATGTCATTCCATTATAGCTTGCCTCAGGTGCATCCACGCACTTGCCGTGGTGCTACGCGATTGTGGAACGAAGGGAGTTGTGAGGAAGGATTCCGGCTCGGCGGGAGCCTCGCCCTCCCAGCCTATGGATTCGCCCGCGTTACAGTCGCCGCCATGCGGCATAGGGGGGTCCGTGTCTCACAATCGAGGCCGGGGTGCCGCTCGGCGGGAGTCCGTCAACTCTTCTTGGTCATTTCGAATAGATGGGTGGCCTGAGGCCCGAGGAAGCCCTCGAAGAGCCTCTTTTCGCCGGTCGTCGGATCGACGGTTTCTCCGCGTTCGGCCAACTCGAGATACGCGTAGGTCCACGGCATCGTCGTCACTTGATTGCCGTCGCGCACCTCGACGTCGATCACGGCTGCCTGCGTCGCCGACTGGCGCAAGATCGATCCGACCTCGCCTTCGATCCGGTCCTTCATCGGGACGCCTGCCTCGCGCAGGAGTTCGACCGTCTTGTCGATCGAATCGACGGGCGACCCGTACTGAGAATTGATGAAGGCCGTGAAGTGGTTGACGTTGTAACCGTGAAGGGCCACCCAGGCAGCGTACTGGCTGACCGAATTGAGCAACTCGATGTCCTGGCGATCGGGAACGTCCCAAGGCCGACGTTCGATCCAATCCACCGTTTCGTCCAGCAATTCGGCGTAGCTTTCGGGGCCGCTTTTTTCGAGTTGGTAGAGTCTTGCCAAAAGGGAGTCGCTCGGCAGAGGCCGATGGCTGGCGACGATGCGGTGAATGGCGGCTTGCGCCTCTTCGGGGAGTTCCCACGTCTTGAGCTGCGAGATGAAGATCTTGGGATAGCCCGGGAGCCGGTGCTGGAAATGGACGGCTGTCAGGTGCTTGTCTTCGAAGTGGTAGCAACCGGCGGGACGGTAACCGGCCGCGTCGAGGATACGGGCGAGCGGAAAGAAGCCGGTCGCCGGATGCTGGTGGGCGAACGTCCGGAACGCGATGTGGTCGTTCGTGAACTTCACCCCGTGTTCGGCCATCAGCTCTTCGTATTGCACGACGTACGGCACGCGCTGGCGGTACGTTACCCACAGGCGATCCCAAAGATCTCGCAACCACCGGTCCTGAATCCGCTCAGCCGGAAGGCCGGCATGGGGTCCCGAACTTTCAAGATGGGTTTCCGCGTTCATCGTTTCGACTCCTTGGTTCTAGTTCCGCCAAACGTTCAGTTTCCGACGCAGGCAATAGGCTAGCGACCGCCGACCAAGGACTATTGTAACGTGTTTCTTTCTCGTCGGGATCGCCACCGGAGGAACAACGCGGAGACGAGGAATGCACTGAACACGACGAGGCGCACCACCCGCTGGTCGGCGGACACGGCCGGTCCCTGGATCCAGAAGACGATCGGCGCCAGGAGTGTCGATATCCAACAGAACCGTTCGACAACAACCCGTGTCTGCCAACTCACTGGATCGACGGCGGCACCGTCGGCGTCCTCAGGGGCGCCGGAATGCTCGACCCCCATCGTAGCGGCCTCCCATGAGCCGAAAACGGTGCACATCGACTTCGAAACTGATCCGCTCGACGGAACCATCGCACATCACGAATTGGGTCGACGACGGATGAGCGCTCCCGAAAGCGTGAACGATCCGACCTCCCGGCGGATTGTCCACCATCGCATCGGGTTGGGGAGGCACGACGGTAAAGCGCCGGATGTCGGCGTCGTCTCCGATATAGATCCCCTGATCATCGCCGACCGTTGAGCCTGTGAGATAAGCGTCGATGGGAACGTGCTTCTCGCCCACCAGAATCGTGCGGCTCATGCCGTCCCGGACGTCGGAAGCGCGCACCTGGCTTCGCACGAAGGAGACACCATTCATCTGATCCAGCGGTGGCCAGCGATAGGCGGCATCCAGGTAACTTCGCGGCCCGGGACCACCGTCGACTTCGACACTCCCGGCACTGATCGCGTAGTCCGACTTGGCGGCGGTGGCCGGCAGCCTGGAGTTCACGAGTTGAAACGATGTTTCGGTGTAGGGAAAGACGCCGCGAGACCTCCTCGAAGGACAGTAGAACAAGTCGAATGCGTAGCCGAACCTCGAGGCGAACGTGTTGACTTTCTGAGCCGGCGGTTCTCCTTTTCCCAACCGGCGCACTTCTTCTTGTTCCACGTAGGGCAACAGATTGAAGATCCACCCTCCTGGTTGATTTGCGCCGAAACCGCGATCCGGATCGCCGACCCAGCGGTAGCCCCACCCGTCGCTGGGAAGGTACCCATGAGCCGACTCGTGCGACAATGCAGCGATCCCGATATTGTGCAAACGGTTGGTGCACTGAATGCGCCGCGCAGCCTCCCTTGCCATTTGCACCGCTGGTAGCAACAGTCCGATCAGGATCATGATGATCCCCGTCGCCACGAGCAGTTCGACCACCGTAAAACCACAAGGATACCGCTTACCGAGACGGCACGGAGCAAACTGTCTGTGCGACTGCATGATCTATCTCCGCTGAAACCTGAAATAGAGTCCTGCGACGACCAATATCGCGCCCACCGAAATCAGCCCCCATTTCCAAAGCCGACCGCGGTCCTTGCGGGGTGCAAGTCGAGGCGAGCCGACCCGTGCCGGCTGCGAGTCGATATTGGAGAGGAGTTTCGAAACATCGCCGAGAGCCACGCGTCGAGGTTGCTCCAATACAATCTGCTTTCCGGTAGGATCGGCAACGCGACGTAAGATAGACTTTTCGGGAACGTCAACTGCAAAATCCCCGTCGCGAGCCGCACCGAGTTTCAACTCCACCACCTCGACCTCCGTGCAAGTCTTCGTCCGTAGCAGTCGCGTCTTCCAAGGAAACCAGTGCTTTCCAAACTGGCGAGCTTCGGTAATCACAGCGGTAAGGGGCGTTTGACCTTCGAATTGCAGTGTCGTCCGTACGGCGAGATAGCCTCTTGCCGGGTCCGTCCACACCGTTATTCGTGACGGCGGCTTGGTGCCCAAGCTGATGGTCATTTTCTCGAGTCTCCGGCCTTCCTCGCGAACCGTCGACAGAGCGACCATCATCTCTCTTGGCTTTGGTACATTCGCGAACAGGTCCGACAAATAGACCCAGATGACCCCACCGTCATTATATGCAATCCCGTAGTTGTTCCACGTAGTCATTATCTCCATCGGCGCGCCGTTGACGTCGTCGGAAACCCGCACCTGAAGTAAATCCTTGTCAGTCGCCGGTGCCGGATCCCGGAGCATGACGTATTGGTCATCATGGACGAAGACTCCAGGGAAGACGAAGCCGCCACCGACAAACTCACCATGTTTCCCTGTGGTGGGCGTGCTGCGGACGACACGGATCGCATACGATTCCTTCTTTCCTTTCCTCACCCATCTGGCCTCGGCGGCCTCCAATTCCGTGGCGATCGGCGGCACCGTCTGGGAGGACGACTGCTGAGGTGTGCCGATGCGGATGCGCAGGCGGCAAACGAAGTTGTTGAACGCTCGATAATTGGCCTTCCCCGCCTCGACAATCTGGCGAATCCTCCTAGCCTCCCGCTCGCTGACTTCGGCGGAAGCATGAGGCGAGTTGGACCAGAGGCACACCGCGCAACATACCGCGAACGCGGTAGCTCTCAGGAGGACGCGATCTCTTGTCCAACTCGCGAAGCTCCACCTGCGACAGGCAACACGCCGGCTTGAGAGCTCCTCAGAGGTCTTTCCCATGATGCTGGTCCTTTCGGCTTTCTTCGAACGGATTCCCATGTGGACGCAAGGCTCGATTGATCCGATCAAGTGCCGCAACGGCCTACCGTTATCCTCGCCATCTTCTGTGCATCACGATCAAACAGGCGACGACAATCAACGCGATGCCGGTGACATACATCGCCGTTGACCAATTGAAATAGAACGTCCGAGGGATGGCAGGCTCCGTTCCGTCAGGACTGGGCCCACGAATCTTCCCGAGTCTCACAACATTGTTGCTTGGCTTCTCCATGGCGAAGAGAAGAGCATCTTTCCCTGGTGGAACGAACGTCTGCAATGCAAACTCCTTAGGATCAACCGGCTTATTGACTTGTTCCCATTCGATGGTCCAGGAAGCCCGGAAGGGCCCCGCATGCGGCACGGACTGGCTGAACGCGATCGGCACCCATACGCGACGATGTTTTTCCCAATCGAGCTCCGACCACCATAAGAGTTTCGGTGGCTTTACGTCGGCGTCTAGTTGCTCGAATCGGATCAGAGAATGGCCACGCTTCGTGTCGATCCACAGACGGTAAAGAGGGGAAACATCGTCCTGGGGCCGCTTGGGTATCCGTATCGTCAACCTCGCTACACTCCCCTCCTTCTGGTACCCGACGATCTTGGCGGTCAACAAGTAATCTCCAAGTTTCTGGAAGTCAAGAAACTCGAACTGGCTGTCGGTCAGGGAATGGCTAGGATAAGCCAGGATTCCGAGTCCACGGATATCGAACGGACGAAGAAGAGTGCGTGGGCACTCCGACAGCGGGATTCGCCTGATCACTCTGCCATTATTCGTGATATAGTACTGAAACTCCCGGGTCCTCACGTAGACTGCATCACCTTCTTTTCGCAGCACTAACGAGGATTGCGAAGTATCGAAGATCAAGTGATATGTGATGTCCTCCCTTTCTTCGAGCACGGTAATGCTTCCTCGAATCGTGCAGCGTCCCGAGACGAGAGCCATCCGACGGTCGACCATCGTCACGAGTTCTTCGCGTCCTCGATCATCGGCATTCGCACGAGGCGAGACCGAGAGAAGCGAGAGCCCGGCCACGAGGAGCGCGGCGGTGCGCTCGAGGTGTCTGCACATCTCAGACATCGTGTCACCATGCCTTGTTTCAAGATGGGGGTGAGTTCTCCGAAATCATAAGTCACCACCACACGAGCAGCTCGCTCCCAGCCACTCTCACCGGAAGCGTTGTCGAGCGTATAACAAGACCCGCCTGCATGGGGCCCATCTTCGGGCATACTGCTTGCATCCGGGAATCCTGTTACAGCCCTCTCAAGCGTGCGACAAGACCCGCCGGCGTGGCTTTCGTCTCGGAGTCTGCGTTGCGGTCGGAAGTCCCGGTGAAGCCTTCTATGAACCCAAGCCCGTGCGAGCAATTTTCTTCTAACGGATTGCGGATCGCTTGTCAAGCATTTTCCTACCCATGCGGCGCGGCGAGCTCTATTCTGACAGTTTGCCAACGACCGCCACGGACAGTCGTGCCTTCGGCTGTCGCGGATGGTCGGTCGAGAAAACCACTTCTTGAAAGCCGTCGCGCAAAGCGACGTCCGGCTCGCGAAGTCGAATCGTGACTTCATGCTGTGGACTCGATGCAGCACCATCGTAGTCGGCATCGATCCACGGAAAGCGAGTCTGAACGGACTTGATACGAAAGGACGTGCCATCGCCTGACGAAATGACGACACGTGCCGTCCGCTGCCGCCCTGAGCTGCGCGATGTATTCACATTCCATACGATCTGTCGAGGTTCCACTTGGAGCGCCGCGATCACGCGCCACGTGACAAACAAACGGCGCTCATGTTCCCGACCGTCCCTGCGGTAAACAATACGCAGCGACGACTGATGAAAGCCGGGCCGCCGTCCGCAACTCAGGTGCCCCTTCAATACGAACGGTTGAGCGACCAATTCGGATGGTACTTCGATCGGCGCTTCACTTTGCGGAGTCGCCACAGGCTGGAGATCGAAGCGAAGATTATCATCATCGGCACGAATTTCGACTACTGTGATATTCGGTTCCGTACCCTTCAGATGAAACATGTATACCGGCCACGATCGGTCCAGTTCGTCAGAGACGTGGACGTCTCCAAAGGCAAGCGTATCCGGCAGAGTCGTGACCACATGAACGCGTTGCAATGCCTGAACGGGAAGGGTACACAAGAGAACTTTGTCGGATTTCGCCAAGATTGTAAACTGGAGATTTCTTCGAGAGCCCGAGAAAGGGAGGCGGATCAGCAGATCCAGTTCCGTGGAGGTGCCGGGAGGGATACGGCGATCTCGAATCTTCGCATCCGAGCAAGAAGAACTGGCTTGGATAGACTCGACATCAATCGCTTCACTCCACGGATTCTGGAGT
>WFWZ01000028.1 GCA_015490875.1 Planctomycetaceae bacterium
GACAGGTTGCCTGCGACCACTTTGACCAACCGGCCATCGGTGGTCACCCAAAACGTGTTGCGGATCGGAGCCACCTGGCAGCGCCAGCACTCGAGTTCCTGTCCTGCCACCTTCACCGACTCCCGCTCTTCGAAGGTAATGGTCAACGGGATGCGCTGGAGGGTTGAAGGATGAAACGTCTCAAGGCGTACCTTCCCTTTTTTCAGTGGCAACTGACTGAAGATGAGGGCGAACGAGCCGATCCAATTGTTGTCGAACGTGTAGGCGTTCTTGGGAAGTTCAATCGTTCGCTCCAACTGCCTCGACCCCTCGATGCGTACCGAAACCTTGCCCGGCTCGAATCGGCAATCGACCGTGGCTTCCCGAGGAGCCCGCCACGTGCGCTGAAGTTGCACCGGCGTGGCGTCGGCTTGAGCCACCAAGCGCTGCGAACTGGCCACGGCAATCCCCAGCGGCGTCTTCAGATCGAGTTCTCCTCGCAATTCCAGTTGCTCTTTCCCATCCGTTTCGATGTTTCGCCAAGTGAATGTCTCCGTCCCCAATTCCACGTTGCCTTGGCGATAGCGCAGGCGATAAGTCGTCCCCAGCTTCCACGGAAAGGGACGCCGCTTGCGAGGCCGCACTACGTCCGACGGCCGGTTGGGTGGAGCGAACTCGAGCACTTCTACCTTGTCCGCCACCACACCTCCCAGCCCTTCGAAGAGCTTCATGTGCACGGCGCTCACCGTTTCGAACTCGCCCGTCGTGGGGTCGATGGGAACCCACCCAGCCGAACCCATGTGGACCTCGACCCAGGCGTGCTGCCCGAAACTGCCACCAAAGGAAGGAGTATAAAGGAGCCCGCCAACGAGCTTCGCGGGAATGCCGAGGGATCGGAGAAGAGCGATCGTCAGCGTCGCATGCGGGCCGCAGTCGCCTCGCTTCGTCTTCAACGCCAGTTTGGCCGAAGGTGTGTCGGCGATCGTGTAGTGGATCTGATCATGGACCCACCGTCCCACGGCTAACACCTGGTCCCACCGCGTCTTGCAGTCCTGGGTCAACTCTCGAGCCAGCGCCGCCACCTCCGGGGCGTCCGACTCGACGTAAACAGACGGCTGCAACCATGGCTGGAACGTGCTGGAGACGGTTTCCCCGACCGCCGGTGCTGTCGAAGGGTCGAACCGAATCGAACGAACCGTCACGATTCCCTCAATGCGCGATCCACGACGAGTTCCCTCGAACGACTGCATCGAGGTTCGCAGCGTCTGCAGCGAGTCGGACGGTGAAGCGGAAGTGGTCTTCTCTGCCACCTGGCGTTCTTCGTTCGCGTCATTCTCGTTCGGTTTCTTTGCTTCTTTTTCCGGCGACTCGTTGTCGCCGAAGACGCGCACTTGGATTCTGGCTCGCAGCATCCGTACGGCCAGGAAATCGTCGAAGACGACATTCGATCGGGCGAAGCGGTCGGCCAACACTTCTTCGGCTTGCGCCTTTTCCCATCGCTTGACGACCGACTCGTCGGCTCGCTCGATTACCGTCTCTTGAGCCGGCAGGTCCATGCGGATCAACTCATGGGACTCGGCATCGGCGTGCAATTGCATGTCGGAGTCCAGCATCTTCCACACCACGGCAGGTTGCCGCCGGTCGTGGTGCTCAACCTCTTGAGCCTCCACCTTCTGCAGCTTGATCTCGGACAGCCTGCCAGCTTCGGGAAGGATCACTGGCAGGACGGCCCGACCATCGCGCGCCTTGGCGTGGGCTCTGGCCAACACCAAGTCCCACTGGCCGAAGTCGTTGCCCGCCAGTACAAGCACTGATTGGGGAATATCGAGTTCCGTGGAAGAGGCCGCCTTGGTATCGTCAGCCGTCTCTTGCCTTACCACTGCTCGCTTCCCTTCGATGGTCACCTCCCACCGTGTTTCCCGGCCATTGATCGACCTGGTAAGCAATACATGAACGGGAGACCGGGTTTCCTTATCCAGAGTCGTGACGGAATGGATGTGGATGCGGCGAGGCGTTCCGAGCAGCGACACCTTGAGTGCCGTCCACGATTCACACACAGGATCACCTGATTCGGCCGTGCGGTGCACCACCTTCGCGTATCCTACCAGCTTCGAGCGGATACGGATCGCAAAGTAGCGTGTCGACTCTGCGTAGCCTGGCGATGCGGCGCAGAACATCAACCACGCAATCGCCGTGAGCACCCATAGGGTGGGAAAGCGTCGCCGAACATGGCATCGAGCCGATAGGGGCTTGTCAAAAGACGATACGTGCAGCGTGTGAGGAAGCATCGTGGGGATCCGTGGATCGTCGAGCGGCCAAGAACAAAGAACGTGGAGACGTCTCACCTTGCTTGAGGCGCGGTCCTTGACCGACCATCTCGGTGCCGGTTCGAAACGACGTCTCTCCTCAGGCATACCTTCGCGGTTGGAGCGCCGTTTCGCGGCCGGCGGGGAACCGACTGCTAGTCGCCGTTGCCGCGGATCAGCTCGATCAATTCGTCGGCGGTCAGTTTGCCGGCGACTTGAGTTCCCGAGAGGACGTTCTCCACAAGGTCCCGTTTTTCACGGTGCAAGTCGAGGATCCGTTCTTCGATCGTGCCTCGAGCCACCAGGCGGTAGACCATCACGGGCCGAGTCTGTCCGATCCGATGAGCTCGATCGGTCGCCTGGTCTTCGACGGCCGGGTTCCACCAAGGATCGGCGTGGATGACATAGTCGGCCGCCGTGAGGTTCAGGCCGGTCCCACCCGCCTTGAGCGAAATCAAGAAGGCGTCGGACTCGCCGTTTTGAAACGCATCGACCGCCCGTTGTCTGGCTTTGGCCGGGGTGCTTCCATCGAGGTACTGATAGCGGATCTCCGCACCATCGAATGCTTCACGGATCTTCGCTAAGAAGGAGGTGAACTGGCTGAAGACGAGGACTCGGTGCCCTTCGTCGCGCAGTTCCTCGACCGTGGAAACGAGACAATCGAGTTTCGAGGAGGAACCGGTCCACGAGGAATCGACCAGACCGACATGGCAAGCCAACTGACGCAGGCGCGTCAAGATCGCCAGAATTCGGAACCGGTGGTCTTCGGCATCCGGGAGTCCGGCGAGGTGCTCGATTTCCCCGAGAGCCGCTCGTCGCATCGACTCATAGACGCGCAGCTCTTCGTTGGAGAGTTCCACATGCAAGTGCATCTCGGTCCGCTCCGGCAATTCCTTCAACACCTGCTCTTTGGTGCGCCGGAGAATAAAGGGCTGAATGAGTTGCGAAAGGGCCTGGCGACGCTCCTCGTCCTGGTGTCGCTCGATGGGAACGGCGAACTTCTTGCGAAAGCTCTCCCAGCTCCCGAACAGGCCTGGCGAAACGGCCCGAAAGATGCTCCACAGTTCGCTCAGCCGGTTTTCGATGGGCGTACCGGTGAGCGCCACCTTCCAGTCGGCTTGCAGATCGCGGATGGCGCGAGCCGTTTTCGTTTGGGCGTTCTTGATGAACTGGGCTTCGTCGAGCACCACGGTATTCCACGCGACCTTATGGAACGCCTTGGCGTCTCGCAATGCCAACCCGTAGCTGGTCACCACGACGTCGCCGGCGCCGACGCGAGGCAAAAAGTCGGCCCGTTCGGTTTCGCGATACAAATGGACGTTCAAGTCGGGGGCGAACCGCTGGGCTTCGCGCAGCCAGTTGAATCCGACCGAGGTGGGCGCGATGACAAGAGCCGGTCCCCGGGAGGCTCGGTCCAGCAGTACGGCCAACATCTGCACCGTTTTGCCGAGACCCATGTCATCCGCCAAACATGCGCCGACGCCCCATTCGGAAAGCCGCCGGAGCCACCGGTAGCCTTCGACCTGATAGTCGCGCAGTTCGGCCAGCAGACCTTCCGGAGGAACCGGATCGAGAGCTTCCGCCGTACTCAGCCGCCGAAGGCACGCTTGCCAGTGACGATCACTTGTCACTGACACCTTTTGCTGTTCGGCCAGGTCGCGCAGCGCCAAGGCGGCCGTTTCCCCGATCTCCAGTTCTCCCGGCTTTCCGTGGACGGTGTCCCGGAGTCGGCGCAGTTGCGAGGCGAATCCGTGCGCAATCTCCGCGAACTCGCCGGGCCGGATCTCCGTGTAGCGTCCGTGCCGTCGTCCGTCGACTCCTTCCAGAAGCTGTTCGACGGGAATCTCTCCCGCCGGCGCTTGGCAGCTACCTTCCAGGCCGAACCAGTCGCGTTTGCGCTGGACGCGAACCACCAGATTCTTCGGTTCGATCGGGCCGACGACGCGCATCGGATGGGTTGTTGACGGGTCCCAGACGACCGAGAAGAGTCCTTCGGCGGAGAGCTCTTCCGCCCTCTGCAGCAGCTCCAGGGCATCGTCGATCGTCGGCATGCGCCACGTCCAAGGCGCCGTCTCGGCCGCTCGGTCGAGACGGAGGCGGAAGCGGGCTTGCAAGGCATCGCGATTCTCGCGACCGATGTCACGGACCCGTTGGATCTTTTTTCCCTCGAGCGTGTCCAGATAGACGCCGGGTCCTTCGGTGGGAGGGAAGAAACGCCCCTTGGCATCTCGGACGCGGAGGGCGCATTCCAATTCACTCCGAGGCGACGAACGGAGCACCAAATGGAGATCGGCCGGCGAGTCGACCAAAGGAGCCCCCAGGTCTTCGGGAAGTCGTATGCCGATTTTCTCGGAATGAGGTACGAGCTGGGCCAGAACGTGTTTGAGAACTCCACGAGGGAAGGGCCGGCTGGTTACGAGCTTCCGAACGAACGGCCTCCAGGAAGGAGGGACCGGGATCACATGCAACCGATGCGACTCCATCTCACCCGCCACGAATCCCGTCGGAGTCTCAAGGACTCGGCTCTGACTCCAGATTTGCGGGCCCGGCCCGATGCCAACCCGAAACCGGTCCCCTTCGCGGTGAATGCAAGGGGTGAAACTGTGCACGCGGATTTCGACGGGCTCGCCGTCCATTTCCACCAAATCATGGTCGGCCAGAATCATGAGTGCCTGGACTGGATCCAGGAAGGGGCGAGCGACGGGACCGACCTGCACGACTTCCTTTAGGGCTCGGTCCACCGGATGAGGCAAATTGCGGCACTCGACAAAGTCGTGCAGCAGCAGGAGCGTACCTTTGACCCAGCCATGACCCCGCTTCTTGGGAGCTTGCCGCCGGGGTAGGATATCGAGACCGGAGCGCCTCCACTCGATCGTCCAAAAGAGACGAGTGGGCGTCGTTTCCGGAAGGGAGGGAACGTCCGAAGCCTCGTCCAACTCTTGTTCCTCGTCCGGAGCCAACTCATCGATCCGCTCCCATTGCTCCAGTTCGTGCTCCGCAACGTCTTGCAGCAGGCGATAGATTTCCGGTTGGCGATCGCGCAGGCTCTGGAGCGTCAAGAAGACCATGGCCGCCAAATGCTCACAACAGCGGTGCTTTATGAACGTCTGGCAGGCGCAGCTGGCGACGTAGTTGCTTCCCGAGTCGAGCGGCTTCCATGACGCCTCGGTCACGCGGCCATGCGAATCGTAGAAGGTTCCCTTGAGTTGTCCGTCGCCTAAAGCCTGTAGCGTCAGATCCGGGTGGGAACTCTGCGAGGCTTTACGAACGACCCATTCGGGGAAAAGGCGATACGCTCGCTCGAACGTCTCGATCCACTCACGACGGAGCTCCTCGGCCAGATCTGAATCGGCGAGTGGCGCAGGCTCATGGACGAGTGGATCGCCGCAAGGATCTCGCTCGAAGTCATCGTGGAATCCGTCTTCGTACTCGGCGGATTCCTCGTCACTGACCACACGGTCCAACAGCCGCTCGAGCAGGCCGGTTGCCGGAGCAAGCTGACCGGTCGCTTCGTTGGGGGGGATCGGCTCGTGGTGTTGCTGTCTACGTTTTCTCCACTTCTGCTGCTGGCGCCGCTTGCGCTTCGCCTTTGACCGTCGTCCAGACACGGTGGGCGGTCCTTTCCCGGCAAGAGTCGATAGGTCATCCAGACCCCCATCCGTGGGAACCGAATCGGCCTCATGCCGATAGGCTTTCCATTCATAGCAGAAATCTCCGCCGAGGTGATAGCTCGATTTGGAAGACCCCCACGCCACGTAGCTCAGGCTTTCGAGCCTGACAGGAGGTTTCTCGCAGAAGCGCAGAGCGTGCGGAGGGGTTTCTCGCAGAGCCGCAAAGAACGCAGAGAGGTTCTTTCTTGAATGAGGGATGGAAATCGTGATCGTCGTCCGTCGCCTACTCTTGCACCCCGTAATACCTCCTTTGCGTCTTAGCGCGAGGCTCTTTGTTTTTGGCAGGACCTCCGCTATTTCCTTTCCCCTTTTTCGCCGATTCCTCCCAGATCCGGGCTTGTTCTGGAGCCGTTTTGTGGCAAAATAAGCGATTCCGATTCGCTCTAGGGCTCGGCACGCCTCCTGTGCGGGGCGATTGGGAACGATGTCCCTTCGGCTGGGATAGCAGCTTGGCATGGGATCGGTCCTGGCGCCTGAGCGAACGATGCCGAAGAGACCGAGACGCGATAAACTTGGATGATTTGATTCGAGGAACCATCGATGACGACCGAGGTATTGCACTGTGAGGCTCGCCAGGAGTTGGGAACCCGTGCGACTCGCCGGTTGCGAAGGAAGGGTATGGTCCCGGCCAACCTGTATGGCCATGGCCAGGCCAACGTGAACTTGGCGGTTCCGGTGGATGACGTCGAGGCGGCGATCCGCCACGGAGCCCATATGGTGCAGCTCCAAGGAGCCGTCAACGATACGGCGTTCATCCGTGAAGTCCAATGGAACACGTTTGGCAATGAGGTGCTTCATCTCGACCTGACTCGTGTCTCCGCCAAGGAGAAGGTGGAGGTCGACTTGAGCATTGAGCTTCGGGGAGAGGCCCCCGGTGCCAAGGAAGGGGGGGAAGTCTCCGTGATGACTCACGAGGTCACGATCATCTGTCCGGCCGAGGCGATTCCGGAGAAGATCGAGGTCAATGTCAACGACTTGCATGTCGGGACGGTGATCCACGCGAGCGACCTCGAGCTGCCTGAGGGCGCCGAGTTGGTAACGCCGCCCGATACGCCGATTGTCGGTTGTCAAGCTCGAGCCGAAGTGGCCGAGGAGGCCGAAGAGGCTCCGGCTGCGGCTGATCTGTCGGCCGAACCGGAGGTAATTGGGCGCAGCAAGGAGGAAGAATCCGAAGAGGAGTGACGGGCATCCGCAGAGGATGGCTGATCGAAATGGTGCGGCGTGTGGTGGTGGCTGGCGAGTCGGCGAGATGGCGTCATGAAGTTGATTGTGGGGCTGGGGAATCCCGGCCCCAAGTACGAGCGGACACGGCACAATGTCGGGTTCGACGTCGTCGATCGGATGGCCGCGGCTGCCGCAGGGGGGCGTTGGAAAGAGCGTTTTTCCGGACTGGTCCAGGATGTTCGGATCGACGGTACCCCCGTGCTGCTGCTCAAGCCGCTGACCTACATGAATTTAAGCGGCCAGGCGGTGCAAGCCGCCTGCCGATTTTATAAACTGGATCCAGCTGACGTGCTCGTGATTTGCGACGACTTCCACCTCCCGCTGGGGAAGTTGCGCTTCCGGGCTCGAGGCTCGGCCGGAGGCCAAAAAGGCCTCGCGGATGTACTCAAGAAATTGCAGACTCAGGAGGTGCCGCGGCTGCGGATCGGTGTGGGAGAGCTCCCCGACCACTGGGATGCGGCGGACTTCGTGCTGAGTCGTTTTACCAAGGACGAACAACCGACCATCGAACTGGCCCTTGACCGAGCCGCTCAAGCAGCCGGTGATTGGGTCCGGTCCGGTATCGAATACTGTATGAACCAGTACAATGCCTGCTGAGGGAGAGATCGAGCCCGGCGTGCTCGGTCGTCGCAGCACCTTCGGCACCCCTGGAAGTCGACGGGAGAAGAAGTCTTGGCGGAAAACGTCTACGAATGCCTGTTTTTGCTCGATTCCAATCACTACGCCCGAGATCCGGCGGGCACAGCCCAGTTGGTCGACCGGCTCATCGAGGAGGCTGGGGGAACCGTGCTGGTGAGTCGGCTTTGGAACGAGCAGCGATTGGCGTATCCGATCGAAGGACATCGGAAGGGGACCTATTGGCTCGCCTACTTCCGGATGCCCGGTAGCGGTGTGCCGGCACTGAATCGTGCCTGTCAGATCCACGACACTGTCTTGAGGCAACTCGTCCTGAAAGTTGACCCGCGGCTCGTCGAGACGCTGGTAGCTCACGCCAAGGGCGAGGCCGTCCCGCAATCTCCCGACGAAGAGGGGACAGAAGAGTCGGCCCAACCCGAAGCAATCGGCGGGGAAGCCGAGGAGGCACCTTCCGGGGAAGCCGCTGATGTGGCCGAAGCCACTGCGGGCTCGGAGTCCTCGGGGAGCTGAATCGAGGTGGATTTGGCCGAATCGAGCCCGTAGGGACTTGCCAAAGGACGCGACCGCGATAAGATAAAGTTACGGTACGTTAGTTCAGTGGCTGGGGCGGTCGAGTCGAAGGGAGTGGAGTGATGGCGAGTTTCAATCGAGTGATTCTCGTGGGCAACCTGACGCGCGACGTGGAACTTCGGTATACGCCGTCGGGAACGGCGGTGACCGAGATCGGGTTGGCCGTCAACGATCGTCGAAAAAACCAGAACGGCGATTGGGTTGAGGAGACGACGTTCGTGGATGTCACGCTGTGGGGGCGGACGGCGCAAATCGCATCGGAATACTTGGGAAAGGGATCGCCGATCCTCATCGAGGGGCGATTGAAGCTGGACACTTGGGAAACCGATGGCCAACGCCGCTCGAAGCTGCGGGTGGTCGGCGAACGGATGCAGATGTTGGGAAGCGGTGGCGGGTCTCGCGGAGGTTCCCGGACAGCGGCGCACTACGGTGAAGAGCCGGCCCAGGGGATGCATGCTTCGGCTCCCTCCCCGTCGGTTTCGGCACCGACGGCCCAAGGAGCTCCCGCCCCCCCCGCAGGCGACGTGCCGCCTCGGGAAGACGACATCCCGTTTTGATCCGGGGAGCAGAACAGTTTTATTGAGGAACGGGCCTTATTGAGGCTCGCTGGCCCCCAGCAGACTGCCGGTGTATTGCCGGGTGGGCTCTGGGGAGGAAGTAGACAGGAGCGCGCCGGCCGTTTCGGCCGGCCCGCCTTTTTTCCAACGGACTTTTTGGGACCGGGAACAAGCAAAGCCATGGCCAAGACGATGGTGCGAAAAAAGCGAGGCTGGAAGCGGCTGCCGAAGGGGCCCAACGGGGGGGTGGAACTCCTGTTGATCCAATCGGTCGATCACTTGGGCGAGCAAGGGGACGTGGTCGAGGTGAAGCGTGGCTATGCCGTGAACTACCTTATTCCGCAAGGGTTGGCTACGTTCGCCACCGAGCACCACAAGCGGATGGTCGAAAAGCACCGGGAGAAACTCCTGGAACTCGAACGGGCTCGGATGAAGACGTTGCGCGACCTGGCCGAACTGATCAAGAAGCAATCGGTCACGATCGAAGCCCAGTCGAACGAGTCGGGACATCTGTATGGCAGCGTGGGAGCTCCGGAGATTGTTTCGGCACTCAAGCAGAATGATATTCAGATCACCGAAGACCAGGTGAGGCTCGAAGGTCCCATCAAAGAACTCGGGCTCTACAGCGTTAAGATCCACATCGCCAAGGATATCGATACCGAGCTGAAGGTGTGGGTCGTGCCGCACGCGGAAGAGTAGACGCTCATCCCGTCCTCTCCTACTGGACGCTGGGAGTTGCGTGCGCGCCATGCACGAGGGAGGAACGGGTCGAGTGGCGGAATCGGAGGGAGTCGGTATGGCCAGCCAGGTTCGAGCTTCGAAGGAGGGGCGACCTCGAGTTTCCATCGGGGACTTGCTCGAGAATAAGCCTCCCCACGATCTAGTCGCCGAAGAAGCGTTGATCGGGAGCATTCTGCTGCAGCCGGATGTCTGTGACGAAGTCGCCACGATCGTCCGTCCCGAAGACTTTTATCATCCAGCGCACCGGATTCTTTACGCCGAACTGCTTCAGTTGCACAACAGCCAGGCGGTGATCGACGTCGCCGTCTTGCTCAATCACCTGCGATCGATCGGGAAGTACGACGAGGTCGGCGGCGCCGCGATGCTGGCGCGATTGGTGAACGGCGTGCCCCACGCCGCACACGCCAAGTACTACGCGCAGATGGTCGCGTCCAAAGCCATCTTTCGGAGCCTGATCGAGGCCAGCTCGCAGATCCTGTCTGAAGCCTACCAGGAGACACTCGAGCCGGAAATGCTTCTGAACCGGGCCGAGCAGTTGATCTATGAAATCGCCAACGCGCGGACGCGTGAAGAAGCGACGGAGATCCGCGAGGTCTTGCATGAGGTCTGCGATCTTCTGGAAGCCCGGATGCACGGTCGCGAGACCGAGCACGTCGTGCCGACGGGCTACTACGATTTGGACGCGCTCCTAGGACGTGGGCTCCACGAGAGCGAGTTGGTGATCCTGGCCGCGCGACCGAGCATGGGCAAGACGGCTTTGGCACTCAATATCGCCGAGCATGTTGTCATGCACACTGGCAAACCGGTTCTCTTTGTGAGTCTCGAGATGGCAGCTCGGGAGTTGGCCGAACGCCTCTTGGTCTCGCTATCCCGCGTCAACGGATCGAAACTCCGCAACGGCACGTTGTCCGAACGCGACTTCCAGAAGGTGGTGAAGGAAGCTGGCAAACTAGGGGAAGTGCCGCTGATGGTGGATGATGCCCCAAGTCGGACGGTCACGGAAATCGCGGCAGCTGCGCGGCGGCTTGCCCGCCGAAAAGGCCTGGGGCTCGTCGTCATCGATTACTTGCAGTTGATCGAACCCGATAATCCCAACGACAGCCGCCAGGAGCAGGTGGCACGTATCGCCCGGCGACTGAAGGGAATGGCACGCGACCTTCGCGTCCCGGTCCTCTGCCTGGCGCAGGTCAACCGCCAAGCCGAAGATTCGCGGGAACACCGTCCGCGCCTGAGCCACCTGCGAGAATCGGGGGCCATCGAACAGGACGCGGACGTGGTCATGTTCGTCCATCGCGAAGCCTACTACCGGTCGAAGCAGGAACGGGACGAAGCGACGCCAGGCGCCGACGAAGACGAAAAGAAGGCGGAAGTGATCGTCGCCAAGCAGCGCAACGGCCCAGTTGGCACGATCGAGCTCGTTTGGGAGCAGACGTTCATGCGGTTCGAGAATCGAGCTCATATGAAGCACTCCGAATTCGATCTCCCAGCAGATGACGAGGAATCGTTCTAGGCGGCTGCCCGTGGCGACGCTCAAGGGTGTCGGGTGCAGATTCGTTATAGACGCGGAGGAATCCTACGTAGCTCAGGCTTTCTAGCCTGACAGAACTCTTCGACCCAACAGGCCTTCACGATCGAGCCGAGCGTGACGCTTCACGCCCTCGGGAGAGTCCCACCCTGCGGCTTTACGGCCAGGCGAGATGAGGTTCGGGTTACTTACGGCGTTCCGCCTCGCAGCATACTTGCCAGCCACAGGACGGGAGCAGCAACCAGCATCGCGACCAACGAACCATAGTAGAGCGGGACGAACCAGCGGTATGACCGGCAGATTGAGCGAGGAAGCCGGAACATCGAGAGCATCCGTAGCAGGGACATCGCGTTCCATGGATCGGACGCCGAGTGTCGTGCGCGGCTGATCGAAGAGTAGACAAGTCGCACCATGGCGACAAAAACCGGAACGCCGATCGTGGGAATCGCCAGACAGAGCGCCGCAATGGCCAGCGGGGAGGGAGTCTCCTCCGGCATTCCCATGTCCACCCCTACGTAGCGGATCGCCATCTCCACCAGAAAAACGCCGATGAACAAGGGGATGCTGATGTAAGTGATCGTTGGAAGTTCGGTTGACGGAACGGAAGTCGAGTCTTCGGTCCGCTCATCAGTCCCGTCGATCGGCAACTCCATGTCCTTCCTTTCTGATGCAAGCCGGTCAAGGTCTTCTGCCTCCTATTATGCCGTTGTTCCGAGCCTCGGGCAACGCGTAACGAACGTACTGGCCCATTAGTGGTTCGTTTCCGATTCGATCGAAAAGCCAGCCGACTTGATCCGCTGCACGAGTTCGGCTCGCTCTACGGGTTCCGACACAACCACGTTGACTCGGCCCGTCTTGGCGTCGGCCGATGCCTCCGTTACCGCCGGGTGCTGTCGCAACAGCATCTCCAAAGCCTGCTCGCACCCATGGCACACCATTCCCGACACTTGAAACTCCAGCGTTTCCATCGGCTTCTTCTCCCGTCGACTTTGGCCTTGCATCTTCGCACTTGCCGCCAGTGCCATTCCCTTCGTTCGCTCCGACTGCTCAGTCGAGCAGCGCCCATGGCACTCAATAGAGCGTTGTCAACTGTCCCGTCTTCTTTTGGATAATGATCCAGTTGACCGGCGATCCGTCTTTCGTCACCACTTGCACCTCGAACGTGGCCAGCGTCTCGCGCACCTCGCCTGTCTTCAGGTTCGGGTTGCCGAGCCCCTTCAGATGAGCTTCGGCCCGTTGCCGAGCTTGTTCGATGGTCCGGGGATTCGACAGACCGGTAGGCGGCGTCGTCTGCGTGGCCGACCCCGAGCCGCCACTTCCATTCATCATCCCGCCACCACCTCCCATACCCATCATCATCTGCATGCAGGGACACATTTTCATCCCCGCCATGCCGCCCATTCCCCCCATCCCATTCATACCAGCGGCGGCGCCACCGGAGCTGCCCATCGCTCCTGCATTGCCCGACACCATGGCGTTTCCGCCAGCCGCGACCGAGCTCCCCATCGTTCCAACGGCGGTTCCGCCGGCCATTGTCGTGTTATCCGCGTAAGGAGCTCCCAGCGCGATCCATCGCTTCAGATCGGCGATCTCGAGCGAAGAAAGCGGCGATCCCTCTTTCGGCATCTCTCCCGCCGTCACCAATTGAATCAAGAGACTTTCCGACGGCTTGCCCAATACAATGGCATCGCCTGTTTCGCCCCCGGCCAGGGCACCGGCTCGAGTCGTCAAGTCGAGTCCCCCAGAACGCGTCTTGGCATCGTGGCACCGGAAACAGCGAGCTGCCAGGAGCGGCTGGATGCGGTTGCGAAAGAGTTGGACTCCTTCGGGCGATGGCATCGCCCCTGCCGAATTCAACGCAGCCATGACGGCACCCTCGCCTGTAGACGCCATCACCGGTCGCCTGTCTGGCGGTACGAGGCTCGTGTAGGCGATCGTAAAGATCCCCATGAGGACCGAAACCAGACCTGTCACTACCAGATTGCGCATCATGATCGATGAGACTCCCGAACGACGCTCTTCGTGGATAGGTGTTTTCTCTCATTGGCACGAGCCGACTTGGCTGCGCGGCCAGATGGATGCCGCAAGTCGTAGCAGACGATTCGCCTTGGATCGCGAATGAACAGCTTTCCACCGGCCAACGTCGGGACTGTCCAGCAACGGCCCCGTGTCACTCGAACCGAGCACAACTCTCGATATGCCTCCGGAGTCGCCTCGGCGAGTGCCAGCTTGCCGTTTTCGCCCAGGATGATCAGGTGTCCGTCCGAGATCAACACGCTTCCCTTGCGAAAGCCTCTGGCTTCCCATCGTAACTTGCCCGTGGCCCACTCCATACAAACGAGCCGCGTTTCATCAAAACCGTACAGGTGCCCTTCATAGAGTACACTTGTGCTGAAATGGTTGCGCATGCGCCGGTGAGCGTACACGGTTTCCA
This sequence comes from Planctomycetaceae bacterium, assembly GCA_015490875.1. GTDB lineage: Bacteria > Planctomycetota > Planctomycetia > Pirellulales > Pirellulaceae > S141-3. The sequence continues at coordinate 13,644 of WFWZ01000028.1, forward strand.
CGTCCAACGCGCCGGCTCCTCGAGCCACCACTCGCAAGAGCGCACATCCTTTGCCATAGCCGGACGAAATGAAGATCTCGTCGCCATGACATATTGGTGTCGCCACGTTGCAATCCATCGACGTCGACCAGGGAAGTCGCCAATAGAGACGGCCCTCCTCGAGTGACAGACTCACCAGCCCCTCTCCCGTCAAGAGAATCAACTGCCTCACGCCGGCAGCAGTGGCAATGACCGGTGAGCTGTAGGCGGGACGATCATTCAGCGATGTCCAGCGAACCTTGCCGGACTTCTTTTCCAAACAGACAACCGACGTATCTTGAGCGCCACCCGGCGTCACATAAAGCCAGTCTCCGTCGATCAAGGGTGACGCGGCAACTCCCCATTCGGGAATGTGGCCGCCGAAGTCGGCCACCAGGTCGCGTCTCCATTGCACTGCGCCGGTGCGCTCATCCAAACAATGCAAGATCCCTGTAGCTCCCAACGTGTAGACGCGGTTGTCATCGACAGTCGGTGTGGCTCGAGGCCCCGAGCCCTGATCGCTGACGAACCGAGCCGCATAGCGGCGGCGCCAGAGTTCCCGGCCTGTCTCGGCGTCCCAACAGACGACGGCCTCGGTCGGTCCGTCCTGCATCATCGTGTAGAGTCGATTCTTGACGACAGCCAGCCCGCTGTAACCCGGCCCCGACGTGTGTCGCTGCCAGAGGATTGGCGGTCCGGACGACCCCCAGTCGCGACGCCAGCCTCGTTCGCGGCTGATTCCGTCGCGCTTCGGGCCTCGCCACTGAGGCCAGTCGACGGACGTCAGATTTGGTTTCGAATGAGGCTCAATTGGCCGATGAGCTCCAAGATGGATCCCGCCCGTTGCCGAGGATGTCTCCGATCTTGAGTTGCGCAGCGCCACGATGCCGATGATCAACGCCAGCGAAGCCAGACTCACGAGCCACGCCATCCCTCTTCGTCGGTTGCCTAGGGCCCGACCCATGCATGCCATCGTGCTTTGTTTCCTGTCACTCGACATGGATCATGGCCTCTTGTGGGACTGAGCCACGTAGCTGGGAAGGCGCGTCATCCAGCTTCCTCCAAAGGAATTCAGGAGCACGGCCGTGACACTGGCTGCCATGGCGATCATCGCCCAGATCGGGTGAAGCCAGCCGGTGACCGCCAAAGGCACGCCGATTCCATTGAAGGAGAACGCCAGGACGAGATTCTGCACGGTCTTCTTGTACGACTCGCGTCCAATGACGTAGGCATCCATGACGGCTCCGAGACGATCTCCGATCAAGACGACGTCGGCAGATTCGATCGCGATATCGGTTCCTGCACCAATCGCCATCCCCACATCGGCCTGCATCAAGGCGGGCGCGTCGTTGATGCCGTCTCCGACCATCACGACTCGCTCTCCCTTCTGTTGAGCCGCACGAATGGCTTCTGTCTTCTCATGCGGAAGCACTTCGGCGCGGTACTCGTCGATCCCAACTTGCTCGGCTACTGCGCGCGCCGTTTGTTCGTGGTCGCCGGTCAGCATGACCGGCACAAGGCCGGCCTGACGCATCCGTGACACTGCTTCCTTTGCATCCGGTTTGATGGGATCGGCGATGGCAATCAACCCGGCAAGGCCGCTGTTGCGCCCCACGAGCACTACGGTGTCACCCTCCCGCTGTAGCGTCTCGATGCGGCCGAGCGCTTCGGGCTCGAACTTCACTCCTTCTTCTTGCAAGAACCGTGGCTTGCCGACGAGGATGAGATCACCGCCCACGTGAGCTCGAACACCTTTGCCAGGCACCGCTTCGAACGTGTCGGCTCGGGAGATCTCCACCGACACCTCTTCGGCCGCTGCGACAACTGCTTGCCCGAGAGGGTGCTCCGACCCCCACTCCGCCGCCGCTGCCCAACTCAGGACCGAGTCCGCATCTGCGTCTCCAAACGCGATGATGCGCGTCACCGCCGGCTTTCCTTGTGTGACCGTTCCCGTTTTGTCGAGGAACACTTTGCGGACGTCTTTGAGAACCTGGAACGCCTCGCCGCTACGCATCAGAACACCTCGCTCGGCCGCTTTCCCTCCTCCGCGAATCATGGCCAAGGGCGTCGCCATGCCCAGTGCACAGGGATAGCCCATGACGAGGACGGCCAGAGACGCAAGTAAGGCTCGTGTCCACTCGGGTGTTCCGGTGGTTAACGCTGCGCCAATCGTCCAGATCAGGAACGCCGCCACCGCGAATGCGAGGACACCGGGAACGAAGTATTGAAGAACGCGATCGACCAGTACCAGTACGCCCGGCTTGAGTGCGCGAGCTTCCTCGACCTGGCGAGCTACTTGCTGCACAAAGCCTTCGGCGCCCACTCTCGTCACGCGAATCAAGAGCGTGCCCGTTTGAACGAGCGACCCGCCGATCACCTCGTCGCCGGGTTGTTTCTCGCGGGGAATCGACTCGCCTGTCACGAGACTCTCGTCGACTCCCGACATCCCGTCGACGACCTCGCCATCGAGCGGAATCGACTCGCCCGGTCGCACTCGCACGAGTTCGCCGCGCTCGACCTCTTCGACGGGAACGACCACTTCGCGATCGTCGCGAATCACGGTTGCTGTTGGCGGCACGAGATCCAAGAGACGTCGCACGGCCTGAGAGGCTCGCGTTCGCACAACCAACGAGACGTAAGCTGAGAGGATGTGATAGGTGTTGATGAAGACGACGACTCCGAAAAAGTCGAACAGGACGGGATAGTCGACGCCCAGCCACTTCGAGAGGGGCGACTCGGGAAAGTCGACCACCAGCGCAAGGAAACCGCCGACCAGGCCTGCCGCGGCGCCGCATTCCATCAAGACGTGCTGGTTCCAGATTCCTCGCTTCAGACTGGCCCACGCAATGTTCAAGAATCGCCATCCCGGTCCGAACATGGTGGAGAGCGCGAGTGTGGGTGCGAGCCAGATCATCGCGGACCAGGCTCGGTCCATGGCCAATAGATCGAGCCACATCAGGACCATGAACTGAAACGCGACTCCCGCAAGCACGGCAGCGAATACCAAGTTGCGTCGTTCGGAACGCAACTCGGCTTCCTGCTCTTGTACGGTTCGTTCCTGGCCGACGTCGCGAACCGTGTAGCCGATAGCGCGCAAGGTTTCCTTGATGTCGGTGGGCGTAATGCGACTCGGATCGTAGACGACCAGAGCCTCTTCGTGAGCCATGTTGACATGGACGCTTTCCACGCCTTCCATCTGCAACAAAGCCTTGGTGATCGTCCCCACGCAAAACGAACACTCGATCCCGCCGATCTTCACTTGCAGACGATCCGTGGTTCCTTCCTTGGACGTGGACTCCGACATCTTGGTCGCTCGGCCGTCTTCTGACGCCGCATGATCCATCTCGGAAGAAGGCGCAAAGCGCCGTTCCTTGGGAGAGGCTTTCGGAGATCGATCTAGCGAAGACGATACGCTCGATGTCTCCCGGTTTTCCGTCTCCGGACTCCCGTCTCGACCTTGTTCTGCTGCTTCGCGAGGCTCGACGCGATAACCCATTCGCTCGAGTGCTTCTTCGATCGTCTCCGCATCGGCCTCGGTTCGATCAAAGGCGACACGCACCTCCTGGTTTTCCCAACTCGCCTCCACATTCTTAACGCCCGGTACTTGCCGCAGGACTCGAGTCACACGTTCTTCGCATCCCTCGCAATGCAGGCGGGGATTCCCTTGGATCGAGAAAGCAACGGTCGCTTTCGAATCGGCCTTCATCGGTAGTCTCTCCCGGCGTTCATGAGGCAAACCGGAGTGTCACGAACACGACACCCAGGAGAATGAAACCGATCCCGGATCCTCGCTCCAGCCAGGGACGCCACTTGGAAAAGGTATGAAGCTCCGTCAGTAAACCGGTGAACGTCCCGGCCAGGACGATCGGCAGTCCTCGGACGAAGGCGAAAACGAACAAGAGAACCGCGCCGAACCAAGGACTCCCGACCGATCCCGCGTACAGCAACATGGCCAGCACAATGGGGATCGAGCAGGGGCACGCGGAACCGATCAGGCCGAAGGGGAGCCCGAGCAGAAAGGCGCCGGGCAGACTATGGACGGTGCGCTCGGGTGCCGCCATCGTGGGCAACCGAAGTTGCCACTTGCCGATCAGCCAGATGCCCAGAACGATGAGTACGATGCCGGCCAACAGATATCCATTGGAACCGAAGAGGGGAGCCAGTTGAGAACCCGCCCATCCAAAGACCAATCCGTAAGCGCCGAAGGTCGTGGCGCTGCCGAGAAGGAACGCGAAGCTTCGGCCTGCCGCTTGGCTTCGGGACATGCCCGAATCCGAAGCCACATAGCCCATCACGACCGGGACCATTGCGAGTACCGACGGGGTCAGCGCCAGCAGCAAACCGGCTGCCGCTGCAAGGACGAGAGCGACAGGGGACATCTCGTGTAGTTGGGTGACGGCCTGGTAAACCTGTTCGAGCCCCGGCATCGAGCGACTCCTAGTTCTCGGTAGCCTCAGACGCCGAGTTGTCGGCCCCGCGAGACGACTCGTCCGGAGAGAAAGCGATTTGCTGGGCTTCGACTTGCAACTGCCCGCCTTTTTTCACGACGCGTCCGACGACTCGAGCCCGCTGTCCTTCCCGTTTCTGCTTCAGACGCTTGCCCGAGGGATTCAAGTCGACGAAGACTTCACCGAAATCGCCTTTCACCATGAACCAGCAGCCGACCGAAGGACACTGGCGTGTCACGGTCCCCTCGAGAACGACGGTCTGGCCGATTGACTGCTCGTCGATGGCAGCAACCGGACGAGCCGACACGTCGGATGCGTCACCAGAGTCGCCATCCGCCTCGGCCGTCGTAGTGCTCGAGGATTTGCCGGAACGATCGCCGCAGCCCGAAACTCCCCCGAGCAAGATCGCACCGGCCAAAAAGGCCACGATCGGTTTCCAATGGAGCTCACTTCTGAATACGCTCATCCGTCGTCTCCTCTTCGAACCTGGTCATGGTCGCACGTGCACGATCCGTCACGACTAACTCAGTATAGACCGCGTACCTTAGTACGGAGTCAAGTCGATTATCGAAAACCGGTGGGAAAAAGGGGAAAACGGAAGCCGCATCTTCCGCCGACCCTTCTATGGCTTGGGCGAGTTGGACTCGCCGTTGAGCGACGCGATGATCGGACAGACGCTGGCTTTGGGGCGGTCCCGACATGCGCAGAGGAGTTCCCCGAGCGCCTGGCGCATCGACTCGAGGTCCCGGATCTTCGCTTCGATTTCGGAGATCTTGGCCTGCACCAACTGCCGGACTTGTTTCGACGCCCGGCGCGGCACCTCGCGCAACTCGAGCAACTCTCGGATTTCCTTCAGCGAAAACCCCAGTTGCTGAGCTCGTTTGACGAAGCGGATCAGCTCTACCGTCTCGGGCGGATACTCCCGATAGCCCGACACTCTCCTTGGCGGCTCGGGCAAGATCCCCTCCCGCTCATAGAACCGGAGTGTCTCCACGTTGACTCCGGCTCGCCGGGCGACTTCGCCGGTGCGCAGCGATTCCATGGGTGACCTCCCATCGGCATTCTCCCTTGGCGACCCCCGCCGGCCAAAGGCAGGCGGATCCCGGGACAAGCATACACTCCGTACTATAGTACAGAGTCAAGGCGAGGGGGGCGGGGCGTCGGGCGAGTCGGCTCAGAGTGATCGGGGCCCCGGTTCTGTTCGTCTTTCTTGCCAGGAAGCGGCCACAGGGCGCTTCCCGAGACGAAGACGAGCGATCGGCAGGCTCCCAACCGGGCGAGGCGGTCTGCCAGGATCCGGCGCAACTGAGGGGACATGCCATCGAGCGGATCGACGAGGAGGATGGGGGGTCGATTGAGAACGGCTTGCAGGAAGGCGACGCGAGCACGATCATCGTGCGACAGGGAATGCCCATTTCGGCCGACCGATTGCGCGAGCCACGCTTCGGCGTCTCGGATATCCAGCTCGAATTGCTCGACGCGCGTGACGAGTTCTTGTCTCTCTTGATGGGGAGCCGCCAGTCGAAGGTTCTCTTCAATGGTTCCCTCATAGATGACGGGAGCTCGGCGGACCCAGCCGATGGCTCGGCGTACGTCTCTCAGCCGCACCTCGCGGATGTCGTGGCCTCCGAGGTAGATGCTTCCCGAGACCGGCTTTCGAAACCGGAGCAGCACGTCGAACCAGTCGGCCGCTATGATGTCATCGGGCAGAAGCACCAGCGACGGTCCATCGAATCTTTGGGTCCAAGGGAATCGTTCCGATCCGAGTCCGCATTCGGCGAAGATGAGCTGGTCGATGCGCAATTCGGGGCGAGGCCGTCGCAGCGGCGCACCTTGGTTGCCTCGTCCCGATTCAGCCGATCGTTCCAGCAGCCGCAAGACGCGGTCTTTGGAGACCATCGCTTTTTCGCGGACGACCAGAGTTCGCATCGCGCGCACCAGTGCCACGGCCAGATGCATGACGATCCAGGTAACGGCGATGAACTTTCCAAGGGTCAGATCGCCTTGCCACAAGAGCATGACACCGCCGGCGATCGCCAAGGGCAGGAGCCCATAGGTGAGGAATTGTCCGGTGGATTGCAGCAGTGCTGATCGGCGGTCGCGATGAGCATTGCTTGCGGCGATGTCCGCCGCGAGTTGCCGCGTCTGGTCTCGCCAGGCTTGGTAACGATCGATCCATTTGGCCTGGCGGATGTTGCGCAGACGGGCCTCAATGTGACCGGTGAATTGAGCCTGCCGGCGCCTCGACTCCAGAGTGCGTTCTCGAAGCTGGGGCCGCAACGTCCAAAGAGCGCCTCCGATCAAAGGGAGGACGATACAAGCCACCACAGCCAACGGCCAACTGACGACGGCCAGCGCTGCGGTGAGGGCACCCATCAGGAAGAGATCGCCAATGGCGGCGGGTCGGCTGCGCGCGAGCCAATTCCGCAGGGCGTCCGAATCTCCAATGAATCGCAACATCACGCGTCCCACGCCCCGCCGGTCCAGATACTTCACCGGCAGCCGCAGGATGTGCTCATACATGGCCACGCGTAGATCGGCGACGACCGCGTGTCCGTACCGGCCGGCAAGCATGACGAAGATCCCCGTCGCCACAGCGCGTACAGCCGCGATGACAAGGCCGACTGCCAGGGTCAACAGCAGGAGGTCCACCGGTGTCCAAGTTCTTCCCAGCCATTCGACGCTGCGGCGGTCGCGAATTGGATCGAGGGTGTATCGGAGAAGGACGGGCAGGAGGACGGGGGAGAGCCGGACGGCAATGGCGGACCCGGTCACGCGCCGCGACAGCCCGCGGTGCCGTTCGAGGATCTTCCGCCACGTTTGTTCCGCCTTGGCTCGCCGAGGCCGGGGCGATGTCGACCTCGATGCGGGCTTCGACTCGCGTAGATGTCTCATGGCTGGGCGCCCTTCGGCGACTCGTCACACAGATCGTTCCGCCACTTCGCGACGAGTCGCTCTGTTGCGATCCAACAGGTGCAGCGCCCGCCCTTCCGCCAGTTCGTTCGAGGAAAAGCAGGGGACGTTACAGAGGGCTCGCAGCTCATGGGAACTCAACGGCGAAATCGTGGCGACTCCGGAAACGAGCGTCGGTTCCCATCCCCAACCCTCTTGCAGCAGGTGTATACATGTGGGCGCTGCCAGCGCATCGTGCACGGCGAGCACCAGATCATCCAGCCAGCCTCGACGGGTGAAGACATCAAGGACGAATCGAGTTTCGCGCTGGTTGATTCCGTCCGCCACTTCGAGCACAAGATAGTCGGGTTCCTCGGCACTCAGATGAGTCACCATTGTCCGGCAAAGATGTTCGATCGACTCTCGCGATTCCTGCGACGTCGACGCGTAACCGACTTGTGAAAAATCGAGGGTCTGTGCGGCTCCGCAGTCGGCCATCAGCAGAAGGTCTTTGACACACGCGGTTCCGGTGATTTTTCCTGCGTGGACGGTCATCCCCGCTTGACAGAGACCGCGGATCAGGCTGGCGGCGGTCGTCGATTTCCCAGCGTCCATGGACGATCCCACGACGAGGATCGTGTGCGGGCGCTGTTCATTGGGAACCGGTTGCAAGGCGAAGTCCCGAAGATTGGCCACTCGGTCTGCCTCCACCGACCAGTATCCCAGCGGTCGGACGAGCGTCGGTTCGGAGAACTTGGGGGGCGCCGAAAGGACGCGACCACAGACTCCCCCTTGACTCAGGATGTGGTAGTAGTCCATCAAGGGTGGCACATCCCCGAGGAACTGTCGCGTGGCGTAGCGATGGCCGAAGACGAGTCCCAGGATGTCGCCGGGGAAGAACTTGGCCTTGCGGCCCGTGTCGAGTTCCAGGCCAGTGTGGCGGCCGATCTGGACGACTTGAGCCACCAGGACGTCGTGAGGTTGAGGGGGACGGGACGGGGAGATCAGCCGGGGCTCTACATCCCGCCACCTGCCTGGCCGATCCGGCACGACGCGTGTGGCACTGCCCCATTTGATAGGAACCCCCGGCTTGGGTGCCTGGCTCTGCCACTGCTGCATGGACTCCCAATGATCGCGCATCCATGCGGCGGCTTCCGTGGCCGAGCCTGCCAGATGGGGCGCACGAATCTGTATACCAGAGCGATGGTGGGCGGATATCACCGTTGCGGTTCCTTTTGGGGGTCAAATCAGTAGAGGGAAAATCGGCAAGCGGCAGTGTCTTTCTGCCACCCCTCATTCGCCGGAGGGGCGAGGAGTACATGTACCTGTGATGAGGAGCGGCAGATGCAGCCGGAAACCGCCACAAGTTTGTCAGAAACGGCTAGAATTCATTGGCGGTGAGACGAGGTGATTGAGCCGAGCGCGGAGAAGATTGTCGGCGGCGCCAGCTAGCCGTTCGGCGTATTCTCCTCGGCCTGTGCACTGGGCGACACATTTCCTATCTCGGCAGGTATGCTGAAGCGAACGGTCGTCCCACTACCAAGCTGAGATTCCACCCAAATCTGACCTCCATGGCCTTCGATGATACTTCTGCAAATGGCTAGTCCCATTCCGATTCCCTGGGGTTTCGTCGTGAAGAACGGATCGAACACCCGTTCTGCCTCACCCGGCTCCATGCCGAGTCCCGTATCCTGCACGGAAAACTCTATCGATTCACCCCGACGTTGCACTGACAACCGCAATACTCGTTCATCGGGCGGCCGTTGTTCCATCGCATCGATGGCGTTGCCAATCAGATTCACCAGGACTTGTTGGATTTGGACCTGATCGACACGCACATGGAGGTCGGGGGAAACCGTGATTTCAACGCGCAGGTTCGCCGTCAGAATACTCGACTGAACAAGCATCAGTGCATTCTGAATCAGGTCGTGAGCGGACACCGTGACGACGTGCGTGGTTCTTCGACGAATAAACTGGCGAAGGTTCCGAATGATCTCACCGCAGCGGACGGCGAGAAGATCGATCTTGTCAAAAAGGTCGATCAAGCGATCGCGATCAAGTTCGCCTTGTTGCCTCGCGATTCGCTTTCCCGTCGAAGCGTAAAGAGCTAGGGAGGTGAGTGGTTGGTTGAGTTCATGTGCGATTCCTGTCGCGAGGCCGCCGGCGAGGCTGATCCGTTGGACTCGAGCCAACCGTTCTCGCTCCTTCCGGATCGACTCCTCTCGGATTACTGATTCCGTGGTATCTTCCACGACGGCGATGATCTGATCACCCAGGTAGGTCTGGAATCTCGCTCGGAAAAACCTGGGCTTTCCAGCGATTTCGAGCGACCACGTCTTCGTAACGACTCCGTCACTACCGCGAGCTTCTGCTGCCCCAATTCGGAATACATCGACGACAGGGCGAGGGAACACGTCGCACAAGCACATCGCTTCTTCCTTATGGGGAGCCATCCACTCGTGAGGCTGCGTTCCTGCGTGGATTCTCACGATCCGTTCTTGAGAATCCGTGATGACGACGAGGTCAGGAATGGCGTCGCACAACGCTTTCAGTCGAGCCGCCTCTCGCGAGAGTTCCTCACGGTACTCGACGAGCTGCCGCCGGAGCTCGTTGCGATATTCTTCAAGCTCGCGAACATATCGGCGCCGGTCCGTAATCTCACGGCTGATACCGACAATGGCCAACGCCTCTCCACTATCACCGATGACAGGTACCTTGATCGTCTCGAAAGTGCGATCGGTACCTGACGGCTCTGTTCTGTGTTGTTCCAGTTCCACGATGTTGCGAGAACGGATGACCTCTTGGTCCGACTCTGCAATTTTGTCCGCTTCTCCTACTGGGAGATAATCGTAACAAGTTTTTCCGACGAGATCTTGCGGCGTGAGACCGTAGAGGTCTGCGTACGCTTTATTGACGACGACAAATCGTCCGAGACGGTCCTTGAGCCATGCCGCGTCAGGGATTGTGTGGAATATCGTTTCGAGGACACGGGCTAGGTCACGCAGTTCGTATGTCCCGCCGAGTTCGTCGGAAACGGCCGTGGAAAATGTTTTAGGCAATGAGGGTGTAATGGAGGCGATTGACGAAGCAAAACGTCCGATCAAAATGGCACCTTCACTACGGCCTTCCAAATTGACAAGTGGTATGGCCCGCCACCATACCGCGCGAGTCTCGTTCTGTGTCTGCATAAGGGCTCGAACAATGCGATCGCGTGCGGACGACTTGTCTTCGATCGCCGTGGCGACATACCGCCGCAATTCGTCTCGGTCCTCCGGCGCGACAGCCTGATGAATCCACGTGTCGACGTCACGCGGCCCGCCGTCCCCTTTGCCTCCGGCAATATCTTCTCCGCGAAGCATGAAAAGCTGATGCGTTTTCGACAGGCCGATCACGATGTCAGACTCAAGATCGACGGCTTCTTCCGGTGGGAGGCCGTGGTGCAAGACGCAGAGGATCGTTTCGAGTTGACTGGCGCTGCCACGCAGAAAAACCGGTATCAAGGTCCTGCGCTCTTCACGCCCTTCGCGCGTGCGGACCAGTGCGCTACAAGGCAGTGCCTCGACATTCAAGGTCGTTAACATTTGCAAGTATCGCTGCGCGACACTCGCCGCAGCGGACTTACCGAAGACTTCCCACACTGGCCGTCCCAGCAGCTGATTTCGGGGCACTTCGCACAGCCGTTCTGCTGCGCGGTTGCCATACGTCACGGTGCCCTCTGCCGAACAGAGAAGCACGCCGCAGGGGACGCAGTCGATCAAACGACGGTCGGTCCCGGAATTCATCAGTGGCACCAGGGGAAGGAAGTGTCGGCGGGGATGCGTTGGCAAGAACCTCACCTCGAACCGCAGTGGTAGTTCGGGATGAAGCGAAGAGTCGGTGGGAAAGGGGCTAAAGCACTCTTCCATTATAACCAACGGTCGGCGGCCAACCACCTTGGTGGACGGCAGTGTTAAGGAACTGGGCGACCAAGCCGCACCACCTGTCGACTCGCGCCAGGGCATCCCGAACGGCCTCGGTCAGTGGACCGGGCCGCAGGTCATCTCTTCGGAACAACGCGTCGGCTCCATCGAGCCTGGCCACGGCCAGCGCGGTCCAGTCTACGTTCGTGCCAATAATGATCACGGGAAGTGCGCCATAAAGGAGCTTGATGTTGCGGAGGATTTCCATGGAAGCTTGATCGGCGCAATCGACCTCCAGCAGCAGAGGGCAGAAGTACCTGCGAAACCAAGTCGGATCAATGTGGTTTGCCGAGAGTCTTCCTTGGCGAGCATGCTTTTCGAGATCTTGAACATATGCCTCGGGGGGGCCGACATATTCAAGTTTCCATGCTCGTGCTTCGAAGGTGGGAAGGAGAAGGTCCAGCAATTGTGCATCTGGCGCTGCCAGGTGTATTCTGTGAATCACATGAGCCATGAGGGGCTCTCCTTTGGATAGTGGGAGCAGTAGCGCGAGCAGTTGGAAATGGTCGATTCTCGCTGGAATAAACATGGCTTACAAAACTTCCGCGAGAGCAACAGGTTATTGCGGAACAGGAATACGCAATCGCTTTAGCGTCACTTCGGAAAAATCAAGGGAAGTCCACTGGACGGGGCCTTCTCTTCGAGGAACAATACTCCTGAAAGGTAGGGCGCGGGTGCCCCGTCAGGAGTGGAACGAACGCCCGGATTGTTTCGGACTCACGAACAGTGCGGCACGTGCGGTGGTGGGCCGAAGTGCGGATCAGAAGGCACAGAGCCTCGCGAGTCAGAAACGCGAGACCGAATCGTAAACATGCCGGACGTGCCTTCGCTGGCAGTGTCGGAGTGCGACGAGGGAGAACGGTATGCACACTGATCGCCAATGTCCCGGGGTAGTTATGGTAATCGACGACGATCAGACAGTCCGGGATGCGATCAGCAGCGTGCTGGGGGACGTCGGCTATGACGTCCGTGCGTTTTCCAGCCCCGCTGAGTGTCGCCAAGCTTTTCCCAGCGATGTCCCCACCTGCGTTCTCGTGGACCTTGTCTTGCCCGGTGTGACGGGGCTCCGGTTTTGTGAGCAGGTGCAGAGCCTCCCGAACGTTGCCTGCGTGATCATCAGTGGCCATGGTGATGTTCGTTCGGCGGTGCGTGCCATGAAACTCGGTGCTGTCGATTTCCTCGAAAAGCCATTCAGTCGCGAGGCGCTGTTGGATGCGGTGCACAACGCCCTCAACCATGCCAGTCACCGATATCTAGAAAGCAAGGAAGAAGAAGTCATCGGCGCTCGCGTCGATAGCCTCTCGCCGCGAGAGCGCGAGATCTTCGATCTCCTTGGCCAAGGCCTCGCAACCAAAGAGATTGCGCGGCATTTGGGAATCTCCCGGCGCACCGTGGATGTCCACCGCTCTAATATTGCGCGCAAACTGGGGGTCGAGTCGCCGACGCAACTCGCCTATACCATGTTCGTTGTCCGGCGCCGGAATCTTCGAGACCAGCCTTTGACGACAACCAATGTTCTCTAGGCCGTTCGCACCGGTGGCCACAAGACCGGCGCCGGTCACGGAGGAGCCGGCGTTGAATGCGGTCATCTCCCTCGGTCCTGTACTCACGCCGGCAACGCATGCAACGGAAGTGTTGCCGCGGACTACGTGCCCGGACCCCTTAAACAGACCACGGTTCCCGATTTCAGTACCACAACAATGTCGCCAGCACGGATGATGGCGATTCCCCACGAGACCAGACGGGTCGGCAGAGGGTGGCTCCACAAAAGCCGGCCGGTCGCGAGATCGAGCGAGTCCAGCGCATACGCTGGCGCGGATGCTGACGGTTCCTTCGAGTTTGCACGTTGGCCCGCCACGAGGACTGCGTTCCCCGCCACTGCCAAAGCAACCGGGTCCTCCATGCCCCAATACTCCCACGCCGCTCTGCGTTTCCCCGAACTTCTCGGACGCGCGAGGCGGATCACCTTCCCAGTCGTCGCTCGCACTTCTTCCGGAGGTTGCCCGGCCTGCAGAAAATGGCTCCCGTGGTAACGCGACCACATATAGGTCGGCGGAGTATAGAGCAACTGATCAAACACACGCACGCGACCATCGACAATGAAAAGCTCGCGCCCTCGCGGCGCATGCAGATAGGGACGGCGCGGGTTGGGATAGCTCAGTGGATTCCGCCCCGCCGGTAGCGTGTCCGTCCAGACATTGGTCAGACGATTCTGGCATTGCCCATTTTCCACATCGTACACCGTGGGTGACACGACATTGCCACCTGCCAAATAGAGCCGATCTTCGTAAAGGAGCAAATGTCCCTGAACGCTCACACCGGTCACCTCGTCTCGCCCGGCCAGGTCACCCGCACATGGCCATCCTCCTCGTCGCGTCTGTTCGCCCCGTTCGCACGACAGAGGATTGTACACCATTCGGACTGCGGAGGGCGGCGCAGCGCCGTCAGACTCCTGCATGCCGGCCGCAATTTGCCAGGCGGTCCGACGTCTCCAGTTCCGTCGGAACTCGCACAAAGACCTCGTCCCCCTCGACACGCACCGGGAAGACTTGGACGCCGCAGCTTGGATCCGAAAGCCCTTTGCCGGTGCGAAGCGAGTATGTCTTCTTGTGAAGAGGACACGCCACCTTCGGCTCGCCACGTTCAGTCCCCACAATCCCTCGAGACAGCACCTTGGCGCCTCGGTGAGGACACACGTTCTGACAGGCATACCATTCACCGCGACTGGCAAAATGGTAGACGGCGACCTGCAACGCCCCGCACTTGACCGCTGCTCCACCATTGCGAGGAAAATCGGAGACGGCCCCGACCGAAACCCAGTCATGTGCTTCACCCTCGCTCACATCGGACTCACCCGTCGCCTCGGCCCCGTCGATCGTCGCAGCGTCCACCTCCAGTGAAACCAATCCGCTTCCCGGATCATTGGCCGGCCGGCACTGCCCCCGCTTATACACCAACTCGACGTCCGGTTCGGTCGCGTCGGTGTTGACAAACTGAGCAAACTCGGCACGCAACTGTGGATTTTCCACCACCCGTTTCCACTCACACTGGTACGTGTCGACAAGATGCTGCATGCGCCGCTCGAGTTCCTCACAGATGCCTAGTCGGTCCTCGAGAATCACCGAGCGGAGATAGTCGATCCCGCCCTCGAGCTGTTCCAGCCACGTAGCGGTGCGCATCAGCTTGTCGGCTGTAAAGATGTAATACATGAGGAACCGGTCGATGTAGCGGATTGCCGTCTCCTCATCCAGGTCCGCAGCCAGCAGATCGGCATGGCGCGGACGCGCTCCGCCGTTGCCTCCCACATACAAGTTGTAGCCCTGCTCGGTCGCAATCAATCCTACATCCTTGCTCTGCGCTTCGGCACACTCGCGGATGCAGCCGCTAACCGCCATCTTGATCTTGTGGGGAGCTCGGATGCCCCGATACCGTTCCTCGATGCGAATAGCGAACCCCACACTGTCCTGCACGCCGTAACGGCACCAGGTCGAACCGACGCAGCTCTTGACCGTACGCACGGCCTTGCCATACGCGTGTCCACTCTCGAAACCCGCCTCGATCAGCTCTTCCCAGATCGACGGCAACTGATGCCGGGCGGCTCCGAACAACGCAATGCGCTGTCCTCCTGTGATCTTGGTGTAAAGGTTGTACCTCTTGGCGACCTGTCCGAGTGCCAACAGTTTGTCCGGCGTGAGCTCGCCGCCCGGAACGCGGGGAATCACACTGTAGAGCCCACCTCGTTGAATGTTGGCCAGGAAACGGTCGTTCGTGTCTTGCAGCGTCTGGTGCTTCGGATCGACGATGCACTCGTTCCAGAGGCTCGCCAGGATCGACGCCACGACCGGCTTGCAAACTTCGCATCCGTCTCCCGAACCATGCGACTCCAAGAGTTCGTCGAACGTTCGAATCTCATGTACCTTCGCGATTTCGAAGAGCTCCCGACGCGAATAGGCGAAGTGTTCACAGAGGTGGTCGGGAACTGCCTGGCCCGAATCCGCCAGCGCCGACCGCAGGACGTCGGCAACCAGCGGAAGGCATCCGCCGCAGCTCGTCCCGGCTCGCGTGCATTCCTGCACGGCCTTGACCGACGTCAGTTCCTGGGATTCGATTGCCGCACCAAGAGCCCGCTTCGTCACGTGATTACAGGAACAGATGACCGCGTCTGCATCGAGCGATTCTGCGCCGACTGGCGACGCGTTGCTCCCGACTCCCAACAGTTCCGCCGGAGATGCAGCAAGAGGAGCGTCGGAGTCAGCCAGCGCCGACAGTTGCGGGAACGCGGAGGCATCCCCTACGAGGATGCCTCCGATGAGTCTTTTCCCTTCGCTTGCGAAAAGGAGTTTCTTGTAAACACCACCGACCGGATCATGGAAGATGACCGGCTGTATATCGGGGCCTTCGGCATCAGGCCTTCCGAAACTAGCCACGTCGACGCCCATGAGTTTCAGTTTCGTGGCCAGATCGGTTCCAGCGAAACGCCGGTCTTCACCGCACAGATTGGCCGCCACGATTTCGGCCATTTCGTAGCCGGGAGCCACCAAGCCGTAGATCTTTCCGGCATGCGCGGCCACTTCGCCAATCGCGAAGATGTTCTCGTCCGACGTTCGCAATCGATCGTCGACGACGACACCACCTCGCTCCCCGACCTCAAGTTGGCAGGCGCGTGCCAGCTCGTCGCGAGGCCGAATGCCGGTCGAGACGATGATCATGTCGACGGCTAGCTCGTCTCCGTCAGCGAAGACCATCCGTTCCACGGCCGGTGAACCGACCACACATTTGGTCGCTTTGTTCAGATGTACGTGAACCCCGAGCGATTCGATCTTTTGAACTAGGAGCTGCGATCCAGCGTCGTCGATCTGCCGCGGCATCAACCTCGGCGCAAACTCGATGACGTGTGTCTCGAGCCCGAGGTCGTAAGCCGCCTTGGCGGCCTCCAATCCCAAAAGGCCGCCTCCAATCACAGCGCATCTCTGCGCTGTCTTCGCATAGTCGGCGATCTTCTCGAGGTCCTCGATTGTCCGGTAGACGAAGACTCCGGGTTTGTGAATGCCTTCGATCGGCGGGACGAACGGATAGGAGCCGGTTGCTAAGACGACATAGTCGTAGGAGACACGGGCACCCCGGTCGGATGTGACTAGTCTTTTTCGGCGATCGATGGCGGCGGCCCGGTCGCCGATGTGAAGGGCGATGCCGTGCTGGCGGTACCAATCGATGCGCGCGAGCATGAGCTTTTCGGCGTCTCGATGAGCGAAAAAGGATGTCAGGCCGACACGGTCGTAGGCGGCTCGTGGTTCTTCGCAGAACGTAACGATCCGGTATTGCCGGTGCTGATCGAATTCAATCAGCTTCTCGACGAACCGATGGCCGACCATGCCATTGCCGATCACGACAATCGTCTTGGGGTTCTTTGTCCACATGAAAACAGTTCCTTTCCGGTCACACACCGTCCCAGGGCTCGAGCGGCCGTAGGCGGACTGCACAGTCTTTGTAGGAAGGTTGATGGGATTCCGGATCGAACGCGGCATGCGTCAGCCGATTCGTCTCGGGGTAGTGCATGGGAATAAAGAGTGAACCTCGAGGGACCGTCGGCGTTACCGCGAGACTCGCATGCAAACGGCCTCGAGCCGACTCCACGATTACGGTCTGGCCCGGCCGAAGCGCCTCGCGGCAGGCATCCTCCGGATGCACTTCGACGTAAACGGAAGTCGGTGCCATTTGCCGCAAGACGGAAGACTTGGCGGTGCGCGTCTGCGTGTGCCATTGAGCGGCCGAACCGCGACCGGTCAGCAGACGATACGGAAAACGTTCGGTGCGAATTTCGAGGGGCTCGCGCGGTGCATCGAACACGAAGCGTGCTCGACCGTCGGCGTGGTAGAACCGACCATCTTCGAAGAGTCGCCTGCCGGTGGTCGATGGGTGATCCCGGACCGCGGCACTTGCGGGAAAGGGCCACTGAATGCCGACGGCCGTCTCGAGTTGGTCGTAACTCTGGATCCCCGTCAGATCGCATGGCCTCTCCTCGGTCAGAGAAGCCAGGAGAGGGAAGACGGCGTCGGGAGACGTCCAGTGTTTGAAGTGCCTGCCGCACCCCCAAGCCTCAGCGATACGTCGAAAAACGGTAAAGTCCGCGACGGCTTCTCCTGGGGGCTTGCGCACTCGGCGCACGCGCCCGACTCGCCGCTCGGAGTTGATCACCGTCCCTTCCTTCTCTCCCCAACCGGCCGCCGGAAGATAAAGATGCGCAAGCCGGGCGGTTTCGGTCGTGGAATACATGTCCTGGACGACGAGGAACTCGAGTCGATCCACGACGTCACGAAAAAAGCCCTGGTGGATCCACGAGTGAGCCGGGTTCGTTCCGACAATCCACAGAGCCTTGATCTCCCCGCGAACGATTCCCTCGAGGATCCGGTGATAAGGCCAGCTCGGTTGAGTCGGAATTGACTCAAGCGGAATCTCGAGATGCCGAGCCACCTTCTCGCGATGTTGGTGGTCCGTGAACTTGTGGCCTCCCAACAGGCTGGTCGTGTTGGAAAAGAGACGCGATCCCATGGCGTTGCATTGACCGGTAATGGAGTTCGGTCCCGTACCCGGTCGGCCGATGTTCCCGGTCATCAGAGCCAGATTGATGATGGCTTGAGCCGTCCGGACACCTTGGTGACTCTGATTGACACCCATCGTCCACCAGAACGAAACACGTTCGCCTGTATGAATCCACTCGGCGAGTCGCTCGATGCGAGCCGGAGAGATGCCGGTACGGGCAGCTACCTGTTCCAATGAGAAGGTGCGGACATGTCGAGCGAACGCATCGAAGTCGCGCGTATGGGCGTCGATGAAGCCACGATCGATCCAGTCTCGTTCGAGCAAGACACGAGCAATGCCGTAGAAGAGTTCCAGGTCGCTCTTGGGAACAAGTGCCACATGTTCGTCCGCAACCATGGCAGTCTCCGTCCGTCGAGGGTCGACGACGATGAGACGACGGAGGTGCCGACTCTTTCGGATGCGGCTCCAGAGAATGGGATGAGCGATGCTGAGGTTCGAGCCGACGAGAAAGAGGACATCGGACAGTTCCAAGTCGTCGTAGCAATAGGGAGGCGCGTCGAATCCGAATGCCTGCTCGTAGGCCGTAACGGCCGAAGCCATGCACTGGCGAGTGTTGCTGTCGCCATGGAGGATTCCCATGCCGAACTTGGCTAGCGATCCGAGAAAAGCGATTTCTTCCGTGGGAAGTTGTCCCGACCCTAGGAAGGCCACCGACGCGGGTCCGAATCGCTGCCCGATCGATTGGAGCCTCTTGCAGAACTCGTGGATCGCCTCCGCCCACGACAATACATGCCACCGACCTCGCTCGTCCCGCCGCAAGGGATGAGTGCCTCGATCAGCGGCTTCCAGGACGGTGAGCGCCTCCCATCCCTTGGGGCAGGCGGCACCCGTATTGACAATTCCTTCCGGTACCGGTGCAGCGTCGCCGGCACCCTGCACTGTCAGCAGGCATCCGGTCGCGCAGTAGCCGCAAACCGAATGGATAGTCGTCTGACGACCGGTGCATGCCCGTGAAGCGGGTTGAAAGGTGCGTTGCCGAAGCGTAGTCATCTACCGCTGAACTCCTGGCATCTGAGGTGCCACCGAGGTGAGAAAAAACAGGTGTCGACTCAACATCTCGCCCGTTGTGACGAGCGCCCAAGCGAGGCCGCTTGCTGCTGCCAAGAAGATGGGGTGATATCCGCCGGCGGCCCAAAAGGGCTCGGCGAGGAGCAGTGCCGGCAAGATGAGTCCTCCAAGAACGCCAAAGAAGATGCGACGCACAAAAGACATACTCAAAGCCCCAGTGAGTAACATGGCGGCGCGTCGATGCGGCGTCATCGTCGCGTCTCGCAAGTGCCACAGACGTGTCGCTTCCAACAAGAGCCTAATACCGGTCAGCGTGAGGAGCGCAAGACAGAGCCGGCGGAGCGACGCGTGCGGTGGAGCCGAAAGATAGTCGGGAAAAACGGGACTGGTCGTCGCTGTCACCGCCAGTGTCAGAGCGACGCTGAGGAGTGCCGCCGTCAGCGTGAAATCGATGGCCGTGCGACCGAAGGTCCAAAGTGGTCGATGCGTCGCCACATAGATCATCACCGAGGCGAACACGGCTCCACCGCCGCTCGCCACCGCCCCGACTCCGAGGACACGCTGAATGGTTTCGATGTCTCGCAGCTCGAGTCCGGCCGTGAGAAAGTTGGCGAACACATAGAGCGACGCGAGCATGGCGAAAAGGGCCAAGCCGAGGATCTCCCGGCTCAACCACGACGTGCGCCATCCCTTCCAGGCTTTCCACGCTCGTTCCGGTCGCCCCAGATGGAAAATAGACGCCGACATGCCCAGGATTCCCAGCAGGAGGCTGGCGATCCAATGAACTGCATGTCCTGGCTCGTGCACGTCGGTTGGTGTCGACTGGACGTGCCAGTGCCGAACATACTCGAGAGCGAATGCGCCGACCGACATCTGAGTCAGCACGAGCATCACGGCGAGCGACCAGTGGCCTCGCTCGGGCCGCACGGCGAAGTAATCTACGGGAAGCGTGTTGGCCGGCCATTTCTTGGAGCTTCGGTAGCGGGTCGAGGGGAGCGTGTATTTCGAGTCGGGAGCGGCTGGGAGGAGGCTGCCTGATTCACTGGCGAATCGGACCTCTTCGGTGGAAACCGTCGTGATTCGGATGGCGTCGTGTGGACATGCTTGCGCACAGGCGGGTGGTTCGCCCGCCGCCAGACGGTCTTGGCACATGTCGCATTTTCGGACGATCCCCAGAGATCGATCAAAGTGAGGAACCTCATAAGGGCACGTCAATGTGCAATACTGGCAGCCGATGCAGTCGCTGTCAGAGTGGATGACGATCCCGGTTTCGGGGTCCTTGCGATATGCTACGGCCGGGCAACCGTGAAGGCATGCCGGTTCGAGGCAGTGATGACACGCACTTGGCACAGCCTGTAGCAAGGCGGGTTCGGAAGGCGTACCCCCTACCAGATATCCGACGCGCCGCCACAGTTCACCTGGATGCAAGTCGTTCTTCTGGTGACAGGCGGCGACGCACGAACCGCAACCCGAACAGGCGTCGAGATCGACTTCGAACGCGTACTGCGTCCCCGGCACGGGCGGCGTCGCCGGCATGAGCGTCCGGTAGGTGCCGTCGGCATGCGCTGGTGCCTGCTCTAAGCCGGCAATCGCGAACGCCTCCACGGCTGTGTTTTCTCGGCGTTGAGCCTCACATACCTCGTTCACAATCCCATCCATTCCCGCGAACCCCACACAACTTAGCCCTTCCCTCCTCCTCACACCTCACACCTCACACCTCTCTCCTCTTCGACTTCGGCCGTGAAGGTGAGAACAAGCGTACCGAGAGCGGCCGGGATGACGGCCAGTCCGAGTGTCAGCAGGGCGACGCGCCACGGGAGCGAGCCTCGAAAGAGGAACGCTGCTCCGATCGCCGCCAGATTGCCTCCGGCTCCGACGATTCCCGATACGGTTCCCAGAGCTCGGCGATGGAGAAACGGAACGATGGCAAAGGTCGCTCCCTCGGCGGCTTGCACGAGGATGCCCAAAACGAGCAATGCTCCGACGGCGGCGCCGAACAGGGTGACTTGCGAAAAGAGCATCAGGGCGATGCCCTCGCACAGGAGCACCATGAAGAGCCACCAGACGCGGCCGGGAAGCCCCCACTGGTTCCCGAAGCGGTCGCCGAGAGCGCCTCCCAGTGTTCGAGCGAACAAGTTCGTAGCGCCGAAGATCGATGCGAACAAGCCGCTGAACGAAAGAGCTTGGACCGCATCGAGCGACTCGAAGAAGTCGAAGTGGTCGACGAAGTAGAGGGCGACGATGTTGTTGAGCGTCAGTTCCACGCCAAAGCAGGCGCCATAGGCGGCGAAGAGTGCCCAAACGCGGCCATCGGTCCAGACCGTCAGCGACGCGCCGGTGTCCTTTTCACCTGCGGGCTCCGACAGCCTGCTGCGCACGTGAACCTCGGGAAAGTTGCCCTCGGGCGTATCTTGAGTAAATCGATAGTAGGCCAGACCGGCGAGGAGACACACGATCCCGACGAGGAACATGGCGGCTCGCCAACCGGCAGCCGGCGTCAGCCCACCGAGTGTCACGAGTGCCGCTAGTAAGAGTGGCATGCCAAGCTGAGTCGCTCCGCCACCCAGGTTGCCCCAACCGGCACTGGTGGCCATGGCTGTTCCAACGATGTTGGGCGCGAACATGAGCGAGGTATGGTATTGCGTGATGACGAATGATGCACCGATGACGCCGATCGCCAGGCGAAGAGCGATGAAGGTGGCCGGATCCCGGGCCAGTCCGATCGCCATCACGGGAAGCGATGCGAAAATGAGCAGGCCGGAGTAAGTGCGCCGAGGCCCGAAGTGGTCGCAGATGGGGCCGATGGCGAGTCTCGCAAGGACGGTCATCGCGACCGACGCCACGATGCTCCAGCCGATTTGTTCACGAGTCAGCCCGAGTTCTTCTCGGACAACAGGCATCAGTGGCGCGATGCCGAACCAAGCGAAGAAACAGAGGAAGAAGGCGAACCACGCGAAGTGGAACGCTCGGATCTGCGGCATCGACCAGTGGAAGAAATGTCTCCACAACTCGGTGGCACGGGCATCGTCCTGCATCGGCGACCTGGCTCCTGGTTTCCTGCGCGCATACCACTCCCCTGACGTGCCTGATGCACGGCGCGCAGCGGCAGCGGAATCACCTCTTCCCAGCCAAAGCCGCCTACGAGAAGATCCGATCGGTTCTCATAGAGGAGAACCCCGCCAGATCTGTTCCTCATGGCGCTCAGAGCGCCCGTTGATCTTCTCGTTCTTCAGCCCACTTGTTTTGCCGTCGTGAGACGGCATGCCGGTTTTCACACCGACCTGTGGCTGACAATGCAACGTGCATGCCAATCTAGGAGTTGTTTGGCAAGCAATGCCTCGATCATGTCACAATTCCCGAGAAACAAGCATAAGTCAGAGCGATTCGGTGGTGGGCAAACGACGGACCTGAGTTAGTCGGACTCTTGTTACTTGCTCACTAGCGCATCATGGCTGCTGGAAAACCGGGCAGATGGAATCACCTCTGTGGGCCGACGCCTACAGCCATTGTGTGACGCCGCTTCCCTCTGTGGGCTGACGCCCACAGCTATTGTGTGACGCCGCTTCCCTCTGTGGGCTGACGCCCACAGCTATTGTGTGACGCCGCTTCGCGGCTGAGAAATCGGCGTCGACAGACGGATGTTCGAAGTGTTAGCAGCGTTAGGAATCCTTGCCCAGCGATTCGGCGCCTGAAGCGATGTCGAGCAACTCTTCGGTGATCGCCATCTGGCGTTGGCGGTGGTAAACACGCGTCAGTTCCTCCAACTGCTCGCCAATGCTCTGCTCGGCACCCCGCATCGTCAACAGGCGACTCGCGTTCTCACTCGCCTGTGACTCCGCGAGTGCCCGGTAAAGTGATACGAAGATCGCTTGCCGGATGAGATCGAGGAACATCGTTTCGGTCGAACCGATCACCTGCGGAATCATCCGCGTTGGCCAGGGCTGCTGGCCTTGCGCCTCGAGCCACCACCGGTCGATCGGCAGCAAATCGACCCGCTTCGGTTCATAGGCCACCCGCGAGCGGTGTTCCGTATAGTAGACCACCACCCGATCAATACCGCGAGATTCCCTCCACCGGTCGATCTCAACCAGAAGCCGCTCGGCCAGACTCGTCAGGCCGGCCACGGTGTTCGCTACCGGCAGAACGAGGTCAATCCTCTCGCCACGCTCGGCCATCAGCGAAGCGGCTCGCTGACCGACTACGACCACATGCCGCTGCTCGCGCGCAAACTCCAGGCGTTCGAAGTCATCGCAAGCGAATCGAACGACGCGTTCATTGATCGGTCCGCACATGCCTTGATCCGAGCCGCAAACGATGGCTCCCAGTCGCGTCGGCGCCGCCTCACGCGCCCACGGCAAGCCTCCTGCACTGCCACGCAAGACAGCACGCAGACTCAACGCGAGTGTCTCCCGGTACTCGCGAAGAGCTTCGACCGCTTGTTCGAACTGTCGGATATTGACGGCCGCCAGCGCTTTCATCGTGCGCACGAGCGAATGGAGTTGTTCGGCCGTGTGGATGCGTCGCCGGATCGATTCGAGTGTGTCCATCGCGCTAGTTGTCAGAGTTATCTTTGTTCTCGGCCTCTTGCGACGCCTCGACTGCCTTTTTCAGTCTGTCGGATAAACGCTGCAAGTCTTCTTCGGAGAGTTCCTCATCGCGATCGATCTTCTCTGCTACGTCGGCCGCCCCCTCGCGCATCACCGCTCGCACCTTCGCTTCCTGACGCGGGATCTCCTCGAGCGGCGTTTCATCGAACAACCCTTGGGTCACGGCCAGCAACACGGCGATTTGCTCCGCTGCGGAAATGGGAGCGTATTGCGTCTGCTTCAGGATTTCGCGAACACGTCGTCCCCGTTCGAGCAACTGGCGCGTCTTCGGATCGAGCCGCGTTCCGAATCGCGCGAACGTTTCAAGTTCCTCGAACTGGGCGTACGCCAGTCGCAAATCGCCCGCCACAAGCCGATACGCCTTGCGCTGCGTCTTGCCTCCGACTCGCGAAACCGACTTGCCCACGTCGATCGCAGGTAACACGCCTTTGTCAAAGAGTGTGGGGGAGAGATAGATCTGGCCGTCGGTGATCGAGATGAGGTTCGTGGGGATATACGCCGAGAGATTCTGGGCTTCGGTTTCGACGATCGGCAGGGCTGTGATCGATCCGCCGCCCAACTCGGCGCGCAGATGGGTACTCCGCTCCAACAACCGCGAATGGATATAGAAGATGTCTCCCGGAAAGGCTTCGCGTCCCGGTGGGCGGCGTAGGAGTAACGAAAGTTCGCGGTAGGCGCGGGCATGGCGAGTCAAATCGTCGAACACGATCAGGACATCCCGACCCTCGTGCATGAAGTGCTCCGCGATGCTCATCGCCGCATACGGTGCGATATACTGCTCGCCCGGCGGATCATCCTCCGTCGTCACGACCACCACCGACTTGGCCATCATTTCGAAACGGCGCAGATCGTCGATGACGCGCGCGACCGAGGAACTCCGTTGGCCGATGGCACAATAAACGCACAGGACGTCCTCATCGCGCTGGTTGAGGATCGTGTCGACGGCGATGGAAGTCTTGCCCGTTTGCCGATCGCCCAAGATCAATTCTCGTTGACCACGGCCGACCGGAATGAGTGCATCGATGACCTTGATACCGGTTTGCAAAGGGACGGTGACCGGAGCCCGTTCGCGAATCTCTGGTGCCGGTCGTTCCACCGGAAGGCGCCTCGAAACCGACACCGGTCCCCGGTCATCTTGCGGCCGGCCGACGGCATCGACGACCCGGCCCAAGAGTGCGTCGCCGACAGGGACATCAAGGACTCGATGCGTTCGCCGAACTTCGCTGCCAGTGCGCAACGAAGTACTTTTGTCGAGAAGGATCACGCCGATTTCGTCCGGGTCGAGATTGAACGCCAGTCCGAGTCGGTCTCCTGGAAACCGGAGTAACTCCATCAAACCGACGCCTGGCAGCCCCGAGACACTGGCGATTCCCTGTCCCATCGACCGAAGCGTGCCGACCTCGGTCGGCTCGAGCGATGCGTGTATCCGCCTAGCGACCCGTTCGACGATCTCGCGTGTGCCTCGAAGCGCGGCGCCCAAGACACGGTCCGAATCGCTCATCGTCTCGCCTCCTCTCGTGACGCTTCCTCGCGAGTGGCTTCCGGCTGGCGGGACCGAATTTCCTCTTCGATCGTCTGCACGACCTCGTGTTCGATCGCGTCGAGCTCATCGCGAAAATCCCAAGCCACCTTTTCGTCATCGGTATGGAGGGTGATGCCGCACAGCAGGTCCGGACTGGTTTCCCACTCAATCGTGACGTTGCCGTCCAGCACGTTTCGGATTCCGTCTTCGACCTCGTTTTGCAGAGCCGGCGGTAGGGGGAAGGCGGTCCGGACAAGGACGGGCGGAGGTTCTTCGGTCTCTGCCACTTCGCGCCATCGCTTGCGCAACGTGGTTGCAGCTTCGCGCAGCCGCTGGAGGAACTGCCGAACCACGATCGTCTCCAACTCGGCATCTGCCAGTTCTTGGAGTACTCGGCGCGCGATCGTGAGCACAGCGGTGGCCACTTCTCGGCGCAAATCACGCAGGAATGCCTCGCGTTCGTCGGCCAGCGTGTCAGCCCACTGCTGCCGCATCGCCTCGATTTCCTCGCGCACTTGCCGCATCCTCGA
>WFWZ01000029.1 GCA_015490875.1 Planctomycetaceae bacterium
CACCGAGATGGAACACCATTCGAATATCGTCCCGTGGTTTCAGTTGGCTGAGCGAACCGGATGCCGCGTTCGGTTTCTCCCGATTACCGACGACGGGCACCTCGATCTCGACCAACTCGAGGACTACCTCACACCCAAAACGCGGCTCTTTGCCTTTACCGCGGTGTCGAATGTCTTGGGAACGATTAACCCCGTGCGAAAGCTGGTCCAGGCCGCTCATGATGTGGGAGCATTGGCACTCGTGGACGGTGCCCAAGGCGTGCCGCATATGGCGACCGACGTCCAGGATTGGGGAGCCGACTTCGTCGCCTTTTCCGGTCACAAGATGATGGGGCCTTCGGGGGTAGGGATCTGTTACGGAAAGCGTGATCTGCTGGCCGAGATGCCTCCGTTCCTTGGGGGAGGCAGCATGATCCACCGAGTGACGCTCGAAGGATACGAACCTGCCGATCTTCCGGCTCGTTTCGAGGCGGGAACACCGCCCATTGTTCCCGCGTTGGGGCTGAAGTCGGCCATCGATTATCTCCAGAACATCGGGCTGGAGGCAGTCGCCGACCACGAACGCCGCCTCGTCCGCCTGGCTCACGCGCTGCTGGCGGAGATCGGCGGCGTGCGCATCTTGGGACCGGAACCAGACGCCAAGGCGGGTATCGTCAGTTTCGTGCTCGACGGGATCCACGCACACGACGTCGCCCAAATCCTTGATCGGCGAGGGATCGCCATTCGAGCCGGTCACCACTGCGCGATGCCGCTCCATCAACGATATGGGGTAATGGCCAGCAACCGAGCCAGTTTCTACCTTTACAATACAGCCGAGGAGGTCGAGAAGCTGGCTTTGGCCATCGAAGAAGTCAAGCGCGTCTTCCGGCGGTAGTTCGAGTTGAATGGGCGACTAGGTCTCCCCTTCCCTTCGGCCACGCAACGATCCGTTCTCCAGCGGCGTCCCTGTTCATCTTTCACCGGTGTGACTCCCACGGCATGTCCGATTTACGCATCATCACGTATCCCCATCCGACGCTCCGTTATCGTTCCAAGCCGATTCAGCGCGTCGACGCCGAACTCCGTGCCATCGTGGCTCGCATGTTCGAACTCATGTACGAAGCCAAAGGGATCGGCCTGGCGGCCAACCAGGTGGACCTCCCGTTGCGACTGTTCGTTTGCAATCTGACGGCGGAACCGAATCCGGAGGAGGAGCGTGTTTTCTTGAATCCCGTGATCCGCCGGCCTCGAGGGAGCGAAGAGGGCGAAGAAGGCTGCCTCAGTCTTCCGGGACTTTATGCTCCCGTCGTGCGACCGGCTCGTGTGCATGTGCAAGCGTACGACTTGAGTGGCAATTTATTCGATGCCGATGTCGATGGACTTTTGGGTCGGGTGATCCAGCACGAGACCGATCACCTGGACGGTGTTCTCTTCATCGATCGGCTCACCGAGATGCGCAAGCACGACGTGGCTCCCGCCCTGCATGAGTTCGAACTGGAGTTTCGCAGCCTGCGCGAACAGGGATCCATCCCGTCGGATGACACCATATTGGCACGACTCGCGGAATGGGAATCCAGATATTGTTGAGCCATGAATGACGGATCTGCTCCTGTGGCACCGATGCGCATCGTCCTGATGGCGACGGGGCCTTTCGCCCTGCCGACGATGCGCTGGTTGATCGACGCCCCACACGAACTGGTCTGCTGGGTGACGCGCCCGCCACGGCTGTCCGGACGGCGCCGCACCATTCCCCCTTCGCCCCTCCGCGAACTGGCTCGAACACGGCAAGTCCCGATATGGGAGCCCGAAGACATCAATGCTCCCGAATCAGTGGCCCACCTCCACAACCTCGGCGCCGACTTGCTGGTCGTCTGTGATTATGGACAGATACTCGCCGCCGAGGTGCTCGAGGCTGCCCGCCTCGGCGGCATCAATCTCCACGGCTCGCTCCTTCCCAAATACCGCGGTGCGGCTCCCGTCCAGTGGGCCATCTACCACGGCGAGACCGAAACCGGGGTTTCCGTGATTCACATGACCCCGCGCCTTGACGCCGGCCCCATCCTCCAGCAACGTCGTACCGCCATCGGTCCCGAAGAAGACGCGCAGACGCTCGAAGCGCGCTTGGCCGAACTCGGAGTCGGCGCCGTCGAGGCGGCCATCGAGCAGTTGGCTGCATGGGATGGTCATTCGCCAATCGGAACGCCGCAGGACGCGTCGCTCGCTACGAGAGCCCCGCGATTGCGCAAGGAACATGGGCGCATCGATTTCCGCCGTTCTGCCGACGAGATCGAACGGCAGGTTCGCGCCATGCGGCCGTGGCCGGGAACCTACACGACATGGGCACGGCCGGGAAAACCTCCGATGATGTTACGGATCGAGCGGGTATCGGTCGTTCCCAGCTCCCCAGAGACTTCCGACTTGG
The DNA here is from genome assembly GCA_015490875.1 of Planctomycetaceae bacterium. Lineage (GTDB taxonomy): Bacteria > Planctomycetota > Planctomycetia > Pirellulales > Pirellulaceae > S141-3. The sequence goes on from WFWZ01000029.1 coordinate 2,402, forward strand.
CTGGTGGTGCGCCGGGAACGATCTGCGCTGCAAGTGGTGATCGACTATGGGTTCGCACTGGGGAGGGGATTTTGGCCATCGAGCAGCTTTGTCCGGCGGGCAAGCGATCTCAAGGGGCGGCCGAGTTTCTTCGGGGGTATCGTTTGGCACCGGGCGATCGCTGGGGAGACGATTCCCCTGCTCCCTCCGGCGGCTGACCTTTGCCGGGTTCGGCCTGGGTCGCTACAATGGGGAGGCTCGGTGAGGAAACGAGTCCATGGACCTCGGGGAAGGGATGCCATGACGGTCGCCTGGTGGGATGTCGCATTGATCGGCGCCGCCGCGTACATTGCAGGCGCTCTGCTGATCCGATTCATGCTTGTGCGGCGTGATGCCGTGATCGCCGAGTTGGGACGGCAGATTGAGGAACAACTTGCCGGATCTCAAGAAAAGGACGGCAAGGAAACCACCGCTCGCAGGGAACCTCCGGAAACATCCGAGGGTCAGGCGGCTTGAGAAGCCGAAAAATCGGCCGCGCGAGATGGGAAGCGTCGTTTCCCCAACTGTTTGCGTTTGCTGACTAGAGTCGCTCGAACCGACGATCATGGGGAAGAAACTCTATATCGAAACCGTAGGCTGCCAGATGAACGTGCTGGACAGTGAAATGGTCGTGGCGAGTCTCCGTCACCACGGCTACGAGTTGACCGGTGCGCCGCGCTGGGCCGACGCCATCTTGTTCAACACATGCAGTGTCCGACAGCACGCCGAAGACAAAGTTTACAGTGCGCTGGGGACCCTCAAGCAACTCAAGCGGCAACGTCCCGACTGCGTCATCGGTGTGCTCGGCTGCATGGCTCAGAAGGATCAGCGGAAGATCTTCGAGCGAGCTCCCTATGTCGACCTCGTCGTCGGCCCAGGGCAGTTGCATCAGATACCGAAGCTGATCGAGCGGGCTCGGCGCGAGCGGACTCGGCAGGTGGCCGTGAGTCTCGATCGAACGAGCGGCTCGGCAGACGCCATTCGACGCTCCCACGAAACCTTCGATCCTCTGCGCGACCCGTCGATGCGTCCCACTCCGTTTCAGGCCTATTTGCGCATCCAGATCGGCTGTGACAAGTTTTGCACCTACTGTGTGGTACCGAACACGCGGGGCCCCGAGCAGGGACGGGCGCCCGGCGAGATCGTCGCCGAAGCGCGCGTCCTGGCCGATCAGGGGTGTCGCGAAGTGACACTCCTGGGTCAGACGGTCAACAGCTATCGCTATGTGGAAGGAGAAAAGACAACACGCTTGTCAGACCTCCTCGAGTCCGTAGCTCAAGTGGACGGAATCGAGCGGATCAAGTTCGTCACCAATTATCCGCTGGATATGACGGACGACCTCCTCGATGCGGTGCGTGAGCTTCCCAAGTGTTCGCCCTACCTGCATGTTCCCCTGCAAAGCGGGTCGGATGCGGTGCTTCGGCGCATGAAGCGGGGTTACACCGTGGCCCAGTACGACGAGATGATGCAGCGCATCGGTGAGCGTCTGCCGCAGGCTGCGGTCGCCAGCGACTTCATTGTGGGATTCTGCGGCGAAACGGAAGAAGACTTCGAGCAGACCATGGAAGCGGTGCGCCGCTATCGATTCAAGAACAGCTTCATCTTCAAGTACAGCGAACGACCCGGCACCAAGGCGGCGGCTCGGATTCCCGACGATGTGCCTTATGAGGTGAAGCAGCGGCGCAACCGTGAGCTGCTCGCTCTGCAAAACGCCATCAGCGAAGAAGACAACCAGCGTTTCATCGGAGAAAAAGTCGAGGTGCTCGTGGAGGGTCCGAGCAAGGCGGCTCGTCAGAAGGGAGCCTCGGGACCGCAGATGCAGTTGACCGGACGCACGCTTTGCGACCGCATCGTCGTCTTCGACGGGAATGAACGACAGATCGGGCATTTCCTCCCGGTCGTCATCTATGAAGCCAATGCCCACACGCTGTTTGGGGAAGTGGTGACGGGCGAGTACTGCCACGACGGGGGCGCCGTTCCTTTGAGCCTCCCGTGAGTTCTTTGCCAAGATTCATGCGCCTTTAGCGAATGGCCGTCCATGACAGCAGTCATTGAGCTCCGACAGTTGGAAAAGACCTACGGGGCGAGGTTCGGCCGAAAGGTGCACGCTTTGCGAGGCGTCTCGCTGGAAGTGCGCGAAGGAGAGATCTTCGGCCTGCTCGGTCCCAACGGCGCCGGCAAGACGACGCTGGTCAAGATTCTCCTTGGCATCGTGCGGCGCTATCGCGGTTCGGCCATGCTATTGGGCTACCGTGCCGGTGATCGGCGTGGTCGCCGGCGCGTCGGCTACCTTCCGGAGAACCTCACGATTCCCGGTCACCACAACGCCCTCAGTGCCATGATGCTCTATGGGCAACTCAGCGGCCTTTCGCGCCGCGACGTTCGAGCTCGGCGGATGAAGCTGCTCGAACAAGTCGGGCTCGCCGAGCGCGCTCGCGATTCGGTCCGAAAGTACTCGAAAGGGATGCGCCAACGCCTGGGGTTGGCTCAGGTGCTGTTGCACGATCCGGAGCTCATCTTCTTGGACGAGCCGACGGACGGACTCGATCCGGTCGGACGTGCCGCCGTTCGTGACCTGCTCAAGCAGCTCAGCGCAGAAGGACGAACGGTTCTGCTAAACAGCCACCTGCTACAGGAAGTCGAAATGGTATGTCACCGCGTGGCCATCTTGCACCTTGGTCAGTTGCGGCGCACGGGAACGGTGGCGGAACTCTCCGAGGTCACGGCGGGGCAATTGCGACTGCGGATTCGTGTGAAGGGAGACCCACACCGATTGCGGATGGTGCTGGATGAATCCGAGCTGCCGCCTCAGTGGACCGTGCAAGAAGACGAAATGGTATGGCAGGGAGTCGTATCAGACCAACAGTCGCTCGATCGGCTCATCGACCGGCTGCGGCAGGCGGACTTGAGCATCCTCGAGATCGCTCGAGCTCGTGCTACGCTCGAAGACGCCTTCATGCGGCTCGTCGAGCCCGCCGACCCGCAGGCATCCTGAACGTCGAATCCCTTTGTTATCGAATCGATCGGACACGCCGATGAGGCCCTATGTTGCACTGATCCTCGACTCGTTCCGGGAGGCCGTCGTCTCCTGGACGCTGTGGCTGTTGGTCGTTCCCATCACGCTCATTCTGCTCGGACTCGCACCGGCAAGTGTGCGCGAAGAGGTTGCTACCACGCTGGAGTCCCACGAGTTGGTTTCTCCCGTCAAGCTCGCACGACGCATTCGAGCCGAAGCCGAAGGGACCGAGCCATCGCCCGGGAAGCGTATCTGGTCTCTTTTGACCTCGACCGAACGGAAAGCGTGGGAACGAATCGCAGACCCGGGAAGTTCTCCGGGGGAACGCGTTCAGAATCGTTCTCGGATTCGCCGAGCGCTGAACCGGCTGATCGAGTCGGAAGACCTCTACGACGCCGACGCATGGCGAGGAGTCCTGCTCGACAAAGAGACGCAGGCACTGGTTAACCAGGATGCGTCCTCGCTTGATCGCATCGACCGCCAACGCCGCAACCGGCTTTTGTTGCAGGCGGCCTTTCCCAATTACATCTCGAAGGGAGGTGTCCGAGTCGTCATCCGTTACTTCGGTTTCGACGTGACGAGTCCCTTTACCATGCCGGGCGTCCGATTCCGAACCTTCATCAGCGATACCATTGTTCCGGCGGTCAGTGGGTTTCTGCTCGGCAATATCGGCGTTTTCATCGCCATCATGGTCACCTCGTCGATCACGCCGCAATTGTTCGAACCAGGCAGTCTGAGTCTTCTCTTCAGTAAGCCGATCGTCCGGTCGGTCGCCTTTCTCGCGAAGTTTTTGGGAGGCTGTGCCTACATCTTTCTTTGTACGGCCTATCTCAACATCGGCCTGTGGTTGATCCTGGGCTGGCGATTCGGCGTATGGAACAGCGGTTGGTGGACGAGCATTCCCGTCTTTCTCTTCATCTTTGCCGTCTACTACAGCGTCTCGGCATCGGTGGGAGCCCTCTCGCGAAACGCGATCGTCGCGGTCGCGGCGGCGGTCCTCTTCTGGACCGCCGGTTTCGCTATCGCCGTTACCGACGGGTTCTATGTCCGTCTGTCCATCATGCCCCAGGAGATCAGCCATCTTCGGCAAGACCGCGGGAAAACGCTCGCCGTCACCAAGTCAGGTGGGCTTCTGAAATGGAATGATGACCAACATGAGTGGCAGTCGGTTAGTGAACGATTCGGAGCGCCGAGTTCGATGCGCGTCGTCGGTCCGGTGTGGGTCGAGACAGAAGGGGGCGAGCGGATCCTCGTTGCTCGTCGTTTTGCTCGCGCGCGAGGCGGCATGTTCGACCGGCCGAGGCTCGAGATTCTCTCGCCAAGCGGCGAGGCGTGGGAGTCGACCAACGGGATCCGGCTGCCTCAAGGAACCTTGGACCTTTTCACCATCCCTGACGGAGGTGTGATCGCCGTGGGGATCGACGGCATCTACCGGATCCATCGGTGGGCTTCCGAAGAGGAAGACGAGGGAGTTCCGACTGGCTTCTTTTTCAAGCTCCCGCGATTTGGCAAGCGTGAATTCGAGCCGATCGGGCCGTCAGATTGGGCGCTGCGAGGTCCTTCCCATGTTGCCATCGATCCGCCGACCGGACGCCTGGCCGTTTACGACGGCGGCGAGGTGGCCGTCTATCGGATGAGTGAGAGAGGCAAGTATGAACAGGTCGGCCGCACGACGGTGACAAGCGATGGGGAACAAGGAGGCGCCGTGGCGATCGGCGGGACCACAGTCGTCTGCATTCTCGTGGATGGCGACGTGATCGAATTGGACGCCACGACGCTTAAGAAACGGCACACGTACCGTCGCGAACCGAAGAGCCAGCCCCGCCAGGTCGTTGCGGCACGAGATGGATCGACGTTCGCCGTTTTGTACCACAACCACACGCTGTACTTGCTACGACCGCAGGCCAAGGGGGAACGTCGCTACGAACGGCCGAGCGAGCTGCCTCAGCGCCGGATCGATGCAGTTGGATTCGACGAACAGGGCACATTGCAGCTCGTCCATCACTTCCGCCGGATCGCATGGTTCGATCCAAAGAGCGAGAAAATGGTACGTCAATACCAGCCGGGGCTGACGTGGTCGCAGTGGATCTACTTCACCATCGTCCGCCCGCTGGATCGCATCATGCCGCAGCCCGGCGAACTCAAGAATACGGCGCAGTATCTGATGTTGAAGAAGGAAACGACCGACGGAGACTTCAATCGCGAAGACATCGAAGCACCAAGAGAGTCGCTCAATCCGTGGGAACCCCTCCTCGCCACCGGCGTCTTCTTCGTCCTGGTCTTGGGACTCACCTGTCTGGTAATCGAGCGGAAAGATTTTTGAACAGGCTGACCGTGTTGCAAGTGGATGGCGTGTTCCCATACGACCTATAGGACGTATGAGACGTATAGGACGCTGGCCGGGAAGCGGCGGCACGGAACGACTGTGGGCGTGAGTCCACAGATCGCACGAAAAACGCCCCGCCGACTCTTGGGATCGAGTGGCGGGGCGAGTTGCCGTCCGAGCGTGCAGGAGACGCAAGTAGGTCAGGGTCTTCGGTGGCGCCAAGCGCGCGGAGCCGTGGCGCCCCAGGGGCCTCGCACGTAATAGACGCCAAACTGGTCGGTGTGGCTAGGCCATGTCGGCGTGGGATAGAGCTGGTCGGCTCCACCTGCCGACTCGCCCGGATAAGGTCGGGCGAACTGGTGGTAGATCGGACGAGTTCCCGATTGAGCGACTCCCCATCCCCAGAACATCTGCGACTGGGCCGTGGGAGGAACGACGAGGGCAACGGGAGCTCCTGCTTGTGTGTAGTAGTATGCGCCGTGCCACGGCCGTGTCTGGGCGTGGCGGTAGCCCCATCGCGAGGCGATGGCGCGGCGGCCGCCGGCGTGAGCCGGTGAGGCCCAGCCGAAGACGACAGCGGCAAGCGCCAAAAGGGAAAGGGCGAGGAAGCGTCTGGTCATGGGAGGCATCCTTTATCGGAATCAAAGGGATCGGTCGCCTAGGTTCGAGCCGATGGAGCGGACTCAGCGAGCGATGCGGAAGTGGTGCTTCATCGACTTGAGCGGGGAAGCGATCGGATTGTTGTACCAGTGGACACTTGCCCGAGTCATCCCTCGCCCGCCGTCATAGTACCGGTAGTAGGAACGATGATGCGTGTACAGGAGTTCGTGCGGCATGAGCGGCTGGTAGGTCACATACGTGTAGCCGGCCATCGGGGGAACGTAGTGCGGAGCCGGGTACATCTGCGCTGGCACACCGCCGCACGTTCCAGGAACGTAATAATTCGCAAAAAGGTCGGGCTGGCCATACTGAACGGGCCGACAATTGCCCGGGTTGGGGCAGCGGTTACGGTGATGCCCCCCGGCTTGCGCCTCCCAAGCGGGAACTACCGCAAGTGCGGCGGCCAGCAGGCAGCCGGTGAGACTCGGAATCATTCGGTGCAAGACGCTTGGCATCGTGGGGGACTCCTTCCAGACCAAGGCTTCGTCGAGACGCTCTGTGTGCGCCGGTGCCGCCTCGGAGGGACGCCTCAAGGCGCTGAGACGGCAGGTGGGTCGGGTCAGCCGCAGGCGGCTTCAAACGCAGGACGCTCCGCGTTCTACTCGTTCTTCGGCCACTACCAGGGCGATCGGTGAGTCTTTATTTGCCTGCTGTACCAGTCGCCCTGTTTCCACGCCTTGCGCCGTAACGCATGTGCGGATTGGTGGATCTGGATCGGCTGGAGGGAATCCCCGGGTCGCACCAGATCAGTCCATGCCGGGCAGCCAGAGCTTCGACTCTTTCTTCGGTGCCGATCCCTCTGCCGGCACGTCGCTGTCCGGGGTCCAGAGTCCCGATTCGGCAGCGGGGACGGCGGCGGCAGAAGCCCCTGACTCCTCCAACGGCTCCACACCTTCGCTCGGTTGCAGAAAACCGTATTCGTACAACAGCCTAAAGACCACCAACCTCTGTTCTTCCTCCTTGGCCGCCTCATAAGCGGCAGCGACTCTCTGCGGAAGTTCCTCCGTCACCGATGCCTCGACGGTATTCTTCAAGGCCAAGAATCGGAGAATGAAACTTTCTTCTCCCGCGGATTCCAGCAGCTTCGCTCCTTGCTCGTACAGCTCGGCCGAACGCTTACCGTCGGGATCAACGTTGGCAGCGAACGCATAGAGATTGGCAAGGCGCACCGTCTCGTTATCACCAAACAATTCAGCAACATGCGGCAACAATTTCCGAACCGCCGAAACGTAGCGGAATCGGAGTGCCCGTTCCAAAAGTTGAATCGCGTCCTCCTTCCCAAGTTTCACCAGATCCACGCGCGTCCACTGAGGAAGGGGAAGGTACTCGACCGGCGTCTCCCACGGATCGGCTTCGGCAATCTCAGGAACATTCAAAGAGGCGCGGAGCCTCCCAAGATCGACCTCCTTGCCGAGTGCACCGAAGTAGACTTCCAAGTTGAAAACGGCCCCAGCCAAGGCATCAGCCAACGCTGGATCCGCTTTCGCCTCGCGAGGCGTCTTGCCTCCCAGTCCCGGATGCGGCAACTCCGGCCAGACCTCGTCCACCCACCACTGATCGCACCGCTCTACCAGGGAACGCAGATCGTCGACTTGAGCTCCCACCGGATGCCATTGGACCCTAGGAGCCAAGACGCGAGGCACGGAAACTCCCCGCGGCTCCACCTCGAGCCTGACGATTTGGTCACCGAGAATCGACTCGAGCAACGCCCGTATGTCGGCGAGGTCCTCTGCATCGACCGTCATTACCAGTCGAGCCGGCCGGTCCGTCTGCTTGCCGAACACCAGAGCAAGCCCCAAGTGGCGAGGAACTCGCTCCGGAGTCACCGCCGCGACTTCTTCCGAACTGAGTTTTGTCAACACCGGCTGAGAAATCAAAATGAACCCGACTTTGGGAGGAGGCTTCAATTGCTGGAGCTGTTCGGCGATGCCCGGAATTACCAACGACTGGTCATGCGCGTGCAACAACTCCATGGCTTTCTCGGTGTCGGCCAATTCGACGACCACTTGACTCCGGAAACATGTCGGCTTGACAACGACCGCCTCATACCACTGAAGCACCGATCGCACCCACAGCCTCCAGGCATCCGAAAGACGCGGGTTGTCCGCTATTCGTCGCAATACGGCGGCCGCTTTCTCGCTCTGGTTGGCACCGGCATAGCAGCGAGCCGCCTCGCGTAGCAACTCGAGCTCCCCTGGGTGTTCCTCTGCCAGTTCCTCGAGCCGCTCTGCTGCTCGAACCATGCGTCCGCGAAGACACTCCTTCAACGCCTCTTCAAAGCCGGGTAGGCGTTTGAAAATGTCCGCTTCCCCTGTCTTGTCGAAAGGCCCAATATGCGTGCCGGCTAAGATCGACGCGTTCTTCGTCTGGGGATGTCCGGCCAAAACACGGACCAGATCTCCCACACGTTCATCCGCAAACGCAGGAGCCACCACGTACGCAAGTGCGCCGGCCGCCAAGGGATCGAGTCTCGATTCGACGTACCAGTCCAGGATCAGTACGCCTGCTTGCATGAGGTGCGTGTCGGCCTCCCGGTTCTCATCGTAACATTCGCCCGCCTGAAGGAAGACGTCGATCGCCCGCTCGTCCCTCTTGAGTGCCAGTAGCGTGGCGAGCTTGGCTCGAGGAGAAGCCAGGTCGGGAAACGCCTCCACCAACTGTTGCGCCGTTTCGATCGCCTCGTCGAACGCCTCCATCTCCTGGAGGATCTCCAACTTCATCATGACCGTGCAGGGTCGCATCCCCTCCTTGCGGATCAAGACATCCAGCTGGTCGATGGCGGCACGCCGCTGGTTGCCTCCCCAGGCTCGGCCGATGGCGGTCAACTTGGGCACCAAGTGCGAGCACCCACATTCCTTCACTGTCTGAGCAAGTCCTCCCGGACAATCGCTCTGCGCATCAAACCGCTTTTGCTCGCTCATGCTGCCTCATCCTTTCGCTAACCATCCCGCCCCGGTGCTGGCTCGAGTCGCCCCCAAGCGACTCGCTCGGCGGAGCCTGAGCCCCGATTGGGGTGACGGACCAACACCTACGCCCCAGGCTTGAACCACACCGGCCGAACTCGCTGCCCATCCTAGCGGATCGAGCTTCTAGCGTCGACAGGCCGGTAACTCGCTCGGCCGCCCTTCTCTCAGCCCCCAACGGCCCATACCCTAACCATAGGCTGTCTCCAATGCTCCCTCGGCACTTCGAGGCAGCCCTTGCCTCGCAATGCCTCCTTCGTCCCCCAATGCAGCTCGCTCGGAGCGACCATGCCCGATTCGGATATCACTGTCAAAGGTGCCCGCGAACACAACCTCCAGAACGTCGACGTCTGGATCCCACGCAATCGCCTGATCTGCCTCACCGGCGTTAGCGGCTCGGGAAAAAGTTCACTCGCGTTCGACACACTCTATGCCGAAGGCCAGCGGCGATACATGGAAGCCCTTTCGACGTTCGCGCGCCAGTTCCTCGGCCAACTTCCCAAACCGGAAGCCGACCGCATCGCAGGCCTCAGCCCGTCGATCTCCATCTCTCAAAAGAGTGCCGGCACGAACCCTCGCTCCACCGTCGGCACCATTACGGAGATCTACGACTTTCTCCGTGTCCTCTTCGCTCGAGTCGGCCAGCTTCACTGCCCATCGTGCGGCATTCCCGTCGCCGCTCAGTCCCGTGAAGCCATGCTCGGTCGGATCCTCCAGCTCCCTCCCGGAACACGGTTCCTGATCCTGGCGCCTCGAGTCCGAGGCCAGAAGGGACACTACCGGGACCTCTTCGACGAACTGCTCAAACAGGGGTTCGTCCGCGCTCGCGTCGACGGCGAAATCATTTCCCTCAGCAGTCCCCCGGAGTTGAACCGCAACCAACGCCACAATATCGACGTCGTGGTCGACCGACTCGTCGCATCGGACAAGATCCGCACGCGGTTGGCCGAAAGCGTTGACTTGGCCCTGCAACAAGGCGACGGAACGTTCTTCGTCTTACCAGTGGATGCCGACGGCGGTGAGGAACGCTCGTCGGATTCCTCAGCGGATGCCACCAGTCGCCCCCGCCTCGAGGAAATGACCTTCTCGAGTCATTTTGCCTGCGGCCGGTGCGGCCGGGGCTTCGAACCTCCAACTCCCCAACGCTTCAGCTTCAATAGCCCTCAAGGCATGTGCCCGGAATGCCACGGCCTGGGCGACCTGTACAGCTTCGACCCCGAGCTTCTCGTTCCCGATCCCACGCTCTCCTTCAAGAAAGGTTGCATCGAATTGCTCGGGCCGTGGCGCGAACTAGGCCGATGGAAACGTCACATCTATCAAGGCGTCGCCGATACGATGGAGCGGATTCTGTCGCTCGAGCCCGGAACCCTGCTTGACACCCCGTGGGGCGATCTCCCCGACGAACTTCAAGACTTGTGGCTCTTCGGCACGGGCGACCAGCACATTACTTTCACATGGCGAGGTGGTTCCGCGCCGATGAAGTACGGCGGCACGTTCGCCGGCATCATCCCCGACTTGCTCGAAACCTACCACCGCAGCCGAAGCATCCCCCAGCGCCGCAAGCTGGAACAATACATGCGAACCGTCGTCTGCCCGGCGTGCAAAGGCGAGCGGCTTTGTGAAGAAGCTCGAGCCGTCAAAATCACATCGAAAAGTCCACGCTTTGCCGAGCAGCCTCATCGCACGCTCCCGGAAATCGGAAGACTCTCCATTGCCGACGCCTTCGCCTTCTTCTCCGAACTCCAACTCGATCCAGTCCAACAAACCATCGCCGTCGAAGTCCTCAAGGAAATCCGTTCCCGCCTCCAGTTCCTGCTCGACGTCGGCCTCGATTACCTCACGCTCAATCGGCGAGCTCCCACGCTCTCCGGCGGCGAGTCCCAACGGATTCGACTGGCCAGCCAAGTCGGATGCGGCCTCGTCGGAGTCCTTTACATCCTCGACGAACCGTCGATCGGATTGCACCCGCGCGACAACGAGCGACTGTTGCAAACGCTGGCCCATCTGCGCGACCTGGGCAATACCGTCGTGGTCGTCGAACATGACGAAGCGACGATCCGGTCGGCCGACCATGTGATCGACTTCGGTCCCGGTGCCGGCGTGCGCGGCGGCCACATCGTGGCCACCGGGTCTCCGCAAGAAATCGCCCAAAACGAAAAGAGCGTCACAGGGCAGTTCCTCAGTGGCAAGCGGCGGATCACGTTCGAGCACGAACGGCGCAGCGGCAGCGGGAAAACATTGACCATCGTCGGAGCTCGCCACCATAACCTCAAGAACATCAATGTCAACTTTCCTCTCGGACGCTTCATCTGCGTCACCGGAGTTTCGGGCTCGGGAAAAAGCTCGCTGGTAAACGACATCCTCGCCAAAGCCTTGCGGGCACGACTGCATCGAGGCGCCGACGAACCGGGTCGACACGAGCGTATCGAAGGAATCGAACACCTCGATAAACTCATCACGATCGACCAGTCGCCCATCGGTCGAACGCCCCGCTCCAACCCCGGCACGTACATCAAAGTCTTCGACGAGATTCGCAAACTCTTCGCCAAACTGCCCGAGGCCAAGCAGCGCGGATACAAGCCCGGCCGTTTCAGTTTCAATGTCGAAGGAGGACGCTGCGAAGCCTGCCAGGGAAACGGCTCGACGAAACTCGAAATGGACTTTCTCGCCGACGTCTGGGTCACTTGCTCCTATTGCGGCGGACACCGTTATGGCCGGGAAACGCTCGAGATCCTCTACAAAGGCAAGTCGATCGCCGACATCCTCGAAATGGATGTCCAGCAGTTGCTCGAGCTCTTCGAGAACATCCCGCCGATTCGCAATAAGTTGCAAACGCTTCACGATGTGGGGCTCGACTATATCAAACTCGGCCAGCCCTCCCCGACCCTTTCCGGCGGTGAAGCTCAACGCATCAAACTGGCGCGCGAACTCTCCAAACGTTCGACCGGCCGGACGCTCTACGTCCTCGACGAACCGACCACGGGTCTTCACTTCGCCGATGTGGAACTTCTTCTGCGAGTTCTGCACGGATTCGTCGATCAAGGAAACACGGTCGTCGTCGTGGAACACAATTTGGACGTCATCAAGACGGCCGATTGGGTCATCGACCTCGGACCCGAAGGCGGTGCCGGCGGCGGAAGGATCGTGGCCGAGGGCACCCCCGAAGAGGTCGCGCGCTCTCAGTGTTCGGCCACCGCCGGCTTCCTCGCGGAGGCCCTCGGTCTGAAAAGGACACGCCGAAGTTCCTCCTCCACCAACGGGAAACGAAAACTCAAACGCAAGGCCGGCATCCGTCACCTCACTGTTCAAGGCGCTCACGAACACAATCTAAAGTACCTCGATGTCCGCCTTCCCCGCGACGCGTTGACCGTCTTCTGCGGACCGAGCGGCTCAGGCAAGACATCCCTCGCCATGGACACGATCTATGCCGAGGGACAACGCCGCTACGTCGAGAGCCTCAGCGCTTACGCCCGGCAGTTCGTCAGCCAGATGCCCAAACCTCGCTTGGAACATGTCGAGGGACTCTCGCCGGCGGTCGCCATCGAACAACGGAACTCGGGACATACGCCCCGGTCGACCGTCGGTACGATCACGGAGATCTACGACTATCTGCGCATCTTGATGGCTCGACTCGGTCAACCATACTGCCCGACATGCGATGTACCCGTCTATGCGCGCACCGTCGACGAGATCGTCGATCTTATCCTGGAGTATCCATCCAAAACGCGACTCCTCATCGCCGCGCCGCTCGACCTGCCCGAAGACTTCGACGACGCCGTCGCTTCGATGCGCGAACAAGGTTTCGTGCGACTCCGCACCAAAGGCCGAACCTGGTCCCTCGACGAGCTTCGCCCCGAGGCATTCGACCCGTCCGACGCAGCCGTCGTCGTCGACCGAATCGTCGTCGACCCCCGTCATCGCAGCCGCATCGCCGACAGCGTCGAAACGGCGTTCGCCACCGGCGAAGGCCTGATCCAGGTGATCGAAGCGGACGCCAGCCGCGCCGAACCCCACTGGCGCGTTCGGTCGTTCAGCCGCGAGTTGACCTGTGAATCGTGCGGCCGCCAGTTCGAGCCCCTGTCTCCCTTCCACTTCTCCTTCAACCATCCTCGCGGCTGGTGCACTCATTGCGAAGGACTGGGCACGACAGAAGGAGCCGCACTGGAGCATCTGGTCAGCGACCACCTTCCTCTCCGCGATGGTGCGATCAAGTTGTGGCCCGACCAACCCGCGCCGCTCGCGCAGGCCATGCTCGACGCCCTTTGCCGGGAGCTCGAGATCCCGACCGATCGAACATTCGCCGAACTGCGACCGCGTCAACAACAGCAACTCCTCTACGGCACCGGCCAACGCTGGTTCACCGTGCGCACCGCCGACGGAACGCCTCTGTTCGAGTTCCAATATAAGGGCCTTTATCCGGCCCTCGACGAAGCGCGCCGCAAAGCGTACAACCTTCGCATGTCGATCTTTGCCATCGTTGGCACCATCGACTGTCCCTACTGTGCCGGCAGTCGCCTCCGCGACGACGCGGCCGCCATGCGATTCCAGGACGAGACGATCGGCACGCTTTGCCGCATGCCACTGGGGGAATTGCTGACCACGATCCAGAACTGGAAACTCCGCGGTCACGCGAGGAAGGTAGCCGCCGATCTGCTGCGCGAAGTCCGCTCGCGGCTGAAATTCCTCGTCGATGTGGGACTCGATTATCTCACACTGGCTCGTCCGGCCGCGACTCTTTCCAACGGCGAAGCGCAGCGGATTCGGCTCGCCAGCCAACTCGGCAGCGGCCTGTGCGGCGTTCTCTATGTCCTCGACGAACCGACGATCGGACTTCACCCTCGCGACAATCGCCGTCTCATCCAAGCTCTCCACCGCCTGCGCGATCTGGGCAATACGCTTCTGGTTGTCGAACACGATCGCGACGTCATCGCTGCTGCCGACCGCATCTGCGATTTCGGTCCGGGGGCCGGCAAGCAAGGAGGCACGATCGTCGCCGAGGGAACCGTCAAGCAGGTGAGTCGGCGACGCACAAGTGTCACCGGCCCTTATCTCACGGGCAAGAAAGGGATCCCCGTCCCCAAACGGCGACGCATCGACGTGTCTCCCAAGCAGGCGGCCTGGCGCGGGAACCAACGTCCTGAGAAGGACATTGACGCTCCAGGCGGCGGGTGGCTCATCGTGCGCGGTGCAGCCCACCACAACCTCAAAGAGATCGACGTCCCCTTTCCCCTCGGCACGTTGACGGTCGTCACCGGCCCCAGCGGCTCGGGAAAAAGTTCGCTCGTCGAAGGAATCCTCTTCCCCGCTTTGGCCAACAAACTTCATCTGGCCATGCACGACGTGGGAGTTTTCGAAGCGCTCGAAGGGCTCGAGCACATCAACAAAGTGATTCGTGTCGACCAGCAGCCCCTCGGCAATTCGCCCACTTCCAATCCGGCAACCTACACAGGGGTCTTCGAGCTGATCCGGCAACTCTATGCGGCACTTCCCGAAAGCCGCGTGAGAGGGTTCACGTCGAGGCAATTCAGTTTCAACGTGAAGGGCGGTCGGTGCGAAGCCTGCGAAGGCAATGGACAGAAGCGCATCGAAATGCACTTCCTCCCCGACGTGTGGGTCCCCTGCGAAGACTGTCAGGGAAAACGTTACAAACCAGAGACACTTGCAGTCACTTATCGAGGCAAGTCGATCTACGATGTACTCGAAATGACGGCTCGGGAGGCCCGAGAACTCTTTCAGAACTTCCCCAAGATCACGCGCATTCTCGACACCCTCTGCCAGGTTGGCCTGGGTTACCTTCCCCTCGGCCAGGCAGCTCCCACGCTTTCCGGCGGTGAGGCTCAACGCGTCAAACTCGCCGCCGAACTCGCTCGCCCCGGTACCGGCCGTACGCTCTACTTGCTCGATGAACCGACCACCGGACTCCACTTCGACGATCTCCGCCGACTCCTCGATGTCCTCCATCAACTCGTCGACCAAGGCAACACCGTCGTCCTCATCGAACACAATCTCGATGTCATCAAGACCGCCGACTGGTTGATCGAACTCGGGCCCGAAGCCGGCGACGGTGGAGGACAGATCGTTGTCAGCGGCACACCCGAACAGATCGTCCGGTATGCTTCCGAGGCCGTCGAACGCCCGAACGAGCTGCTTCGTTGCTGGACGGGTGAAGCGCTCGGACCGGTGCTCGAGCAAGGACCGACCATCGATGTCTGGACGAGCCTCGAAGCGGAAGTAGCCGAGGAAATATCCGACCAGGGAACGGCTATGGAAATCGACGACGTGGCTCGCGAAGTCGATCCGCCGTGGGTAATCGACGGGCGGCGTTGGCACACGCGAGACCGACTCGATCGCACCGGTCAACCCTGTCGCTGGGACGGAAAGATTCTCGAGAAAGTCGTCGATACCATCCAGGAACTCGGCAGCTTCTCCGAAACCGACTGGCAAAACCGCACCGTCGTGGAAATCGCGGCTGAACGGAAAAGCCGGGGGTGGTTCTTCCATGCGATCACGGCCGAAACCTGGCTGTTGAAGATGAAGTTCCGCGTTCCCGCCGGTCGCTTCGTCGAAAAGGAGTTGCGACGGCAGATCCCCTTGAAAACACTCAACGAGATGGACGAACTGCCAATCTATGGCAACGAACCTCGTTTGCGTTGTCGGAACGTGAGCGGTGACGCTCAAGAAATCGAGATTCGCGTCCATCGCCTCGAGGAGATCGACCATCCCGGCTTTTGGGACTTTCTGGAACAGGCATGCCAATCGTTTTGCGCAGCCACGGACGATGCTTCCTACTCGGTGGAAGCTGCGATGCCATGGAAGAAGCTCGGCCCCAAATGGCACGAACTCGAGAAAGGCTTCTCCAACGGCAAGAAGCCTCGCTGGCCCATGAGCCTCTGGCGAGAACTCAAACGGAACATCGAAAAGAACCTCCCCGACCTCGACTGGGAGTGGGGACAAAAGACCTGCGTACACTTGCGCAAAGCGGACGGTCAGCGGTGGGCCACCGTCTATACCAAGCGGCGCGAGTCGCTCGATGTCGAATTGTACGTTCCCAAGGATACGTACCGGATGGGCGAGCTGCGCGAGTTCGGCCTACCAGTCGATCTCGACACGACGCCGGACGACCAGGACATCGTCCGGTTCTCCCTGCCCACACTGGCCGCCTACCAGCGCAGTGGACTGGCCGATTTTCTCAAGGATCACTGGCAGCGTCACGCGTGACCGTCGTCGCCTTGCGCGGTGTACGCGAGGAAGGATCCTCAGCGCTCGACTACCCAGATGTTGCGATAGACGACCGGGTTGCCATGTCCTTGGAGGTACAGGGCATCGGGTTCGGGGCCTTCTGCGTGACGTCCAGGTGTTGCGTGAGGCAACTCCAAATCTTGGTGGATCACCACGCCGTTGTGCTTGACGGTGATCCGAGCATTCGCGATCTTCTTGCCCTCGTCATTGTAGCGCGCCGCCGTAAACTCGATGTCATAAGTCTGCCACGTCAGCGGAGGATAGCACATGTTGACTCGAGGCTCGGCGATCTTGTAAATCCCCCCGCACTCGTTGCTCGCGCCCGACAACCCGAACGAATCAAGCACTTGCACTTCATAGCGGCTCTGCACATACACGCCGCTGTTGCCTCGAGCCTGTCCACGTGCCTTCGGTTTGAAGGGCGTACGGAATTCGACATGCAACGTGTGGTCGCCGAACTTGCGCTTCGACCAGCAGTTGGCGGCCAACAGGTTGCCCATCACGATCTTTCCGTTCTCGAACTCGTCCGCCGAGGTCCCATCGAAGAGAACGATGGCATTGGCCGGTGGCTTCTTCCCCAGTGTCGGGCTCTTTCGATGCACTTTCTTCAAACGAGCCACTTCGTCGCCGTTGAAGTCCTCGACGATGAGCTGACCGTCGCTGACCTTTGCCGTGAATTCGGGGCCTTCGAACGTGACCGTTCCATTGATTCGCTCGCCGTCGGCGGAAACCTGCTCGTCCCCTCGCAGCCACCCCTCGCCCGGCAGACCTCCCTTGTATCCGATGACCCGAAACTTGTCATCGCCCAACGCGATGATTTGCGCTCCCCACTTCTGCCCCTCGACCGTCTCACCTACATATTCACCCTGTACTGCATAGTCGGGACCGGCTTTCTGAGGATCCACATAAATCTCCTCATCTGGTCCCGCCGCTCTCGCCAAACCACATACCGCGACGCAGATCGCCAAACCGCTCGCCCATGCTCGCATCATTCGATCATCTCCCTTGGGACAGTGACTCTCTCAACACAGTTCTGCTTACTCACACCGGCTGTCATCGTGCTTCCCAACGAAGGCACCCCTTGCCGGACAACGGGGCCATTATAGCCAACGGCGAGCGCTTCATCTAATCGCCGACCGGAAGAAAATAAATCGCCCGCAAATCGCAGAGAGCTCCCTGCACCGAGCCGTCGGCCCGCATCACCGCTTCGGTCCGACCGGTTGTCAGCTCGACGGTTCCCAGCACGACCGAGCGGTAATTCGCCCAGCCGCCCGTCGATGCGATTTCGCCGGTCAAAGACTGCCCGCCGATCGTCAACAGATACCGATTCCCGGCCGACTCGGGCGCACACGCATAGAACATGACCACACGGTACTTGCCGGCTCGAGTCACATCGACGTCCCAAGCCGCCCAATCCCGGTCGCTCTTCCAATACCCCAGATTGCGATGTTCAGGTTCGAACACCAATGACGGCCCGTAGATGCGTGCATGGATCGCGAAAAGTCGAAACGATCCGTCGTCACGCACCGGTGCCGGTTGCGGCTCGTTTCCAGGAAACGACTTGGGCTTTGGCTGGAAAGACTGCAAGTACGCGATCACATCAGCCGTGTCTTGAGGCGAGAGTTCTTTCTCAAGCCCTTCCGGCATGAGCGACTTCCCCGTGCTCTTGATCTGTTCGATTTCGCTTCGCAACAAGACGTGCTGGCGTCCCTCCTGATCGACCAGCGTTACACTATTCGCTGCTTCGGCCAACAGCAGGCCGGACATCACGCGACCGTCCGTCAACGCCGCCACATAACTTTGGTAGCGATCCTCGAGTGCTCGATTGGGATCGAAGATCGCCGTCAAGAGAAAACTCGTCGATCGGTCGCTTAGCGCTAGGAGATCTGGCCCGATCGCGTTGCCGACGCCCTCGAGCTGATGACACGTCGAACACCGCTTTTCGAAAACCTTTTTTCCTCGAACCGCATTTCCCGATAGCTCCCGAACTTCGGCCGCACGCTGCGCGACGACTTCGGCTCGATTGCTATCGACGGTTTGCGCCAACAGCCGCTCAGCACGTTTCCGCACTTGTTCCGAGTGGTGTTGCC
>WFWZ01000030.1 GCA_015490875.1 Planctomycetaceae bacterium
GCGGGACCGAAGGGTGGAGGACGGACGGAATATTTCCGCTTGTCCGACGTTCTCGCGCGCATTCGCGCAAAACGCGGATACGACGATCACACCATGACTCCGAAACTAATCGCGGCTGATGCCGCTCGCCGCAAGGAGACCAAAGAATGAGCATCCAATCTGAAATCGACGCCCAAAACGCACGCCAATCGCGCATTGACTCGTTGTTGGCCACGACACCACCCCACCAATTGAAGCGCCTCGAATCTGAACAGCATCAGGCCGCGTTGGCGTTGGCGCGTGTATTTGGTCATCGCCTACACCAAGCCGTCGCGGAGCGGATCGTCGAAGGGCTGATCTTGGAACCCGAGACGCTGGTGACGATTTCCGGCGGTGTGCGCGAACTACCCAGCGACGCCAAAGCGTGGGATGCATGGGCCAAACAAGCCGCCCAACGCGAACCATTGGCACGTTTGAGTCTCGACCATTCAGACGCTGAACTGAAAGAGACCATCCGCCGCGAGGTTCTGGAATCCATCCCCCCAACCCGCCGGATGGAAATGGCACGCAACGGGACCTTGGATCGCCATCTTGACATCGAGGTCAAATCGAAGATCGAGGCCCGTTCGGGATTCTGACAAATGGCTGACGATCCGCGCCGACCCTGCAAACGCGCCCGCGACGAACGCTTCTGCCATTTGGTGGCGGAGGGGCGAAGCTATATCGACGCGTGGGTGCAATCCGCGCCCGGTTCCAAGAAACCGGCCCCGACGCCCGGTCGGCGCGTCAGCGCCCACAAATGCGCCCAGCGCAATCTTGACCGCATTGCATGGCTGAAGCGCGAACGCGCTACAGTCTCACGGAGCCCACAGGAAGACGTCACAGCCGCCAGTCTCGCCGAACTGATGCAGGAGGTCATGGAAACGCTCACCGCCGCTGTGGCGCACGCCAGCGCGGCTGGCGAGCAAGCTTTGGCCACCCAAATTCGCAAGCTAATCAATACCCATGCGGGGCGGTCTTATCGCCTCACAGAAAAAACCGGAGCGGTCGCAGACGAAACACCTGATGTGCCTGTCGGAACCTATTTGCGGCGATTGCGCCTATGTGAATGCAATGAACCACACCGTTAAAGCACTTGTCCTGATCACCAAACAATCGCTGGCGCGCGTCCATGAGCTTTCAGCCCGGCTTGAAACCGTGCCGCACCGGGAGGCAGCCCCGACGATCCGAGCCCTGAAGGCCGAATGCGATAGTCTGAGTGGTAGCCTTTCCAAGCTTGCGAGGTACTACGTCGACCATCTGGACGGGCCAGAAGAGGTAAAGCCCAGCGCAACAAACAATGATCCTCGACTCCTCGAAGTGGTGAAACGCTTGGCCAGTATGAGCGATGGACATGTATGCAAACACTGCGGCGGTGTTTTGGTTTGACAAAAAATGACCTGCCAACCTGCGGGCTTGCACGCAGGCCGACGTCGAGCCCCCGGTGCGTATTTCTCCGTTCGCGCTGGGGTGGCTCCGTTTAGAAATCCCGATGAATGTTAATTGCAACCCTCTATCCGACGGAGGAAACAACAAACGGAAACTTGATAGATGAACTTGAACTTTGACCGCGCTACGCGCGCGCGTATTCACATAGCACTTCTGGACGCCATGCCCGGCGAAAAACCAATAGCGGAACAGGCCTTCGCCGAAGCCGTCGCGTGGGCTGACACAGATGGGATTGCCGATTTGGAAACCTTGCTCGGCCTTGCCAATGAAATCGGCTTTCACATTTATCGCGAAATTCACCGCGCTGCGGCGGAATATGCAACGGTAGATGCATCCGCGCTGGCTGAATTGTACACGCCGGGAACGATCAGGCTGGCGATGCGTTTGGCTGGGTACCGGCCACTGGCCCGCGTCAGCGGGCAAAAAAATGGTGTGGACCGACGCGCCGGGTGACGACCCGACAATACATGTGATCTTGAAGGCCGATGATTTTGGGAATGATTAAGAACACCGGCGCAAGCCTGTTGGACGGTTTGCTGGCTATCCAAAAAATCAGGGACGGCGACGAATTTTCTCGGCACCGCCCCCGAATAACGTCTCGACATAACGCTGATCATTTCTACCATATGCAGCCCTTTAACACAACATATAGCGGTTAAAATAGGTCATGACCCGTTACCTTTTTGAGGGGAGATTTTTTTGGAGTAGATTTTGACATCGCGGAAATTGCTTCGCGACGCGCAAGCCCAAATGGGGCAAATTTCGACATAACGCGCGGCCCAAACATAGCTGAACTTGAAAACGTGGGATTCCTGCGAATGGGTGAGGTGTGTCTGGTCGCCCTAAAATTTAGGACAATTGAAAATGGCAATACCTGCCTCAAATAAAAAACAGCAATCCTTAGCTCTAGAATATGATCCGGGAACCGGCTATGCCGCCATCCTAAAAGTTCTTCGGCAGAAAAACGACCCTTACCTGCAACCTGCTGCGTTGGCTGCCCAAGAAGACGCGCGCCAGCGCCTGCCGATTGAGCATGCCCGCACCGCTGCGGCGGCCATAGGAAACCACGCCCCCAACCATAACGTCCTGACGCTCGCGCACGCTTTGAAATATGCTGAGTTGGGACTTCATGTGATCGACTCCCATGCCCTTGATCGCCGTGGCAAGGGGACCGGGCCCGGCGGGCAGGCCAAGGTTCCGCGTGGTGCAAAGTGGCAGGAGCGTGCAACAAATGACCCCGCAGAGGTGCTAAGCTTCTGGACCGGCGATGGTACCTATCCAGCCGACAAGAAAGGCGAGGAATACCCGTTTGCGCTGGTGAACGCTCCGCGTAACGTTTCCATCGCCTTCCCGGAAGGCTGCGGCCTCTTCGTGCTCGATATCGACGGCGAAGAGGGATTGCAGGCACTGGAAGCGCTGGAAACCGAATACGGGGAGCTTCCGAAGACTTGGGAATCAATGACCGGTTCCGGCGGGCTGCATCTGATCTTCCGGTCCAACGACCTCGATATTCGCAACTCCGCATCCAGCATCGCGCCCGGCGTGGATATTCGCGGTAAAAATGGCCATATCATTGCACCGCCCTCTATTCACCCCTCCGGCAACTTCTACCGCTGGGCGGACGGTTGCGCGCCATGGGAATGTGAAGTCGCCGAAGCACCGGAATGGCTGCGCGCACTGGCCTTCGAGGCGACGAAAGGCCGGGGTGAAAAGAAAGCGAACGGCAAGGCCAAAAAAGGGAAGAGTGTCGGCAAGCGCGCGTCCGGCGCGGAAGCGAAATCGGATGCGCGTGGCTTTGATGGCCACCTTGCCGAGATCGGCGACGGCGAAGGCCTGCGCGGGTTTGATGCACCGATCTATGCCGCCGCATGTGCATACTTTGCCCGTGAAGGTGCCGACGCTGACGCGGAACCTCTGGTGGACACGTTGCGCGAAACCATCTTGGCCGCGCCCTGCAAGGATGATCGCGCCGAACGCCGCTATGCGACAGCCGACTATCTGGATACGCGTGTGGAACAGGCGCGGGAATTCATCGCAGAAGACGAAGACGCCCCCTTTAATATCACCGCGCCGCTGGGTGAAACGTTGGACGAGGCGCTGGCCTCGCTACGCCGGGGATTTCGCTATGTGAATATCGGCGGCGAGGGCCGGTTCATCCGGCATCTTGTGCCCGGCGAGCCGCCCAAGCTGGAAGTTTGGAGCACCACGGCCCTGTCAAACTGGTACGCGAACCAGAAGATCACCGTCACCGTTTATGACGAAGACGGTGAAGAGGCCGGAGAAAAGGAAATCAACCCGGTACCCGAATTCTTCAATCAGGCCCGGCGCTGGGCGGGAACAGCATTCGCGCCGCCGCCGGTTGTCCTTGATAGCGGGGTGTACAACCTGTTCCGGGGCTTCACAGTTGAGTCTGAGCCCGGTGATTGTACCATGCTCAAGGGCTTCCTGCGGGATATAATTTGCGACGGTGATGAAGACGACTTCAAGTGGTTGTGGCACTGGATGGCACACCTTGTCCAGCGTCCCGGTGAGAAGCCAAAAACGGCGCTGGTCATATGGGGCGAAGGCGGAATCGGAAAGGGCCACTTCGGGCGTATCCTGCGGGCGTTGGTGCATCCCTACGGAACCACGCTGGGGGATTCGGATTCCGTCATCGGACGGTGGGCAGGTGAGATTCACGCCCTGAATCTGGTCTGCGTATCGGAAGAGGCGGTTTTCAGCGGTGACCGCAAGATTGCGAACGCACTCAAACACAAGATCGACCATGAAAAGGTCCGTGTGGAAGTGAAACACATCCAACCCATCGAACTGAATTCATACACGCGCTATGTGTTCGACAGTAACCATCCCGACGCGGTCTATATCGAAGGCAACGGCTCCGAACGCCGGTTCTTCGTCCGTCGTGTGTCGGCTGCCCGCAAGGGGGACACTGATTACTTCGCGCAACTTCGTGAGGAGATCGACGGCGGCAGCATCAAGGCTCTTTTTCATGAGTTGATGACATATCGCCCCGCTGACGCGGGCATGGAATGGCGCGACGTATTCATGGCGCCGGAAACCCATGACCGTAGGCGAATGGAACATGAGACCATGCGCCCGGTCTATCGCGCGTTCGCGCGGATGATCGAAGACGGGGAATTCCAATATCAGGACGGTTTGGAAAAGTACCGCTTTGATCTTGAGGAAGGCCAGACGTGGATTCCGAAACGCATGTTGCAGGAATTCGTGGCGCGCCATGGTGACAACCGTCAGGCTGCGGAAACCGATCCCGCCCGCGTGTTCGAGCGCCTTTATGGCCGCCCACTTGCGTCACGTCGTGCCCGTGCGAAGTGCTACTACCGGCGCGCAAACGAACATGATGCGGAAGAATGGGAGGAAAAGGAACTGAACGTACAGTGCTTTGACCTGCGGGTTGAACCTCTGATGCTTCCGCCGCCTGACAAGGTGTGATGTTGATGATGGCCCGCGTCAGCGGGCCTTTTCATTGGGGCGCATTGGTGTAACCCATTGGTTCTTTGAGATTGTTCCAGCACGTTCCAAGTTGTTCCAACACCAGCACACCCCAACCGATTGATTCTATTGGCTTGTTCCAATGTTCCAGTTGTTCCAAGGAATATCACAGCAGAAGTTGGGGGGCGTATCCCCCCCCCAACGCACCACCACACTCAGAATCCGCCGAAAGTGCAAATAGGCCGGAACAACCGGAACATTGGAACAAGTGTTTGGAGCCAAGTGCTTACAGAAATACAGGTTGGAACATCTTGGAACGCGCTGGAACAACAACCTCAGCAATTCGCAATGAGAAACGAGGGTTACATGCTCAACGCGGCAAAGCGCAGTTGGAGGCAATAGGGGTTGGCGTCCGCACGGTCAGGGGCGCCTGTCCCATCCTCGCACGATTTTTTCTCTTTGTTATCGACTGGGCCAATTGAACGGCTCATGACTCCCGCCCATTTCGATTTTTCTTCGATTTCGGCAAGTGTACCTCCCCGCAATCCCGTCATCATGTTCGGTGACTTTTTCAAAGCTGGCATGCCGGGCTGTTTTGGTGGAATCCGATTTTTCTGAGAGCGCCGCTGACTTTGAGCGCCCGCCTATTCGACTGACCTCAGGAGACTTCTCATAATCTGCCTATCCGACACGATACAATTGTGTTTTTCGGCTCGTCACATGTTACCCAAAGCACGTTCAATTGCGCTATTAGGGACAATCAGTTTCCACATAATCCATTGAAATGACTCACGAATCACGCCCTGCACATGCTATAAAATGCGCAACCATCGTTGACGTTTTTGAAATTGAGGAAACCATGACCCGCGCCGCTAAGAAATACGTGATATATTACCGTGTAAGCACAAAACGACAGGGCGATTCTGGTCTGGGATTGGAAGCACAAGAACGTGATATTTCGCTCTTCCTCGAAAATTACAGCGACGTTCCCTTTGAAGTGATTGGCACGTTCACCGATGTGGAGTCTGGGAAGCACGCAGATCGCCCTGAACTGACAAGAGCACTGGAACTGGCACGGGCGGAAGGCGCTGAATTGCTTGTTGCGAAGCTAGACCGCCTTAGCCGAAAGGTAAGCCAGATAGCCGCGCTGATGGATGACAAGCGTTTGAAAATCCGTGTGGCAGCCATGCCCAACGCAGACAAGTTCCAGCTACATATTTATGCCGCTCTGGCGGAACAAGAACGTGACTTCATCAGCCTTAGAACCAAGCAAGCCCTCGCCGCTGCAAAGGCCCGTGGCGTCCAGCTTGGCGGCATGCGCGACGCCACGATGAAACGCAACAAGGCAGCAATGGCCGCTGCTGACGCGGCTGCACAACGCGTTGCCAGCATCATCCAGCCGATGCGGGCCAGCGGTTCGACCCTGCAACAGATCGCGGACGCACTTAATAGTGCAAAAGTGCCCACCCCACGCGGTCGCACGTGGGCACCTATGAGCGTAAAGAACGCGCTGGAACGGCTTGAGACGACAGCGGCGTAGGATCGGGGCAGGTGCTAACAGCGCCCGACATTTAACCCGTAATCTCGCCCGGCTGGGCGGCTTTCCACGTCGGATGTTGCCACAGGGTGACTGGCCCGCGTCAGCGGGCCGAAGTCCATTAACCTTGTAGTTATGCAAAGCCTCTGCCAAGTTTTTTGGGGACCCAAGGGGGGATATACACGTTTTTGCGAAACACCCCACGGTCAGCGTCGGCGCGCGCCTCAACATCAATCGTTAGCGTTAGCCGGGTTCGTAGCAGATGCCCAATCTCGGACCTAGACTTTCAACCCGTGGTTATAGGCGAGACATGCAATCGGTAAATTCGGCCAATGCCCGTGACGACCCTCGTAAACTGAACATGATGGGGTAGAATCCTTTCCCCGGCTCGACCGTCATTGTGGAGCCCGCTGAGGCGTATTGAATGAAGTTGGTGACGGCATCAGCATCATAGGCGATTGTTGAATGGACGGCACCACCAACGATTTCGGCGCCAAAATCGAATGTCGCAGCGGAATCAACGCTAACTCGCATTGCGAGGTTATCAGAAGTCGGATATGGGGACCCTCGCCTAAGTATAAAGAACACGTGGGGGCCTTTATCTTCAAATCCGGGCAACTGCACTTGCTTCGTGCCCATAAGTGCGAACATAATTTTCTCACCGCCGAGCGCAAACGTTAGCGCTGAGCACTGGTTAGCGGCACTAGTCGAATCATTCACTACTATCCAGTCACCGTGGCTTTGTTGGGCAAGAACCGCCGCCGGCACAGTAATCACAGACCCGAGCAATGAAGACAGGAAAAGAGCTTTGAAACTAATCATGGAAGCCTTCCAGTATCGGTTACAGGTTGCTGACTATATACAGAGAAAAAGGTTCTCATAATTCAGGTCTCGGATATAGGTGGTCGATGCATATTCGGCCCGTTTCCCCACCTTGCCGCATATCCGCTGCGCTTCGACTGCCGCTGCCTGCCTGTCCTGCGGCTGCGGCGTCGACGTTCGGACCGTGACACTATTCCCGTTGAAGCCGACCGTCGCTGGCGGCGCGCACCCGGCCAGTGCTGCGGACGCCAGTGCGGCTGATGCAATAACCTTCTTGTTCATTGCTCACCTCATAGTCGCAAAAGCTACATATCGTTCCTTGATATCTACAATACGTTCGTGGCGATTTTGTGTCCAGCATGAACAATCTGTTCTGATGGACATATTTGCAAAAAAGTTGAAGGAACAGGCCCGGCTTCTCGGCATATCGAATGCCGAAGCTGCCCGACGCATCGGGTTGGACGAGAGGCGTTACGCTCATTACACTACGGGGCGGCGCGAGCCCGATCTGGCAACGTTGGTCAGGATCGCCGACGCGCTGGGAACCACCCCGAACGCGCTGCTTGGGGTGGAAGAGCCCTTTGTTGACGACGCTTCAATGAATGCGCTGATCAACCGATTCGTCCGGGCCGCCGCGTGCATGTCTCGGGATGAGCTTGAACTTTGTGTGGTGCAGGCTGAGGCAGTGGCCGCACGTTAGTGCCATCGCCGCGACAGCCAAGGATGCCTAGGAGTGCCTTCGCATCACCACGGATAGGAGAAGCGGTTTGACAGGGACAACTCCCCGGAACGGCTATAGTTATCGCGTCAATCACACTGCCGAGGGTTGAAAGCGTAGTACAAGCCACCATATGATGTGTCACGGCTTCGTGATGACAGAATTTATGGGGTTAGGGGGACTATTCAATGCCCAAGACATATCGGCTCTTTATCAGCCATTCGTGGAAGTACGGCGACGCTTACGACAAGATGGTCAAGTTCTTGGATGACCAAGGCATTTCATACTACGATCACTCCGTACCCAAAGACGACCCGGTTCACACAAATGGAACCGACAAGCAACTCCGCGAAGCTATTGACGCCAAGATAAAGGGTTGTAGCGGAGTGATTATTCTGGCCGGTGTTTACGCCACCTATAGCAAATGGATCAACGAAGAGATCAAGATTTCCGGCGACTATTCAAAGTCGATAATTGCCGTTGAACCTTGGGCCTCTGAAAAAACATCCACAGTTGTGAAAGACGCTGCGGACAGAATTGTTAAGTGGAACGGCAAATCGCTTGCCGATGCAATCAGGGAGCTATTCTAGGTGTCACGCAAAGCCCTTGTTGTCGGAATTGACCACTATGCCCACGCAAGCCCACTGTTTGGATGTGTGAACGATGCACACGTCGTCAATTCAGCACTCGAACGGCATGCTGATGGGACTCGAAACTTCGCAACCAGACTGATGACAGGCACGGGGGATGCAAGCCCCGTAAATCGCCGTGAACTACGTCAGGCAGCACAAGAGCTTTTCGCTGGCGACGATGACATCGCGTTATTCTACTTCGCAGGCCACGGGTACATAGAACAAGTTGGTGGATATCTGATTTGCTCTGACAGCGAAGACGGAAATGATGGGCTTTCATTGAATGAATTGGTAGCGATGGCCAATGAGTCCAAAGCAAAAAGCCGGATCATCGTTCTCGATAGCTGCCATTCGGGTATTGCGGGCAATGCTAAACCGAATGATGAGCACGCGACAATAAATATTGGCGTGACGATACTCACAGCATCGACACTCAAGCAGTATGCGGCGGAAAAGGATGGCTCCGGTCTCTTCACTTCCCTTTTTGTGGATGCGTTAAATGGCGGTGCTGCAAATTTACTGGGCGAGGTAACACCCGGAGCGGTTTATGCACACATTGACCAGTCTCTCGGCCCGTGGGATCAGCGACCACTTTTCAAAACAAACGTGACCACATTCACTTCCCTAAAAAGGGTGCAGCCGCCAATCGCTTTGGATACCCTCAAGAAACTTCGAGAATATTTCGAGTCGCCGGGTTACGAATTGCCACTCGATCCCAGCTTTGAACCCGACAGCCCCCTACCAGACGAACGCAACAACGAAATCTTCGCCGACCTGCAAGAAATGGTGAAAGTGAATCTTGTGAGACCGGTTGGTGAAGCACACATGTATTTCGCCGCCATGAATTCAAAATCGTGCCGCCTCACAGTATTGGGCGAGCACTATTGGAAGCTCTTGGACGCAGATATTATCTAATGCCGATTATCAACGACCCCCAATCAGCCTATTTGATACTGGCTTTAGTGGTGCCGGGTTTGGTTATTACTTACGTCCGGGCGCAATTTATCACTGGGAGAATGCAGAAGCACACAGAATCTTTTCTTTCGTATTTCGCGCTTTCTGCGATCTATGGAGCAATCGTAATTCCTTTTGTTGATTGGCTGCGAACATGGTCGGAAACCGGATCAATCGGGCTGCTGTCTTGGTTCGGTTTGATTTTCGCGGGCCCCGCTATTTTCGGTGCCATACTCGGATTGAACGCGCGGACTGATGCTCTCCGGCGAATCCTTCGTTTTCTTGGGATCAACCCAGTTCATGCCGTGCCGACCGCATGGGACTGGAAATTCGGACGCATGGGAGAACATCTTGTTATAATTACACTGAAAGACGATACCAAGTTCGCTGGCTACTGTGGGAGGAATTCATTTATGTCGTCGGACCCCAATGAACGGGATTTGTACGTCGAAAAAATCTATGACTGGGGTGAGAACGATAAATGGCTGGACAACGGCGAACATGGCCTTTGGGTTTCATCTGGAGAACTGAAATCCGTAGAGTTCTTCCCTGTAAGTGAAAAAGGAACACCAAATGAGTAACGAGAAAAAACCCGCTCCGCAACCTACTCCCGGACCGGCTAAGCCACGCGAGACTATTGAGCGGGGCTATCAACCAAGTGGAAAGCCGCAGGGCGGACACCAGCCAACCACAGGTGAGGGTGCGCCTTCCAATCCCCCTAGCCGTGGAAGTGGTGGAAAAAAATAGCTGCCGCCGGACAAGCGTTTAGAAGACGATACGGGTTAGCACGCCCAAATCACTTATTTCTCCTTGACCGTCGTCGTCGGATGCGTCTTCGCGTACTTGTTCGACACAAAGCGCCCGGACTTTGTACTTCGGGGACTTCCTGTCGCGCCTCCCCCGCGCGCCTCGCCCAAGGTAGTCGCCGGATGAGATTTCGCGTATTTCTGTGACACGAATTTCCCGGTCTTTGCGCTTCTGTAGTTCTTGCCAGCCATAATGGTTCTCCATTCTGATTCTGCCTGACATGACCATAGCGCATGAACCTCCGCAGGGAAAGAACATACGCAGAACACCAAAATCAAAAGGCTCGACGATATACACTCACAGCTATCGGTAAGGGCTTCTCCCCCAACACGAATCTGGCGGCGCACTCGCCTATCGTGTAGACAGGAGGAAACAGCGGGGGCGGTGCATGACCGAGTTGAGCTTCAAGGGTAAGGAATTTGTCTACAACCACCATCTTTCGGTGCCGTTCCACCCGCTAGTGCCGCACCCGGAGAAGGGGATTGGCGACGTTGCGCTGGACGGCAACCTGATCGTTCAGGGCGACAACCTGAAGGCTCTGAAGGCGCTCATGCCGATGTATGCGGGCAAGGTGGACTGCGTTTACATTGATCCTCCTTATAATACGGGAAAGAGTGACTGGTCATACAACGACCGTGTTAATTCCCCGATGATCCGAGAGTGGTTGGACAGCAATCCGATCACTGTTGATGACTTGCTTCGCCACGACAAGTGGGCGTGTATGATGTGGCCTCGCCTTCAGCTTTTGCGCGAACTAATGAAGCCGGGCGCTGTAATATTCGCCAGCATTGATGACAACGAAGTTGCGCTCTTTAAGCACCTTCTGCATGCCACATTTGGTGACAACAACAGTCCGCAAACCAATCCGCACTTAGGTACAATTGTTTGGAAGAACGCGACAGACAACAACCCGACAAACATTGCTACCGAGCACGAGTATATCCACGTCTTCTGCGCAGGCAGGGAAGATGTTGCACCGGTCTGGAGATCGCCGTGGTCCGATCTGAAAGATCGGGTCCTCGCGAAAGGGGAAGAATTGCTATCGAGTGGTCTATCGGATGAAGAGGTATCCGCGAAATATGCCGAATGGTTTCGACGCGTTAAACCACAACTTGGCCCGCTCCGCGAGTACAACCGGATTGATCGCAGCGGTATCTTCACTGCCTCACGTTCGGTACATAACCCCGGTCGAGAGGGGTACCGATGGGAACTGATTAATCCTAAAACCGGAAGGCCGGTACCTCAACCTCTTATGGGATACCGGTTCCCCGAAGAAACGCGCGATGACCTTCTGAAACAAGACCGCATTATCTTCAGTGACGATCCGGATCAGTTGATCCGACTGAAAACATACCTGAAGGACTACAAAGAGAAGATGCCCGCTTTGATCGAGATTGATGGCAGGCGCGGTGCGAACGAGCTTCGAAAGCTCTTCCCAGAGAAAAAGCAGGCGTTCAAGAATCCTAAGACGTACACCTTGATTGAATGGCTTCTGTCATACACAGCACATCGTGAAGCAGTAGTTCTGGACTCGTTTGCAGGCTCAGGAACTACTGCCCATGCAGTGTTGAAGCTCAATCGGCGCGACAATGGCAACCGGAAATTCATCCTCGTGGAATGTGAGGACTATGCGGATAACCTGACTGCTGAACGTGTGCGCAGGGTGATTTGCGGCGTCGCCGATTCCAAGGACAAAGAAATCCAAGAAGGCCTTGGCGGCTCCTTCACCTATTGCACCCTTGGCGACGCCATTGAAATGGACACGATCCTGACCGGCGAGAACCTACCGGCCTACGATCAGCTTGGCGCGCTGTTGTTCCACATGGCGACGAACCGCCCGCTGGATACCGCCGGAATCGATCAGGACGCCAGCTATCTGGGCCAGAGCGATGACAGGCATGTCTGGCTGATCTATCGGGACGATCTGGACTGGCTGAAATCTCAGGAAGCGGCGCTGACGCTTTCCTTTGCCCGCAGGATCGCCGCCGAGAAGACCGACAAGCCGCACCTAGTCTTTGCCCCGGCGCGTTTCGTCAGTCAAAAGCTGCTCAATGAAGAAAAGCTGCAAGTCGAATTCGCGCCGTTGCCATTTGCGCTCTACCGGGTTGAGCGGGACTGATGCGCGAGCTTGAGTATCAGACGCGGGTGCTGGAAACCTTCGACTCCTATCTGGACGAGCTGAAGGATGAGAAGGCCAAGGCCGATCAGGTTGAGGAACTGAAAGCCCAGCAACCGGACTTGCCGATCCCCTCGGTCGATTTCGCCAAGGCCGCTTGGGAGGCCATGAAGGCCAAGGGCAAACTGCCCGCCTCGCGCGCCGCTATCCCCTTTTCGCCGCGCTTTGACGGCTGCGAGCGGCCCGTGCCGAACGTGACATTCAAGGTGCCGACCGCCGGGGGCAAGACGTTTCTGGCGGTCAATGCCGTGTCGCGCGTGATGGGGCGGTACCTGAACCAGAATACCGGCTTCGTCCTGTGGATCGTGCCGAACGATGCGATTTACAAGCAGACGCTGAAGAACCTGAAAGACCGGCAACACGCCTACCGGCAGACGCTCGACCGGGCGGCGGCAGGGCGCGTGCGCATCCTTGAGAAAAACGACCGGCTGGACGCGCGGGATGTGGAAGAGAACCTGTGCGTCATGGTGCTGATGCTGCAATCTGCGGTCAGAAAAAAACAAGATCAGTTGAAAATGTTTGGAGATCGCGGGGATGTTCACGGCTTCACCCCGTATGAGGGGGATCAGGCGGCCCATGAAGCCCTGTGCCAAGCCATTCCAAATCTGGCCACCTACGATCAAGCCGACGGTTTAGCACCATGGGCGATGATAAAGGATTCGCTGGGCAATGCGCTCAGGATCATCCGGCCCGTTGTGGTGCTGGACGAAGGGCAGAAGGCAATCTCCGACCTTGCCTTCAAGACGCTCTACGATTTCAACCCGTCTATCGTGATCGAACTGTCTGCCACGCCTATCGACGTAAAAGAACGCGGGGGGGCGAACCCGCGCCCGGCGCGCTATGCCAACCTGTTGGTTGAGGTGACCGGACGCGAGATTGATCGTGAAGGCATGATCAAGATGCCGCTGAACTTGGAGACCAAGGGCGGCACGGACTGGCATGCGACGCTTGCGGCATCGCTGGCCAAGCTGAACCAGTTACAGGCCGAGGCTGACGCCTACCGGGCGGAGAGCGGGCGTTACATCCGACCGATCATGCTGGTTCAGGTGGAGCGCACCGGCAAGGATCAACGCGAAGCCGGGTTTATCCATGCGCAGGATGTGCGGGAATGGTTACTGAACGCAGGGCTGGATGAAGCCGAAGTGGCGATCAAGACGGCGGAACAAAACGATCTGAACCAGCCCGAGAACCAAGACCTCCTGTCGCCGCAGAACCGGGTGCGGGTGATCATCACCAAGCAGGCGCTGCAAGAAGGCTGGGACTGCCCCTACGCCTATGTGCTGTGCTCGCTGGCAGCCAGTTCGAACCTGAATGCGATGACCCAGCTTGTTGGGCGCATCCTGCGCCAGCCGCATGCGCTGAAGACCGGTGTGGACCCGCTGGACGAAGGCTATGTCATTGCCCACCACCCAACCACCGGCGACGTGGTGCAGGCCATCAAGGACGGGTTGGAGCAAGACGGGCTGGGCGATCTGGTGTTGCATATCAGCGGTTCTGACGCCTCCGGCACCGAACGCAAGGTACGGCAACTGCATCGGCGGGACAAGTTCGCAAAGACAGACATTTACCTGCCTAAGGTCCTGCTGGTGGACGGTGAAGAGGTTCGCGACCTCGACTATGAGACCGACATTCTGGCCTGCATCGACTGGACCGGTTTCGATGCGGCGGCGATAGCCGCGAAGATTCCCGAAAACGCGCATGCGGCGGAATCGCAAGTCCAGCGGATCGAACTGAGCGACGGCGATACACCGATTGAAGCGCGGCGCGTGGCTCGCAGAATTGCGACGTCCAGTTTCGACCCGTCCTTTGCGGTGCGCTTGTTGTCGGACCTCGTGCCCAACCCGTTTGTCTGCCGTAAGATTGTCGCGGACCTGATCACCGCACTGGAAGCGCGCGGTTTCTCTGCGGAAAAGATCGGATCACTTGCGGCTCTGATCGTGGAAGAGGCACGCAAGGTGCTGGACGCGGAACGCACCGCGCGGGCCGAAGCCTATTTCAAGCAGGCGGTAGCAGACGGGCGCATACAGTTCCGGCTGCGCATTGACGGGCGCAACTGGATCATGCCGTATGAAATGGACACGTCCGAGCCCGAAGGTGCCCCGCAAGTTTTGAGCAACAGCGGCACAGCGCTTGAGAAAAGTCTGTTCGCGCCGGTCTATCAGACCGAACTGAACGGCGACGAACGGGACGTGGCCGTTTATCTCGATGCCGACGCGGCCCTTGTCTGGTGGCACCGCAACGTCGCCAAGGCGCAGTATGGGTTGCAGGGCTGGAAGCGAAACCGCATCTTCCCGGATTTCATTTTTACCGCGACCAAGACCGATGGGAAACGGCGAATGACCGTGCTCGAAACCAAAGGCGACCAATTGGACAACGCCGACACCGCCTATAAACGCGATGTGCTATCGGTCCTGTCCGACAACTTCGCATGGGACCACTCGACGCCCGGCGGAGAACTGGAACTGGTGACCGACACCGGCGAAACCGTAGAGTGCACACTGATCCTCATGAGCGAGTGGGAATCACGTCTTCCGGGTTACCTATCCACCGAGTGAAATTGAGTGTAGTTTTTCGGTACCGGTAGTCATTTTTTCGGTACCGCACAATTTCGCCAGCAAGTCCGGATGGATTTAACTTATTGATAATAATAAATTATTTTACAAACCCGAATACAGATCAGTCTTGATTCCAGGGTCGCCCACCATTCCTCCCCCACAACCGGCATGGCTGCGCATCAACTGAAGACCTGATCGGCCAGCCGCGGCCCTCAGGGGG
>WFWZ01000031.1 GCA_015490875.1 Planctomycetaceae bacterium
ATCCCCAGTCCCGGACTGGAGGCCTCGCTGATGAGTGCGAAAAAAGCGATGAACAGCAGAGTGCGCGCCAGCCAGGGTTGAGCCCCCAACGTCTGTACCGTTTCGACCAGCCACTGTCCCTTGGCTTCGGAGATCTTGCGAGGATCGACACCGAATCGCTCCGCGACCTCATTGAAGGACTTTACGGTTTGCCTCGCCAGCCCGAGGCGCACGG
This sequence comes from Planctomycetaceae bacterium, assembly GCA_015490875.1. Lineage (GTDB taxonomy): Bacteria > Planctomycetota > Planctomycetia > Pirellulales > Pirellulaceae > S141-3. Next base: position 215 of record WFWZ01000031.1, read on the forward strand.
CGCGCTCGCCCGTGATTCCGTCCTCACCAATATCGATTGCTGCACCACGTCGCCAATCACCTGGCTCGGGAAGCCTTCGGTGTTCTTCGTCGCACAGATACCGCCGACCAACTCCGTTGACGCGGTCGAATCGGTAGACTGCCAGCTTCGGATCGACCAATGCCATCGGCAGCGACCAATCGATCTCCCGCAGCTCGGCCAACTCTTGAACCGACTCGCGAATATCGCCCAGTTCCCGTTGCGATAGTGCCACCGATCCGTCACCTCCGAGTACGGCGTCTTCGGACACGTAGAGCTCATCGCAGGCGATGGCGGGAAGAGCGGAGACCGAACGAGCCTCATGAGTCACCACGGCGACCGTGCGGAGCTTCGATTGGCGGGCCAGGAAATGAGCCAGTTCCAACGCAGCGGCCGGCTCGCCTCCAGGGCTGTCCAGGACGACGAAGAGGAGGTCCACGCGGCGATCGTTGTGCTGAACCGTCTCGATGCGCCGAATCGCTCGCTTGACTTTGCCCGAATCGAGGATCCCCGTCAGTGACAATCGGACGGCACGCCAGCGGCGCGCTTGCGATGGGTCGTCTCGTAAGAGAGCGGGAGAGACGCCAAGCGCCGCCGCCAGATCGGCCAGGGATGCGGCCTGGTGAGCCGCAAAGCCGTAGCGGGTTTCGAGGGCCGTGGCGTCGAGCATCAACGGGGTGCCCGCCTTCCCGAGTGCATCCTCCCGAATGACCTGCCCGTCGGCCCGGAGTTTCTTCAGTTCGGACTCGAGCACAAAACGGCGGCTTCCATCGGCCAGTTCGACTTCGTAGCAGACGACGTTGGGATCGAGCATCGCGAGGGCCACCGGTTCGGGAATCGTCCGCCGCCGGTCCGCGATTTCCGCATACGCACGGCGGACCGTCGGATCGAGTGCCGGTTCGGCGATCCCAGCCGCTCCCAGCTCGGCCTGCGGATGGACCACCAGTTGCTCACAGGCGAGGACCGCCAACACGGCGTGCCCCTGAACAGTCTGCGGCAGATACGCGATCGTTCGAGCTCGACGCAGTTTGGGGCCAGAGAGAAACCGAGCCAGCGAAAGAGAATCCTCAAAACGGCTCTTGGATGCGCGGTCGGGGTCGCGAGCTCGAAACTCGATGACGACCAGTGGACGAACGGCCGAGGGCTCGAGTTGTCGCAGACGCCGTGTGATTTCAGCTACGACGTCGTCATCGACCTCGCGTTCGATCGGCAACTCCACGCGGACGAAGACGACGGGAGGCTCCGAGCCGGCCTTGTGGGGCTTCTCCTTGCCCGGCTCCTCCTGCCAAACGGCCCCTGCCGCCGCAATTGACACCAGCACCACCGCCAGAAGGTGCAGTCCTCGCTTCACGCCCAACTCGCTGTGGTCCATCGCGTTCCCCGTCCCCTCCCGTAGGTTTGCTCCCCCGACCTCGGCGCTCGACGCACTCAATTATAGTGCGGCAAGCAAGGACGGGGGGAAGCGGCGGCGACGGACGAGGTCAGGGGGGACTTCGCCACTTAGCGGGGGGCTCGCTGAGCCTGCTCGGCACCGTAGACCACTTTCTTCCAGCCAGACGGCAGTTTGGGCTGGTAAAACTGGCGGTGGAAGAGGTTGAGTTTCTCCGCGAGGACCGAAAAATTGACCTCTCGTTTTTCGAAAACGTAGACCGTTCGCTTCCCCGGTACGCGTCCGAACAGGTCGATTTGATAGGGGAGGAACGTCTTCCCGTCGATCCGAATGTGGATGGCTCGATAGTCGGCGGCGTCCTCCTGGAGCTTGGGAATCGCCTCGAGCCAGTACTCGCGGTCTTCCCCCTTCGTCTTTTCCGGCGGCGTGATGACGCGAACCCAGTAGCGCCGCTTGATGTCTTCGGCATCCGCACCAAACAAGAAGGGCAGCGGACCTCGCGTGATGCCCCGCCCGTGATATTCCGGCGGCAAGATCTGCTCGACCAACTGCTTTTGCGCGTAATCGAACTTGAAGACCGACTTGCCGTCGCAGATCCAGTGGTCCGCTTGCTCGGGCTTGTCCACATAGTGGCCGGCCGGATGTTCCTGATCCCGCACAAAAACCTTGTGAACCTCGGCTCGCAGCAGCCCCTTGTCGGGAGCCGCATATTGGATCTCCCCCTCGGAGTAGGCTCGCGCCTTGTTCGGACCGGGACCGAACGTCGTGTCGAAATCCCACCGTTTGAACCGGCAGCGAAAACGCTCGATCTGCGCCGTGCGTTGCTGCCAGTATCGCAGCACTTGATCTAAGAATTGAGCGTGTTTGGGTGGGAGAGGCACCCAGGCGGGAGCTCGAGGTTGGACGGCCGGGCGACTAGGTTGAGCGTTACCGGTTCCTCCCGCCGCGGGCCTCGAGACGGGCCGTGTTCCTCCGCCGGGCACTTGCCCCACGGCCACTGCTGCCATGCTGCACAGCACCGCCAGTAGCCCCATTCCCTTCCACCACGATCGCCCCAGCATCCGTGCTCGGCTCATCCATCATCCCCGGGCGGCAAGTCAAGAAATGAAACTCGACGCAGATCATCTCCCGCGTCTTTTCCGTGTCTGGAATTGTACCCATGTTCGGCTGGCTCGCCCAAGGCCAGTTTGTATGCCGCTCTATGGGCTGACGCCCATAGCTATTTTGTGCCGCCGCTTCGCGGCTGATCGAAGGGATGCCGCCCCCTTGCGGTTTCGGCGGTACGTAGGTCGGGCTTTCTCGCCTGATAGAAGGCTTCTCGCAGGGCCTCTCGTAGGTCGGGCTTTCTAGCCTGACGAAATCTCTCTCGCAGAGTCGCAAAGAGCGCAGAGGGGTTTCTTGTAGAATGAGAATGGACAGCGTGTTCGTCGTCCGTCCCCATCTATTGCTTCCCCGTAATTTCTCCTTTGCGTCTTCGCGTCTTTGCGCGAGACCCTCTGTTTGTTGCAGGCCCTACTTGTGTGGGCGGGCGTTCCCCTATCCCCTTGGTCGGGCGGATTGCTTTTTTCTCGCCGATTGGGCAAACTCGGGCCCCGACTGGGCGGAGTCGATCGGCACACTCCGCCCCGGTCGCCACGGAATTCCAAGGGAACAAGGGATTCAGACGGAACGGAGACTTCGGACACGCGCGCGTCACCTCCTCTGGCTGCGCTTCGATAGGCCGGCATCGGTAAGGTCTTTTCTTCCCGCCGGCTTGGAGGTGCATGTTCCGTCGGTGACGATTCCAGAATTCGGTGCCGTCACCGTCCAGCCCGATGGAAGCTTCACCTATACCCCGTCCGCAGGATTCGTCGGCATCGACCGGTTCACGTACCAAAACTACGATGGCGGATTCCTGTCCGATCCGATCGAAGTCCGCATCATCGTCACGAACGAGACCAATTCGCCCTGGAAAGATGCCGAAGGCCGGGAGAACCGCACCGGCGATCCGGACATCTCCGGCGACGCGCCCCGTCGTCAAACGAGACGACGTCTTCGGGACGATCACCGACCCGGTCGGCAACGTCGTCCGATACCAGACCGACAAGTACGGGCTTATCACCAAGACGATCGACGACCTCGACCGGACGACCATCTGGTATCGCGACGATCGCGGGCTCACGTTTTCGCTCCAGGAGGAAGATCCCGACGGCAGCGGCCCGTTGCCGATGGCCGTCACCGACTTCCAGTACGACCAGTACGGCAACGTCCTGCGCATCGACGACCCGGCCGGTCGCGTCTATCAGTGGACCTACGATCCGACCTTCAGCCAGGTCACCAGTTTCACCGATCCGCTCTCGCGCGTCACGACATGGACGCTCGATGATAACGGCAATGCCGTCGTGCAAACCGATCGCGACGGACTGGTTACGCAATTCACCTACGATGCGAACGGATATGTCTCGAGCATCACGTTGCCCGATGCCGACGGAACGGGACCGCTGGGACAGCCGATCACGACGGTGACGCGGGACGGCCGAGGACGCGTCGTTCAAGTCGTCGCGCCTGACGGCACGGTCGTCACAACGACATTCGACGACGCCGACCGCCCGATCAGCCGCACCGACGAACGCGGGACGACATGGAATTTCACGTACGATCTGCTCGATCGCAAGCTGACCGAAACCGCGGACGTCGGGGGATTCGACTACGTCACCACGTACACGTACGTCGACGCCGAACCGGGCCCCGTATCGATCACCGATCCTCTGTCTCGCACCACCACACTGACCTACGACGTCCTGAACAACGTGACGTCGATCACCGATCCGCTGGGCAATGAACAGACCTTCGTTTACGACGGCTTGAGTCAACTCCTCCGAGTCGATACGCCGCTCGATAAGACGATCGCCTACACGTACGATGCCGGCTATCGCTTGACC
>WFWZ01000032.1 GCA_015490875.1 Planctomycetaceae bacterium
CGCTCGATCCCCTCGGGAAGCTCCACGGTCCCCAGCCGTTCATTGATCAACTGCCGCGCAAAGTAGATATCGGTGCCGTCTTCGAAGACGACCACGACTTGCGAAAGACCGAATTTAGAAATCGACCGCAGCTGTTCCAGTCCAGGCAGCCCGCTGATGACCTGCTCGATGGGAAACGTAATCTGTCGCTCTACTTCCTCCGGTGACAACGACGGTGCCGTCGTGTTGATCTGCACCATCACCGGCGTCGTATCGGGGAAAGCATCCACGTCGAGGTACTGCAAGGACCATGCACCGGCGGCCACAACCACGGCAACCAGCACGAGCACCACCGAGCGGTTCTTCAACGAGAAATCTATGATCCAATTCAACATCGATTCGGTTCGTCCTCGATCGAACAGGGGAACTTGATCCGGAACGTCCTATCCCGCCGTCAGGTTGCCTCGGCTCTCAACTGAGAGCCCTGTTATTCGCACAGTCACCCGGCGCCCAGGTTGCCTTTGAGCAACTCCGCTCGCAGGATGCCGCTCCCCTTCGTGACGATCACTTCTCCCGGCAACAAACCCGCGATGATCTCCGTCGTATCGCCTCGAGTCACCCCTGGACGCACCATTCGAGTGTGGAAGACCTTGTACGAGCCTTTTTTCAAGTAGTTCTTGTCGCGAACGAACGCCACGAAGCAGCAACCTTCCCAGTGGACCGCCGAACTGGGAACGACGATCGCCTCAGGCTCATCTCTCAACACGATCTCTCCTGCGCCGAACGTTTCGTTCCTAAGACGCCCATCCTCGTTCGCCAATTCGGCTCGGACCTTCACGACTCGCGTCTCGGTGTCGACGTCCGTACTGATCCACGTCACCTGTCCCTCGGCTCGGTACGCCGCACCGTCAGGTTGGAACAAGACTCGCTGGCCGATCTTCACGTAACGTGCTTCTTCGAGTGGCACGCTCAAGACCAGCCACATTCGACTCGTGTCGGCTACGGTGAAGATGGTGCGCGTCGTGTCGATCACTTCGCCGGCCACAACGTCTCTGGCCACCACGATGCCATCCCGTGGAGCGCGCACGGGTAGGAGGTTGGCGGTCGTCGACGATCGATCGAGTCCTGCTGTTAGCGACTCCGGCAGACCTAGGAACTGAACCAGGTTCGAAAGTTGATCTGTCGGCGTTCCTTCGATCTCTTCCCGAGTGATGGGAAGCCCCAAGTTCACCAAAGTCTGGATCGCCTTGTGCAATGCCACTTCGGCCTCGGCCATCGCCGTCTCCGCTTCGAGGATCCGCTTGCCCGCGACGACTGATCCCAACTTCAAAAGACGCTGATAGGTCTGCCGATGGAGATGCAGCCGAGTGGCGGCTTGCAATAGCGCCGCCTTGGCCGCGCCCACATCAGCGGCATCGACGATCGCCAAGACGTCCCCCTCCTTCACATGGTCTCCCACATTCCGCTCAACGCGCCACACCGTCCCGGAAGCTCGCGATGCCAGACGTGCCACGCGTGTCGGGTCGTAGATGATCTCACCTGTCGCCGAAACGCTTTCGATGACATGCCCTCGGTCGACCAGGCGGATGTCGATCCCCGCTTTTTCCGCCGCGGCCCTCGAGGCGAACTGAATGCGCCGCAGGTGCAACTTGCATGATTGGTTGTTCTGCTTGCGAGGCCGCAAGGCGAGCGCTCGAGCCGCACGTTCCAGATCAGCCGGATCGATCGTGGGTACTTTGGGCAGTTGAGCCAACTCGGGGTGTTCGAAGACGCACTCATGTACCCCATGCACTGAACACCAGCCGTAGAGTTTCCCCTTGGGCATCAAGTCGGCGTTGCATGCGATGCAGTCCTTCTCGGGAACTCCGTGCTCCTCGCACCATTCGATACTCTCCCTCCCCTCGCGTCCAACCAGTTCTGAGAACTTGGGAAGTTTCCAATCATGTTCGTGCCCCCAATACGCAATGCCCGCCAGCGCCACGATCACGATGACGGTCGGAACGGTGCGCACGACCCAGGCAGCCGCTTTCGCAGCCATCGACGCCGGCGGAGTTTCCGGCGCCGCAGTCGGTGTGGTCGCAGGATTAGTTTGCGAGCCGTGCTTGTCAGCACCGCTGGTTTCGGTGTGCATCGTCATTGCTCTTCACCTGTGTGGTTCTCGGAATAGAGAGTTTTTGTTCTCACCGTGAAGAAAACTCGAAATCCTTGTGGCTCGGCAGGAGCCTCGCCCTCCCAACTCGGAGAACGTCTTTCCTGAATGCCATGATTTCCTTCTTTCACGACCGGGCTGTGTCCAGGAAGATCCCTTAAAGATCATTGCGTGCCAGAATCGCGCACGGTCACTTGGATGCGAACTCCGAGTTCTTCGGAGCTGTCGGGGAAAGATGGCTGTGCGCCAGTCTTTGGAGGCTCAAATCACGAGGCGACTCGCGTGAGCACAAACTTGACGGCCACATTCCGCCTGAGCGAAATGACAGCCTGCGTGAGAAAACGCCGTGCCCCTCGATGAGAAACTCACTGGAGCGAAAACATTCCCTGCGACGCACTCCAAGAGGCAGACGGGAGAGTCAAACACCGCGGAGGATGCCTTGGCGCCAACCGCTGAAACCACGGCTCCATGGCACACACAGTCGGGATCGGAATCGACGGGCCTACATGGATCGGACGCCGGCTCGCCGTCCTCTCCCCAGCTGTCCGTGCAGCAGCACGAGTTGTCGACCGCACCGTCCGCCGCTTGCATCACGGCAGGACAAGATACGCTCCCCCACACAGCCGCCCCCCGCCCCAAACAGAAGAAGGGGCAAGCGAACATCGCTGCGATCGTGATCCAAGATGGGAGAGTGGCAAACATCGATTCTGCAACCTGGTGACCTAAAACTACGGCCTGTCGACACCCAATTCAGTTTCATTGTAGGCAGAGTAGCCCAACTTGGTCAATGTCGGGCTATCTCTCCCGTCCTCTTCTCCTCTTCCCTCTTTGCGTCTTTGCGTCTTTGCGCACAACTCCTTCGGGAAACTGGGGACGAGCCACCGATCGAGTGTAGAGGGCGGCCAACGTGAGTTAACGCATGGGAGGCGGCGGGTAAGAGAGCAGCGGACAGAAAGATGGATGACAGAAAGATGAATGACAGAAAGATGAATGACAGAAAGATGAATGACAGAAAGATGAAGGACAGAAACACGGCTTACAGCAGCATCATGTCGGTGCCTCCGGAGTAGACCACCCATGTTTTTGTCATCAATATTTCTGTCTTACATCCTCTTCGCGTCTTCGCGCGCAACCCTTTCCGGCAAACAGGGAACAAACCCCCTCCACTATCTATCGGCTCGTGAGCCGCTCCCAATCCTCGAAAAATGCCGGATAAGTCTTCTCAACGCATTCGGGGTGCTCGATGCGCACCCCGGCGATCCGAGCCCCCACCACGGTGAAACTCATCGCCATCCGGTGGTCGTCGTAGGTTGCGATCGTTGCGCCTCGCAGCGGTCCCGGAACGATCGTCAGGCCATCTTCGTGTTCTCGCACCTCGGCCCCCAGCTTTCGCAGTTCGCGAGCCAAATCGCCGATGCGGTCCGACTCTTTGTGCCGGATGTGCGGGACTCCGCGGATCCGCGTCGGCGAATCGGCAAACAGAGCCACCACAGCGAGTGTCAACACAGTGTCACTAATGTCGGCCATGTCGACATCGATGCCATGAAGCTCGGCTCCTTCCACCACAATCCCCGCTGCCTCGTCGGTGACCCGGCAGCCCATCTGTTCGAGGCACCGACAGAAGGCGACATCGCCCTGTAGAGCATCAAAGTGGAGTCCCTCGACCTGCACGCGTCCCCCAGTGACCGCTGCGGCCGCCCAGAAGTAACTGGCCGCCGATGCGTCCGGTTCGATCACATACATCGTCGAGTCGTACTCCTGAGGTGCTTCCACGCGAAAGACTCGCTTCTCGTGTACGACGACTTCCACACCAAATTCTCGCATCACGGCCACCGTCATCTCGACATAGGGTCGAGACACGAGGGGACCTTCGAGCCGGATTTCCAGGGGAGCTCGAGCACTCGGAGCAGCCATCAGGAGACCGCTGAGATACTGACTCGAGACATCGGTTCGCATCGTCACCGTTCCACCCGCCAGTTCCGAAGCTTCGACGACAACCGGAGGAAACGAGTCGTCGGCAGCACGGATGTCGACTCCCAGGTCCCGCAGTGCACGGACCAGGTCGCCGATGGGACGCTGACGCATCCGATCATTGCCATCGAGTCGAAACGTCCCGCGAGCCGTGGCGACCAGCGCTGTCAGGAATCGGATCGTCGTACCACTGTTGGCCACGTAGAGTTCGGCCTGATGCGCCGGAATGATCCCTCCGCAGCCCCGCACTTTCCAGGTGCTCTCATCCGCCGCTTTCACGGGGATTCCCAATTCTTCCAGACACTGGCGCATGACGCGCGTGTCTTCGCTGTCGAGGCAGCCGATCAGGCGGCTGGTTCCACCGGCCAGCGCGGCGCAGACGAGCGCTCGATTGGTGATGCTCTTGGACCCGGGTGGGCGAATCGACCCGCGCACCGGCCCGCGCGGAATCGGCTCGTACAGCTCCGACGCCATCACTCGCCGCCCAACTCGTCCAGGTGCATCCAGCGCTTCAGAATCGGCGAAATAGCGAAGCAGACCAGGCCGCAGATGACCGCCACGATGGCGACCTGCCCGAAGACATCGCCATAGATGTGGACGGTGTCTTTGGGAGCCGGCAAGTCGCCTCCCGCCCCTTCGCCGACACCGGTGAACTGTGAAATGATGGCCGCAAGATACTGGCTGAACGCGGTCGCCAGGAACCAGCTTCCCATGAGCGTACTGACGAGTGCCTTTGGAGCCAGTTTCGTCATGACGGAAAGCCCGACGGGGCTGAGGCAGAGTTCGCCCGAAGTGTGCAACAAATATCCCAGCAACAGCCAACCGACGTGCACCATTCCTCGCTCGTTGGACGTCTGAGCCCCCAACCAAAAGGCACCGAAGCCGAGTCCCAATTGCACCAGGCCCAAGGCGAACTTGACGCCCGCGCTCGGTTCCCAACCGATGTTTCGCAACCGAGCCCAGATCATGTTGAATACGAGTGCCAGAATAAGGATATACGTGGGATTGACCGCTTGGAACGAACTGGCCGCTAACTCGTCGCGCACCTCGGCGATCCCCATCCCTACGTTCGACTCGCTGATCGGCCACTCGATCGTGAATTTCCGGTCGTAGTCCTTGAGGAGCTTTCGGAGTTCGCTGAGGTCCCCCATCGTGAATATTTCACCCTTGCGTTCATAACCGAGCTGCTCCTGGGTCGGCTGAATGCGAATCGTCTTGCCAACCATTTCGGAGGTGACTTTCGAACGTTCCGTTACACGATCGATATTCCGGTCCGTAAAGTTCGTAACACTGCTCCCTGCCTGCTCGAAAAAGGAGAAAAAGAGCATCTGGAAGAAGATCAAGATCAAAGCGGCCGTCATGCGCTGCCGCGGTTTCGTCTCGAGTTCCAAAGTGGCGAAGATGAGGTAGCCAAAAGCGAGCAACCCCAGGACGGTCAGTACCAGTCCTGCCGGCTTGCTCATCTCCTTGACAAAGACGCCGGCGATCTGACGCGCGGCGCCACCACCGGCCATGATCTGTTTGATGTCCTGCTCGGATACCCCTGCTTCGCGCAGTGCGGCTATTACCTTCTCACGGTTCTTCTTCCGGCGCTGTTTGCCGCTCTTGATAATCTCAAGCACTTCCTTGCCGATCTTGGGCTCCTTCAGTCGATCGAAGATCTCTTTGGGAAAACCGTTCTTGATTGCAAAAACGGTCTCTTCTGAAATGACTTGGAAGGACGCACCGCGAGGTTTGGTCGGCTTCAGTTTTCGCTTCTTGACCTTCTCGATCAGTCTGGACTCGACACCGAACTTTTCGAGGAAAGCTACTGCTTCTTGCATCTGCTTCTTGGGATCGTCTCCCTTATCCTCCGGATTGAGGAACGGAGAGAATCCGCAAACGAGTCCGGCGAAGAGAGGGATAGCTAAGGCAATGCCGAGATAAACGACCCAATCATATTGCCGAGGTGCTTCTTCCGGTCGAGCCCCGGCCCAGTCGGGCAGTCCGCCTTTGCGGAGAGCCAACACGGAGATCGTCGCCGAGATCGCCAGAGCAGCCGCGAGAAAGATATTGATGGCGATCGCCCAAGGGTTGTCGGGACGGAAGAAGATCATGCCCACCGCCGAGGCAGCGGCGGCGGAGCCGATGAGCACCTGGGTCAGGCGAGTCGGCATGACGAAGACGGCCAGACCGACCATCATGCCGATCGTCGCCAAGCCGAAACCGTAGTGCCATCCGTAGTTCTCCCCGACGTAGCCGCACAAGAGCGGTGCGATGGCCGCGCCCAGATTGATCCCCATGTAAAAGATGTTGAATCCGTCGTCCCGCTTGGCACTTCCGGGGCGGTAAAGGGAGCCGACGATCGTCGAGACGTTCGGCTTGAACATGCCGTTTCCGCAGATGAGCAGAGCCAGGGCGAAGAAGAAGGGCCACTCCGACTCGACCGTCATCAACAGGTGACCGGCCGCCATGAGGACGCCTCCGATCACAACCGCCAGCCGCCGCCCGAGGATCCGGTCGGCCAGTAGCCCGCCGATGAACGGCGTCATGTAGACCATCGCCGTATACGCGCCATAGACCTCGTAGGCTCGACTATCGCCGAAACCCAGGAAGCCTTTGATCATGTAGAGCGTCAACAGGGCACGCATCCCGTAGAACGAGAAGCGTTCCCACATCTCGGCGAAGAAGAGCGTATAGAGTCCGACCGGGTGGCCCAGTAACTCCTGCTGGCCTCGGTAGGCAGCGTCCTGGTCGCTCATCGATTCCTCCCCTGCCCCGCCACAGGAAAAAAACGCCCGTCCGTCGCCGATGGCGGGGCCGAGCTGCCGGATGACTCGATCTGGAACGGATTCCAATGAGAGCGCTGGGACTCGAACCCAGGACCTACGGATTAAAAGTCCGTTGCTCTACCGACTGAGCTACGCCCTCAGACTTGCTACAAGCTCCACGTGCTCCGGTACTTGCAGCCCAGACCGCGACGGGATGGCCATTCCTCCCAGCCGTTCGTGACCTGCAAGACGGCCAGATACCTGTTCTCAGGTACGACCTTCCGGCCCCTCCAGCCTTGGCCCCGATTCCTCCCCCGTCCCGGATTATGTCCAGAAGGGTACTCGCAAAGCACCTCCCTGGCAAGTCTGCCGCCGGTGTCAGGAAATACACGTTTTCCCTCTCGCCGGGAGTCGAGACCGCTACGTCCCACGTGGACCGGTGGCTTCAGGCC
>WFWZ01000033.1 GCA_015490875.1 Planctomycetaceae bacterium
CACTGGTCGCCCCGGCCTGGTCTCCCGGGCCGGTCATCGGCGCAGGCGGATATCTGGGCGCGTTGATCTCGACTGCATTGCGACTCCACTTCGCCTGGCTCGGCGCGGTGATTGTTGCTCTGAGCATCTTTGCCGCGGGGCTGCTTCTGGCCGTGGACGAAACGGTCTACCAGCCCGTTGCTGCTGCCCTCGCTCCGTTGCTGGCTCTCCTCCGCCGCTCGACCGAACGCTTGCGAAGCACCGATGCCGATGAGGCGGCCACAACCGCGGATCCTGCTCGAAGCGGTCCAGCCATTCGGATTGGAGGGGAGCGCGTCGAGTTGGATGACGAAGAAGACGATGATGATGCGTTCGAAGAGGACGGCGAGTGGGAGGAGACGGAAGTTTCGCTGGACGAAGAGGGTGAAGAAGATGCCGAATCGGCTGAAGTGGAACGTCCGGCCGTGCCGGTAAAAGTGAAGCGTCGAGCCCGTCGCCGACGGCAACAGGAAGAACTCGACGTCGATGCCGTCATGTCGCAGCTCGACCAGGCTTCCTTGACCACTCCGGACGCCAAGTACGTTCTCCCCAGCATCGAGTTGCTTGAGTACGCCGACGATTTCTGCTTTGAGGAACAGGCCAAGGAAGTGCGCCGCAAGGCGAAGGTGCTGGAACAGACCTTCGCCAATTTCGGGTTCCACGTGCGCGTTGTCGAGATCGAGACGGGGCCGGTCATCGCGCAGTACGAGGTCGAACTGGAAGCCGGTTTGCGGCTCTCCAAGATCACCGGATTGGCCGATGACCTGGCGATCGCCCTGCGCGTTCCCAGTGTCCGCATTGTCGCTCCCATCCCGGGCAAGAATACGGTCGGCATCGAGGTCCCCAATGAGACTCGCCAGATCGTGCGGCTGCGCGAGATCATGGAGGAATCGACGTCCAAGATCGAAAAGATGAACATTCCGTTGTTCCTGGGCAAAGACGTTTCGGGAAGCCCGCTGGTAGTTGACCTGGCCACGATGCCTCACCTCCTGATCGCCGGCCGGACCGGTACGGGCAAGAGCGTCTGTCTGAACGCCATCATCACCTCGATGCTCATGACGCGCCGCCCCGACGAAGTGCGCATGCTTCTGATCGACCCGAAGATGGTGGAACTGAGCGGCTACGGGAGGCTGCCTCACTTGATGCACCCGGTCGTGACCGACATGCGCAAAGCCGAAGCGATTCTCGCATGGGCGGTTGAGAAGATGGAAGAACGGTACGCTCTGTTGGCCAAGGTCGGCGCCCGCAACATCGGTGGCTACAACAAGCTCAGCCGGGAACAATTGATCGAACGCCTCCAGCCCGCCAATGAAATGGAGGAAAAGGCGATCCCCTCGCACCTCCCCTACATCGTGATCGTCGCCGATGAGATGGCCGACTTGATGATGACGGCAGGGAAAGAGGTAGAGCAGCACATCATTCGGCTGGCTCAGAAGAGTCGAGCCGTCGGCATCCACCTCATCCTGGCGACGCAAAAGCCGACCGTGGATGTCATCACCGGACTGATCAAGTCGAATCTCCCCGCGCGCATCTCGTTCCAGGTGGCCAGCCGCACCGACAGTCGCGTGGTGCTCGACGAAATGGGCGCCGACAAGCTGCTGGGGAATGGGGACATGCTCTTCCTCTGGCCCGGAACCAGTACCCTCATCCGCGGTCAGGGCACCTATGTCACGGATGACGAGATCAATCGCGTCGTCGATGCCGCCAGCACCGGTGAACAGAACTTCGTCGACGAACTCGTGAGTCTGAAAGTGGAGGACGAGCCGAGTGGCGCGCCGGAAAAACTCCGCAAGCGCGACGAACTCTACGAACAGGCGGTCGAGGTCGTGGTGCGCGAAGGACGGGGCAGCGTGTCCCTCTTGCAGCGATGTCTGGGGATCGGGTACGGCCGTGCGGCACGCTTGATCGACTACATGGCCGAAGACGGGATCGTCGGCGAATACGCCGGTTCGCAGGCTCGAGAAGTCCTCATCTCCTTGGCGGACTGGGAACGCATGCAGGCCGGCGACTCAGAGGCAGAGGCCGAGGCGGTGACGGCGAGTCCGCCCAAGCCGCCGATCCTTGCGCTTTCGGCGAGCGGCGGGGCTGCTTCGATGATCTCCGCCGATGATGAGCCTCCGTGGGAGGAGGACGACGGCCAGGACAGCGAAGTCGCCGAAGCGGACGACACCGAAGAGGAGTGGGACGAGGAAGAAGCCTGGGACGGGGAGGACGAGGCGGACGGCGACGCGGAGGCGTGGGAGGAAGAAGCCGAAGAGGACGAGGAGTGGGACGAAGAGGACTGGGACGAGGACGATCCGGCGGACGAGGAATCGGACGAAGTTTGGGACGAGTCGGAGGAAGAAGAAGCCGCCGATGAAGAGGAAGCCTGGGACGAGGACGAGTGGGAAGACGAGGAGAACGTGGCGTAGAGGTGTTTCGCCATATGGGAAGGCGCCACTCGTCCGGCGCAACAGGACGACACAATCGAGCCCTGGGAAAGCTGTTCCCACAATTGGCGTTCTGGGGTAGACTGAGAGCAAGATGCTGAAACTTCCCGAAGAACTCGCCAATGCACTGCACGCGAACGGCCCTGATGGCTTGGAGGTCATCGATCCGGCCACGAATCGCGTCTATGTGATCGTCGATAGTGATGCCTATAGGAAGGTACTCGTGGCTCTGCGCCGCCAGAATGACCGGAATGCGATTGCCGAAGGTCTGGCACAGATGGAAGCAGGCGAAGGCAAACCGGCGGAACAAGCGTTTGAGGAAATGCGGGAGCGACTGAGGTTTCCTCACTCGCGATGAAGTACGTCGTCAAGATTCTCCCGCGTGCTGAAGCGGATATCGTATGTTGTTGCCCTTCTTGCGGCTGAGCAGGATCGTCTTCGTCCAGATGACGCAGAAATATGAGAATTCTGACACGTACAGCGAATTCCATCCGATACTCTTAGAACGGACCTTTACACTCGAGAAGGCTATCGATGGGAAAGAGAGTCTGACGGGTGCGCGAAAAGAGCGCAACACCTATTCTCTGCTCATCCTCATCGTGAGCCTTCGTAGCTGCTCTAGGGCTGCCAGAGCTTTGACGTCGCGATTACTTCTTCTCTTCCAGATGCGCGGAATCGACGCGCAAGATGGCTTTTGCTCGTTCCAGGCAAAGCGCTACTTTGGATGGACTCTCGCCGACATACGCCTCAAAGCCGTCCCCAAAGATGGATGAACCCCCGTACGTCACCACGATCCGGCGCACACGGTCGACACTGGGGACTTCCCATTTTGCCTCATAGGCCACGACTCGATGGGAAGGAACGGACCGCGCCGCCACGAACACGCGGTACGGCTTCTTCAAGTCGATCTTCCGCACAACCGACTGCCCAGGCTCCAGCGACACAAAACGACGCTTGGCAGTGGTACGGTCCATCGCATCCGCGACCACCTGGGACTCGTTCGGCTCGATCATCTTTCCCGAGTCGTCCTCGAGCGACACGTCGAGGCCCAGAACGAGTCGCCTGTCCACAACGATGGGCTTTTCCGAGAGATTCGTCAGGCGGATTGTCAGGATGCCATCCTTGAAGTCACACCCAAGCTCGATGCTGCCGCTGGTCACGAGGACACTCTGGCGAGCCGAAGCGCTGGCATCATTGGGCTGCTGAACGATGCCGAGGAGCAACAGGGACGCCACGAAGATCACTGTTTTCATGGTTCGGGGTTTCCGGGTTTGGTTTTTTTTCTGTGGGCTGACGCCCTTCTTCTGTGGGCTGACGCCCACAGCTATTCTCTGTCGCCGCTTCGCGGCTGGGGAACTCTGGATTTCATTTCTTCTGTGGGCTGACGCCCACAGCTATTCTATGTCGCCGCTTCGCGGCTAAAGAGGTCCACAGCTATTCTCTGTCGCCGGTTCGCGGCTGAGGAGGTCCACAGCTATTCTCTGTCGCCGCTTCGCGGCTAAAGAGGTGTGTCCGCCACGTATTTCGACAAAATGGGCACTGGCGCCGCCAGAGGCTTGACAGACTCGCGGCCATCGGTTACTGTACTAGTGTCGTAGTACGGAGGTGCAGGGGATGTGGATGAGAATCGACCCTTCCGACGGCGTGCCGATTTACGATCAGATCGTCCGCCAAGTCACGTTTGCCGTGGCCGATGGGCTGCTGCGGCCCGGGGAACTCGTGCCGTCGGTCCGCGAGCTCTCCCGACAACTGACCGTCAATCCGAACACCGTCGCGCGCGCCTACCGGCAACTCCAGGACGAACAGGTGCTGCGACCGGTCCGCGGCACTGGACTCGCCGTGGCCCAAGGGGCCGCCGCGCGCTGTCGCAAAAAGCGAGCCGCCCTCATTCGCCAGCGGCTCCAACAGTTCCTCAATGAGGCCCGACGCAGCGGCCTGGAAAAGAGCGAACTTTCGTCGTGGATCGAGACGGAAATGGCGCGAGTCTACAACGCGGAGGCCAAGAAGTGAAACGAGTTGCCAGATTCGAGAATGTTACCAAGTCGTACGGACGGCGCGTCGTACTCGACGGCCTGAGCCTCGACATCCCCGAAGGCTCGATCGTTGGGCTCCTGGGAGAAAACGGCGCGGGCAAGACGACCGCCATCAAAATCTTGCTTGGTTTGACCACACCCGATGCGGGCACGAGCGAGGTCTTCGGCCTCGACAGCCTCCAACACGGCGTCGCCATAAGGCGTCGCGTCGGATACGTACCCGAGCAGCCGGTGATGTACGACTGGATGCGCGTCTGGCAAGTCGGTTGGTTCGCGTCGGGTTTCTATCCGCCCGGCTATCAGGAGCGATTCGGCAAATTGATCGCCCAATTCTCGCTCGATTCCCAGCAACGAATTCGAAGCCTATCGAAAGGCGGGCGAGCTCGCTTGGCACTCGCCTTGGCACTCGCCCACGACCCCGAACTCTTGGTCCTGGATGAACCGACGTCCGGCCTGGACCCGATTGTGCGCCGGGATTTCCTGACCGGCATGGTTGAGCGTGCCGCGGAAAACAAATCCGTGCTTCTCTCGAGCCACCAAATTGGAGAAGTCGAACGGATCGCCGAATTCGTGGCCATCCTGCGCGACGGCCGCATCCGGCTCATCGAACGGCTCGACACCCTGAAAAACGAAGTGCGATTCTTGTCGGTCTCTCTCGAGGCAGAAGAAGGAGATCTCCCAGTGGACGGGAAAGTGCTGCATGAGGAACGTGCTTTGCGCCAATGGCGGGCACTCGTCCGATCTCCGGAGCCTGACAAACTATGGAGCCTCCGGGAACACCCTGCCGTCCAAACTCTGGACATCCGGAGCCCCAGTTTGGAAGAAGTTTTCGTGGCCATCATGACGGGTCGAATGGCCTCCGCATCGAATCCCGATCTTCAAGAGGCGGCCGTACGATGAACGTTGCCGTGTTGAGTCGACTGTTGTGGAAAGAGCAGCGGGCGCAGCGATCTTTTTGGCTCGCCATGGCCGCGCTGACCTCAGTCTCGGTTCTGCTCATCGGCGCGTTGGACAAGAGTGAGCATCCTTACGCGTGGTGGCTTTCGGCCTTCATCTTTATGGCTCCCGGCTTCTACGCTGTCGGTTGCGCCGCAGTGATGTTTGCTGGCGAGAAAGAATCCGGCACTTTTCCCTTCCAAGCCGCGTTGCCCGTTTCATCCCTGACCGTCTTCACAGCCAAGTGTGTGTCAGCGGTTTTGGGTACGGCTGCTCTTTACGCCGTGCTGGCGGCGGCCATCGCCGTCTCTTCCGGGTCGATATTTCCACCCGCGTCGGATCGAGCCTCACTGGTGCTCGCCAGTATCCTGTTTTGTCTCGAAATGCTTGGCTGGGGCATCTTCTACTCGCTCCTGTCAGCTCACACGTTGCGCTCGGTGGTGATGGCTACCGCAACGGCTTCGCTATGCCTGAATGGGTCGTTCATCCTGTCTGCGAAGGTAGCTTGGGACATGGACGCCCTGGCCAGCGGCCTCTCGTGGCGTTTGGTCATTGTCGCGGTTGTGCTGGCCGTGGATACGTACCTGGGGGCACGCTGGATGGTGGAACGATCGACGGCCCGCTCGGCATCCCAAGGACTCGCGTCTCTCGGGTCGTGGCGGTCGCTCTTTTCCGGACGCCAAAGTAGCATCGCATGGCGCCTTGTATGGCAGCAGTGGGGCGACATGCGCGGCGTCTATTCCGTACTTGCGCTAGCCTACTTCTTCGGTTTGATCATCGTCGGTTACGTTCAGGACTGGAACGTGTGGTCACCACAGTTAGTCGCCGGATCCATCGCCCTCATCGCGGCACTCGTCGGCTCCACCGTCTTTCTGACCGACCAGCGCCGACATCAGCGACGATTCCTGGTGGAACGCGGGGTGGGACCGTGGGAACTGTGGTTTCACCGTCAGATCGTGGGAGCCTTCTTGACGGTGGTTCTCAGCGGAATCGTGGCGAGTATCGCGGTGCTAGCGAGGTCGTCGCAAGGCGACTTCTCTTTCGCGGTCCTCCTTGTCGGGATCGTGGTCGTCGGCTATGCGATCGGCCAGTTTTGTTCCATGGTCATCTCGAGTCCGGTACTCAGTTGCCTCGCTACCCTGGCGCTCCTTGTGCCGGTGAGTGCGTGGATGGCGTTAATCACACTCCTGAGACTTCCCATATTGCTGGGAATCGTCCCGATCCCCATCGCCTTCCTGATCGCCAGTCGGATTCACTGCAATGACTGGATGCGTGAAGAAGTCTCGTGGCGCAGTCGCAGCAAGCTGATCGCTTTCGGCTCCGTTTGGAGCATCGCCGTAATCGGCAGCGTTCTCGTTTACCGCGTCGTCGAGATCCCAGCAGTGGAGTACCCGCCGGCGCTGCGTGAACTTCCGCGTGGGCTGACGAAGCAACAACAAAAACAGTACGACGTGATTGTCCAAGCAGCTTCTTCGGTGATGCCGGTTCCCGATAAAGTCTTACTGGACCCGTCTGCTCCCGACGATCTGTTTTACGAGGCAGCAGATCGACCATTGCTTCCCAAGGAGCGAGAATGGCTGGAAGCCAACGCGCATGTCCTGAAACAGCTAACGGTCCTCAACGGCCAAGTCGATCCGCGTGTGCAAGTCGCACTCCATCAAACCGCCCGTTTAAGATGGTTGCAGACGTTGGTCCTCCTGTCGGCTCGCGAATTGGAGTCGCAAGGACAACTCGAACCGGCCTTGAACCGGTATCTCCTTGGAATGCGGTTACCGAGCCCGTGGCCTCTCGGCTTGTTGGATCGGCGAACACCCGTTCTGCAGCGACTACGGACATGGGCTGCTGCGCCTCAGCAGACGCCCGATTTGCTTCGTCTCGCAGCACAACAGGTGGCCTCTGCGAATGAGGAGCTGTTCCTGCTGGCGGAAGAGACCCTCCGGATAAGCGATGACCGCTGGAGGACGTTCTTCTCAACAGGAGATTTCGATCCACCCTTTCAGTGGCAGCCCAAAACGGCGCCGCTGATGCGGTGGATTCCTGGCGAACGATGGCGAGCCCGACGATTCATCCGATTGGTGGTTGCGTTTGAACATGCGGCACTGGAGCAACTTCGCGCTGGCAGGTCGTTGCGAGATGCGCAAGCTGTCGCACGAAACCAGGTGCCGGGGTTTCGCGAAGAAGATATGGCGTTTAAGGGGGCATGTACCGCCGTCTTGGCAGAAGCTTCGTTCGACGTCCCAAGGGTGAGCGGGGAATACGCTGACGTGCTTTGGGAAGAGCGCTTGACGCGGCTGACGATGATGCTCTACGCGTTTCAGCTCGAGAAAGGTCATTTCCCACAATCACTGGACGAGCTTGTTCCCGACTACTTGCCGTCTGTCCCCGCAAACCCGCGTGACGGCACGCCCATTCACTACTGCCGCGACGGCATCGACGGGCTGCCCGAGGACATCCGTACTAATCCGAACGCCGCGCTTATCAAGAATGCTCCTCGCAACGTTCCGACGTTGTACGGCGTACCTCCCAACAAGAGGCATATCGTGTTCGTCCCATTGAAACGTCGGCACGCCGAGTAGAACATCGTGGCTCAGCGTGGATAGCATGCGGGACCCGACCGATGTTCCTCAAGTCGTACTGAATTTGGCTACTCAACCCGCAGCCAGATCGGAAACGAAGTTTGCGTCCCTTCTTGCTGTGCTCGGAGAAAAACCAGTCTACGCGACGGCGATACCCACGGCGCCGCCGTAATGAAGACGATCCTCTCGTCCTCTCCCTCCGGAATCAACACCCCGTTGAGACCGATGTTGTCGATGTAGACTCCGTGTGGCAGATTGAGTTTCAACGATTCGAACTGCACACGGCCGTGATACCCTGCTCGCTCCACCCGAAGCCTTGCACGAATCGTCTCTCCAGGATGAATCACCAACTCCGCCGGCTCGGGAAAATGGTCTCGCCCCGCCAAACTCCGCGGCACCTCACCGTCGACCGGCCCGAGCGCCACTCGGAGCTTGGGCGCCGGCCCTAGTTTGAGATCCCGCAACCCGGAGACATCCTGCGTCACAGTACGCCCGTTGATGTCGGCTTGAGCCACCACGCGAATCCGCTTTCGTTCTTCTTCCGTCAATGGCTTGGCTTCCGGCAGCGCCATCACGCACCCGCGAGCCACAAATCGCTCGCGTTCGATCACCAGCGGCGTCGTCACATACCAGTCTTTCGGAAAACCGCTGATTTCGAACTGAACCGGTCCGTCAAAACCATCCATCCGGTCGACCGCGACTTCGAACTCCTTACCACTTCCGGCGTTGACCGTTTTCTTCGACATGGTGATCGACGGGCGGAAGGAAGGCTCCGGACGTCGAGCCGCCAGACGATACCGAAAAGACTCGCCACTCAAGCCTCGCACGTCCGTAACCCGAACATAGTACGTTCCGTCCTTGGGAACTCGAAACGTCAGATACGAGTCCCCTTTCCAACGTCCCTCCCGATCATCGTCGTTCTCATAATAGAGCTGAAAAACGGGCAACCCGTTGGGAACCGGCGACACTCCCTCGGGCACCGGTTCCACCACATAACACGGCTCATGCAACGCGTGCGCCGTCGCCGTCGTCTCGAAGAACGTGATCCTGCGATTGTTGTGATGATCGAGCTGAAATCCCGAATCGGGGCCTCGAGGATAGAGAAACAACCGGACGACCTCGCCGTTGAGGTAGACATATTGATTGAGGTCCATCTCTTCCCAGTGCTGAAGCCGAACGTCGATCGAGCGTGAGTCGATCCCTCGAAACGTGATGTGTGAATCGCGGATCGCCTGCAAACGCACGCGAGGCACCGGGTGGCCCTTTGCATCGAATACTGCCAAGAACGTGTCCGCGGGGGAACCTTCGCGCGCCGCAATGGTTTCGAAAACCCACGTCTCGCCTCGAGATGCACGGAACCGATACCAGTCGACGTCGGGTCGCCCTTCCTCTCCATGAAGTCGCCCCTTCACGACCGCCGGAAGTGCCATCTCGGTCGCGCTCTCCATTGCATCATTCGGTTCCCGTTCGTCGATCGACGAGACATCGCCCGGTTCCTTCTTGGTGGTTTTCGCAATGTGCTTGGGCGACTTTGGCCCTTCTGTCTGTCTTGGTGCGGATACGCGAATGTCAGTGTCCTCGAACGATCCGTCCAGTCGCCCGATCGCTAGGGAACGGTTGGAAAGCCACGCGACGGCTGAAGCCACGTCCGACTGATCGGCCAGGACGGCTACCTCCTGAACGTTCTTCGTTTCCCACACCTTGATCGTGCGGTCCTCGCCCGAAGTGAACAGCAGGGTTCCGTCGGGTGAAAACCCGAGTTGCACGATGGGACGCTCGTGACCATACCGCGTCACGACGAGTTCATGCAGCTCCTTCCCTGACTCCGGCACGCGCCAAATCCGTAGTCGGTTGTCCGCGCCACCCGCCGCCAACCATCGCCCGTCCGGGCTATACGCAACCGCATACTGCTCGCCTTGAGGCTGCCCCAGCGTATCGATCCGCTCGCCCTTCACCACGTCCCAAACCTTGACGGTTTCATCGGCCGAGGCACTCGCCAGGTGCTTGCCGTCGGGATGGAACGCCAGAGCGAACACACCGCCATTGTGCCCCGACAGTTCCTTCACCACACGACCGGTCGGCAGTTCCCAAATGCGAATGACACGATCGTGTCCCCCGGTGGCGGCAATTCGGCCGGAGGCATCCACGGCAAGCGCATCGATGGCATCCTCGTGCAGCGCGAGCTTCGCGATAGATTTCCGTGTGTCTCGGTCCCAAATCCAGACTCGTCCTGCCAAACCGGGAATGCCTCCGGCCGCCACGAGCCAACGATCACCTCCCGCAAACGCCACCGCTTGAATCTTGTGCGGCAACTCCGTGTGCCACCGGTGCACTGGCTTCGCATTCGATAGGGCGAGTTCCACGATCTCTCCTACTCGTCCCTGAACGACGCGACTGCCATCGGAACGGACGGCGATGCTCACGATGGGAGCGGCAACCGGAGCGGGACTCGCTTTCGGCACATCCAGGTCCTTCATCGCGACCGGTCTTCCTCGCCGCGCCCCTGAGGCGACCCATCGGCGCAGCAGGGCGACATCGGCGGCCGACGGCTGGGGCTCGTCTTCGGGAGGCATGTGGTTCTCGGCGTCGGGCTCGAGCACCGTCAGCAACAGACTCTCGTCGGGACGACCAGCGACGACCACCTTGCCGTCTTCACCCCCGGCCATGAGAGCCTCCCACGAGTCGAGTCTCAATTCGCCGTTGGCTTCCTCGGGACCATGGCAACCGACGCAGTATTTGCGCAGCACCGGTTGCACCTGACGCTCAAAGTCGGCACTGTTCTTCTTCTGCTGGGCTCGTGCTACCCCTCCCCACGCCATCAGCACGACGGTTCCCGCTATGAGCCAACCCCTCAGTCGTTGCGTCACGAGACTACCTCCAAACCCACCTCGCTCATACCACGATCCACGACATCGCCAGCCGTTCCCACCAGCGTTCCTCTTGCGAAACATCAATTCTGAAAAAGAAATTCGCGACTCGTCAGAACGCTCCAGACCAGATCCTCTAGTGCCTGCCGCCGATCGTCTTCAGGTGTCGACTCAAGCACCTTCAGCAATTCGCGACGTTCGCGCGG
>WFWZ01000034.1 GCA_015490875.1 Planctomycetaceae bacterium
GCCCCCTTCCCCCTGCGAACCATCGATCACGATCACGACGAACGATCCTCCATGCTCATCCAGTTTCCCTCAACGGCCCCCACGCGTTCTGCAGATACCGAAGGCCCTCACGTCTTTTCCGCGCAAGCCAACTTGTTGCGATGGCCCGGCGTCCAGGCGACAATAGCGGCGGGGACGGAGAGCCACCTTGGCGGAACGCACGTGCGCACCTCCGGCCGAATCTGATGAATTCCCAAAGATTCTCCAAGAATCATTGGAAAACTTGGCGAGCCAGTGCGTCTACATTGTGTCAGCTCCAAACGGCCACGCAAGCCGTATCCGAGTGCCCGGAGAGATGGATGATCGATCCCGAGCAACTATCTCGGCTGTTCGACCGGCATGCTGCCGCGTTGGAGCTATACGTCCGCCAGTGGACGCCTGAGGCCGCGGACATCGTTCAGGCCGCCTATGTTCGGCTGGCCGAACAGAAGACGGTGCCACGCGACCCGGTCGCGTGGCTCTATCGCGTGGCAAGGAACCTGGCGGTCAGCCAAGCGCGCAGCGCAGCGGCGAGGCGGCGGCGCGAACAAGCGGTCGGGCACGAAACCAGCCGGTGGTTCGCCCAACCAGCTTCGCCCGATGTCGACATCAACGAGGTGATCGTTGCGTTACAGCGGCTCCCCCAGGACCAGCGCGAGGTCGTCGTGCTGCGGATATGGGGTGGACGAACCTACGACGAGATCGCCGACATCACCGGGTCCCCTCGGACAACTGTCTACCGCAAGTACCAATCCGCCCTGCGTGAACTCCGAGACATGTTGGAATCGCCATGCTCCACGAACCCGACGAACTCCGAACCGACGTAGAAAAACTGCTTGCGTCCCTCCAACCGGCGCGATCGCTGTCTCGCGACGAGACACTCTTTGCCGCTGGCAGGGCTCGAGGCCGGGCCGAAGCGACCGGTCATCGGACGACCGCCTTTCCCTGGCAAGTAACAACCGGCGTGCTGGCTGTTACGCTCGTTGCAGTGCTGCTTGCAAGGAGTAACACAGACGCGCCACAATCGCGAGATATGCTGGCAAGCAAGAAGACAATTGCCCCGGCCACCCATTCGCAGCATACCGCGGAGAAACGGAGTGAGCACACGCTGCGTGAACGGCCCTCGACTCTGACGGACCGAGACGGCGGCTCCAACGACGCTTTCCTCGACCGGCAAACACGGTCCCTCGCATGGCTCGGACGCGCCGCGTACCCTCTGGACACAGACCTTCGCTCATGGTTGCTCGACGGAACCGACCTCCCCCTGTTGGATTCCATCGAAGAGGAATTACCGGAGGGAGTCGATCCGGTATGGGCTCCTACCGGCATGCCCACGGGTGGCTCCAGTTCCGTGCAGTCCCCGTCATGGTTTACGCGTTTTCGTAACAGCCTAGGCGAGTGAATCGCCAGTCGTAGATGGAACACATCGAATCGTGAACGGGCAGGAAGATTAAAGAACGGAAACACAGAGACACAGAGAACACAGAGAGAATCTCACCGAAGGCTCCGTGTCTTCTGTGCCTCTGTGTTTCTTAAGGTGCGAGACTAACTCAGCAGGGCGATGAATGCGGCCGATTGCAGAATTCCGGAACGAGAATTCGCGAGTTGGGAGGGCGAGGCTCCTGCCGAGCCGCAAAGGAGCCACAACGTCATTGCGAGCTCGGATCCACAAGTTGCAGATGACCGGTTTCAGCACAGTCAATCTCTGTCTGAGCCAGCACAAAAGAGATGTATTACGGAAATCCATTGCATGTATGCTATACCGGCTCCTGTGACAGCGTTATGGCAGTTCCCGGCTCGGCAGGAGCCTCGCCCTCCCAATCTATTGAGTCGTCTGTGCCTGGCAGCTTAAGTGTCCGCGTCTCATCATCGCACATCGTGATTCGGATTGTTACACATTTTTCCGCCGGAAGGAGAGTCGCCATGAACGTGGTTGTAAAAGTCTTGGGTGTATGCGCCCTGGGTGTTGCCACGGTGGCGACGGCGCAAGTCCGCATCGGCCCCAAGGGGCCCGAACCTCCCAAACCCAAGACTGGAGTCCGCATCAGCCCCAAGGGGCTCGAACCTCCCAAACCCAAGACTGGAGTCCGCATCGGCCCCAAGGGTCCGGAACGCCCGAAACCTAGGACTGGAGTCCGTATTCGTCCCAAAGGGCCGGAACGTCCTAAGCCCGAGACTGGCGGAAAGGAATCCAACCAGCCCTCGGGATCGGTGCGACAACTTGTGGTCACTCCGTCGGCTGTGGACGCGTCCGGTTCGGTCTTCTCTTTCGATCCAGCCTCCTTGCGCACTTACCCGGGCAATGCTGTGCCGGTCTATCTGGAAGCCGCTTTGGAGTTTCAACGTTCAGTCGGAGCCGATCGTCAAATGTTGTCGACAATGGCACGCCTGCAGGATGGGCTGCTGCTTGGGAGACGTACGGTGGAAGAAGTGGCAGTCTTGCAAGAGACCCGGGGCGTTTCCGGTCTGCTGCGAGATGCGACCTCCCGTAGTCGCACGATTTGGCCCGACGATCCGCCGTCGGTCTGGGCACTCTCGTGGGACGCCGCCATGGCGCGGCGACGGGCGCTCGGGCACCTTTTCCGCTGTCTGGGTGTCGTCGGGCTGGAGATCCGCTCGGCACTCACACGTGGCGACTACCGAACTGCCGAGCGTTGGATGCAGCGAGGATGGCGCTTGGCGGGAGATGTCGGGCAACATCCCCGACTCGAGCATACCGGGATGGCGACCTCGATGAGCCACTACCTACTGAATCAAGCGAGGCTGTGGATAGCGACTCCCGGCTCCCCGAACCTCTATTGGACGCTTGCTTCCCTGTCCGTGTCGCCGGCCGACCCGGTGAAGGCCTTTGAATACGAACTACGACTTCCCGAGCGAGCGCTGCTCGGCGGCCACGAGGACGCTATGAGTGTTTCCAACGAGGAATGGCGCCGGACTTACCGAGACTTGGAACGGTATGGCACGACGGGGATGGGACACCGGACCGCCGCATATCTGACACTGTTCGAGTTCTATGCGTCGGCTAAGCGGGACCTTCTCGACTGGGGATATTCCTCGGAGCACATCGATTCCCTCTCACCACAGGCTATCGTCCTTCTCCACCAGTCACTCGTAGCTCGACACAATCGCCGAGCCCTCACGAAGTGGCTCGGTTTTCCACCGCGGGAACGTGCCCACCGATTGCAGGAAACGCTCGCAACATTGGAACAAGAGGGGTGGGTCGGTTGGCGAGGAAGGTATGGCGGCCGCGAGTGGCTAGCAAACTTTCGACTGGCTCCCGGTGCCTTTTCCTCCAGCGTCCTCGTCGTTCAGTTTCTGAGAATCGAAGACTCCATTCAAGTCCTCGACGCCAAACGCAAGGCGCTGATGGTTGTCGAGGCCTTGCGCCACTACAGTAAGACTCACGGCGGGACGTTGCCAAAGTCGCTGGAAGCCATCACCGAGCTTCCGGTTCCGGAGAATCCGATTACGCGTGCACCGTTTCATTACGAGCTTCTATCGCCCGGCGAGGTGATCATCGGAATCGACGTCAGAGACACTTTCTCGGCATCGCTGGGCGACTGGCAAGCACTGCACATTCGATGGACCCGTCCCTAACCGTTCGAAGGCGAAACTGCTCTTGCCGTGTGTGGTCAACACACATTCCATAGAAACCAATGCTCTAGCGGCATACTTTCAACACCAATCCTTTTTCTCACCAACAGGAGACATCCATGTACTGCTCGATTGACCATCGGCCTCGTTTCCAGATGATGCCATCCTTAGGGCGATTCGCGACCGTTCTGCTGGGAGTTGCCGTTTTGGGAATGACTTCCAGCCAGACTGCATCTGCTCAAGATGAAGTTCTGCGGCCGTTTCTCACGCAGTCGACGCTCTTCGTAGGGCGCATCGATCTTGAGAAGGCGGGCATCGATCAGGTCGTTGCCGAAATCCGTGATTTGGGGCGGCGCGGCGAGGCTCTGGTGAGACAGTACCGGAAGTGGCAGCAACAGCCCATGATTCAAGCGCTGCGCGATGCCAAGGTGCGTACCTGTTATATCATTGTCGATGCGGTAGACTTGCGAGATGGACCAGGCTTCCTCGTTCTTCCCATAGCCTCTTCGGAGAAAGCAGAAGCGTTGGCCCAGTCGCTTCAAAAGCCGCTCGAGAACATGACGGGACTGTTTCGCGATGACCCCAATTTCCGATCGGTGCGAGCATTCGGCTCGACGGTCGTCGTGGGCCACCCGAAGATGCTCGAACGCCTCGCGGAGGTTCAGCCGGCCGACCGATCGGACATCGTCCGACTCCTCAACCAGCGCTCGGATGCTCCGTTTTCGATCTGGTTTGTGCCGACCGGCGAGTACCGCGAGTTGGTGGCCGAGTTTCCGTTGCCGTTGCCGCCCGACTTGATGGCAGCTTGGGATGACGTGTGCGAGGATTACTTTTGGGTGCATGCTCACATTTCGGTCGTTCCCCGACTTCATGTGCAGCTCGAAGTGAAGGCCACCGATGAGGACGCGGCCAAGAAATGGGAAGAGTTTCTTTCGACAATTAAGTACTCGGTCCGAAGCGAAATCGCACGTAAGATTCGCTCAGTGGGTCGGCCTCCCAAACCATCCCTGAGTGTCGTCCTCGCTCAAGCTGTGGCCAATGCTGAGATCCAACGAGAAGCGACCCATGTGAAGGTGACACTCAAGGGAGCTCGACGATCCGACGAATTGTTTGCACTAGGCGACGTTCTCGCCACCGTAACCAGCTCCCGACAACAGTCGAGTCTGAATCAGCTCAAACTACTGGCCGTCGCCATGCATAACTTCCATCATGAGTATCGCTCATTTCCGCCGGCGGCCAGTTACGATGCGAACGGGCGGCCTCTCTTGAGCTGGCGAGTTCATCTCCTCCCGTACCTTGAAGAAATAGAACTCTACAAGCAGTTTCGACTCGACGAGCCGTGGGACAGTCCCCACAACAAGAAACTCATCGCCAAGATGCCGAAGGTGTTCGCCGACGCCAGCGGCCAGGTGAAAGAGGTCGGCAAGACGCGGTTCGTCGCGCCGATCGGCGAAGGTTTCGTTTTCGATGGATCGGACACCGGCCACGCGATCAAAGAGATCATGGACGGCACGAGCAACACGATCATGCTGGTCGAGGCAGCTCCCGATCGAGCCGTGATTTGGACGAAACCCGAGGACCTGGTGATCGACAAAGAGAATCCGAAAAAAGGTCTGATCGCTCCGGGTGCCGAATCGTTCCGGGTGATCGCGGCTGACGGAGCCGTCCATACGCTTCCGAAGACGATCTCGGGTGCCGATCTCCTCAAGCTGCTGACAATCAAGGGACGCGAAGTCATTCGCTGGCCCGAGCGGTAGACGCGAGATTGGCTCGAGGAGTTGGCAACAAGCGACGGGGCTTCACAGGTATCTCGAGTGCCGGGGCCTTTTCAGTCTCGAATGCGGCTGGCATGATGGGACTCATTGGGGACCGGTGGAGGAGCGGTCCGACCGGCCTGCCGGTATGCGCCGACAGGACCGGTGTGTCCCGGAACGCTGCCCGAGAAGAGAAGGATGGCCGGCCATGTCGCATCCCCATGAGATCACGTTCACGTACCTTTCCCAAGAGGACCTCCTGCGCACCGGCTGCCTCGATTTCCAAATGGCGATCGAGGCCGTCGAGTCGGCACTGAGAGCCTATCGCGCAGGGAAAGTCATCTTTCCGGAGAAGATCGTGCAGATCTTCAACGAAGAGACGCAGGAGCGGATCAACTGCCTTCCCGCGACACTCAAAGAGGAAAAAGTCTGCGGAATGAAATGGGTGTCGGTCTTTCCTCCCAACGTGCGCAGCGGCCTGCAGAACCTCAGTGCGGTCTTCATCGTCTCGGAAATCGAGCATGGATTTCCGATCGCCGTGATGGAAGGGACGCTTTGCTCGAACATGCGCGTCGGCGCCGTGGGGGCGACCGCGGCCAAGTACTTGGCGCCCGAAGACGCGCGCATCATCGGCTTTATCGGCTCGGGCGAACAAGCCAAGATGCACCTCTTGGCGATGAAGACGGTCCGACCGAGCCTCGAGGTGTGCAAAGTGTCGGCTGCCACCCCTCCCGAAGAAGAAGCCTTTGTCGAAGAAATGTCGCGGATTCTGCCGTCGATGCAGTTCGAGACGGCGGGCACCGATGGCGCGAAGGCGATGGAGGATGCGGACATCCTGGTGACCGCGACCAGTGCTCAAGCGCCGCTCTTGAAAGCAGCCTGGATGAAACCAGGAAGTTTCTACAGCCACATCGGTGGCTGGGAGGACGAATTTGCGGTCGCCAAACAGTGCGACAAGATCGTTTGCGACGACTGGGAGACTGTCAAGCACCGTACCCAGACGTTGAGCCGGATGTACAAAGCAGGCGAATTGTCTGACAACGATATCTACGCCAACCTCGACGAGATCGTCCTCGGGGACAAACCGGGGCGCACGTCGCCTCAAGAGCGCATTTACTTCAATGCCGTCGGATTGGCGTTCCTTGACGTGGCCATTGCGCTCGAGATGTACCGCCGTGCGACGACGAAGCACGCCGGTCAGACGCTCACACTCCAGAAGTGCATGATCTTCGAGCACCCCGAGATCCGGCATTGGGTGCAAATCGAAGGCGCCTGAACTTGTTGGATCAGCATATCCGCGGCAGCGCTTCGCCGATTTGCGTGGTGATGACGCGAGTCGCTCCGATGGCCGTCTTGGCCACGACCATCCCGCGATGATCGGCGACGACCTTGCCGATCCGAGCGGCGTTGTGCCCGAGCGGATGCGCCCGCATCGCCTCGAGCACTTCGGACGCAGCTTCGTCGGGAACGAAGGCGATTAGCTTGCCTTCGTTGGCCACGGCCAGCGGATCGATGCCCAGGATCTCACAGGCCGAGGCGGTAGCCGGAGCAATCGGCACGGCCGCATCGTCGATTTCGATACCGACTTGAGCGGCTTGAGCCACTTCGTGCAACGCCGCCGCTACACCGCCTCGCGTCGGATCGCGCATCGCGCGAATCTCGGGACAAACTCCCAGCATCGTGGCCACCAGTTCGTGCAAGGCGGCCGTATCGCTGGCGATTTCCGACTCGAATCCCAGTCCCTCACGGACGCTCATGATGGCCATCCCATGGTCGGCGATCGTGCCGCTGAGAAGAATGGCGTCCCCCACCTGCACGCGACTCGGGCAAAGAACGATCCCCTTTGGCACGACGCCGATACCGCTCGTGTTGATGTAGCAGCCGTCTCCCTGACCTCGCGGCACGACCTTCGTATCGCCCGTCACGATGTCTACGCCGGCTCGTGCCGTCGCGTCGGCCATCGCCGCAACGATCCTTGCCAATTCATCCATCGAGAAGCCTTCCTCGAGGATGAACGCAGCACTGAGCCATTTCGGTTCGGCCCCGACCATCGCCAGATCGTTGACTGTCCCATTCACGGCAAGCTCGCCGATGTTCCCTCCCGGAAAGAACCTCGGCTGAACTACGAACGAATCGGTGCAAAAGGCGATACGTTGCTCGCCCAGTGCCACAACACTGGCATCGCCTAGTTCCTGCAAAGCGTCGTTAGCGAATGACGGCAGAAACAAGTGGCGCACGAGTTCATCGCTGAGTTGCCCTCCGCCTCCGTGTCCCAGGACGATCTGCGGATAATCGCGCAGCGGCAGAGGACATTGCACACCCGTCGATGGGAAGCGATCCCCTTCACTGTCGTTTCGGCCAGTCATACCTGCAGCTTCACCGTTTCGTGACGCCCATAGTTGTAATACGCTGCACAGGCGCCCTCGGATGACACCATGGTTGCTCCCAGCGGCGTTCGCGGCGTGCATTCTTTTCCGAAGGCAGGACACTCGTGAGGTTTGATGGCGCCTTGCAGGACTTCGCCGCTGCGACAGAGCGTCGATTCACATGTCGCAATATCGCCGACCGGAAAGCGTCGTTCGGCATCGAAGGCCGCGTATTCGTCGCTAAGCCGCCAGCCGCTTTGGGGAATCGTTCCAATTCCGCGCCAGGAGCGGTCCGTTGTGGTGAAGACTTCGGCGATCACCTCCTGCGCCGGTCGACTCCCTTCGAACGTCACGACGCGTTCATACGCGTTCTCCACCTTGGCCTCTCCTCGCTCCAACTGCCGCACGGCACGGAGGATGCCTCGCAGCAAATCAAGCGGTTCAAAGCCGGTGACGACGATCGGCACGTGATGCCGCTCGGCAAGCGGCGGGTACTGCCAGTACCCCATGACGCTGCAAACATGGCCGGCGGCCAGAAAAGCCTGCACTCGATTGTCAGGAGACTGCATGATGGCGTCGATGGCAGGCGGCACGAGGACGTGAGAAACGAGGAGCGAGAAGTTGGGCAGGTTTCGCGCTTTGGCCAACTTCGCAGCCATGGCATTGGCCGGAGCCGTCGTCTCGAAGCCGATCGCGAAAAAGACGACCTGTCGTTCGGGCTCGCGTTCGGCAATGCGGACCGCATCGAGTGGCGAGTAGACGATGCGCACATCGGCTCCTCGGCTCTTCGCGGTGAACAGGTCGTGGGAACTGCCGGGCACTCGCAACATATCGCCGAAGGAACAGAAGGTAACATTCGGAAGGGCGGCGATCGCCAGAGCCTTGTCGATCGTCTCCAGCGGTGTGACACAGACGGGACACCCGGGTCCATGAATCAGCTCAATCTCCTCGGGCAGAATCTGATCGATGCCGTTACGGATGATGCTGTGCGTCTGGCCTCCGCAGACTTCCATGATGGCCCACGGGCGTGTCGTCTCACGACGAATCGCCTCGGCCAGAGCCCG
This sequence comes from Planctomycetaceae bacterium, assembly GCA_015490875.1. GTDB lineage: Bacteria > Planctomycetota > Planctomycetia > Pirellulales > Pirellulaceae > S141-3. The sequence goes on from WFWZ01000034.1 coordinate 8,797, forward strand.
CGCTTTCGGACCGTCTCGGTATTCCGTGAGGTACTTCATCGATGGTCACTCCCATCGCCCGGAGGAGGACTCGTCCCGCGAGTCGCACGTCGTGGCCGTTCACGTCGATCCAGAAGCCGTCTGTTGGAGACGGTCGGAGGATGAAGGTTCCACTTGATCTGCGGCGCGAAGCTCTTCCAATTCTTCTTCCAACAACCCGAGTTCCTCGAACGTGCGCAGTGTGGCTTGAGCCGAGGCTTCGTCGATACGGCTGATGGCGAATCCGACGTGGACAATGGTGTAGTCGCCGACTTTGAGGTCGGGAAGGTAGGCCAAGCAGACTTCTTTGACGACGCCACCGAAGTCGACTTTCGCCATGCGCGTCCCTTGTTCCTCGTAAATCGATTCAACTCTGCCCGGCACGGCTAAGCACATGGCTCGTCTCTCCTGTTCCCAAGTCGCTCACATCCCACAGGATCACGCGATTGTTGCCCGAGTCGGCTACGGCCAGCAACTCGTCCTGCCACGCAATGCCGTAGGGCCAACAGAGCGAGTCGGGCGCGACTTCGCGCCAGCGATTCTCACCGTTCCCTGCGAAATCGTCCTGCCCGATCACCGCTTCGGCCGCTGCTCCCGAAGGTTGCTCGAGCGGCAAACGCCAAAACAAGATCCGGTTGTTGGCCGTATCGGCGACCGCAAGGTGATCACGCTGTTTGGCGATCGCGTAGGGAAACCGCAGTCGGGCCGGTCCCTGTTCATGGTATGGAAACTCTTGGCTACTCACCATATCCGGCTGCCCCAGTACGAAGTCGGCCGGCCGGTCCTCCTGAGGCACTCCGAGCCAACCGAGGACGCGGTGATTGCCGGCATCGGCCACGAACCAGCAGCGCTCGTCCCCCGCGAAATCATGAGGCCACCGGAACGAGTCGCCTCGGACGGAGCCTCCCCGATTCTCCGCGCGACTCACAGCGTCGGGCTGACCGACAATCACATCGGGCGGTTCCTGTGGATCGGGGAATCCATTCCAAATCAAAACACGCCGGTTCCCGGTGTCGGCCACGCAGAATCGTCCGCCGATCCAACCGATGCCATACGGCCAATAGAGCGAAAGGGGCGATGGGGACTCGTTCCCATGATTGGGTTCGACGCATGTCAAATCTGGCTGTCCAATCGCATAATCGGGCGGCACGTTGCTCATCTGGGGAACTTCATTCCAGACCAAGATGCGGTGGTGCCAGGCATCGGCGATGACGAGACGTCCGTCGACGACGAGGATACCTGTTGGAAGATGCAAGCCGTTCGTCGGTCCTCGGCCGCCGGCAGCCGGTCCTTCACTGTCGAAATCGGGTTGGCCTAGCACATGATCGGCCGGAGTCCCATCCTCGTCAGGAAGGTGCTCCCAGATCAACACACGATGATGACCGGTATCACAGACGAGGAGGCGGCTTCCGTCAAGCCAGACGCCTCGCGGGGCGTAGAGATTGGTTTGCGAAATCTGAGCCGAGGGAAGGGCGAGGCGCCCGGGGGAGGGAGCACCGAGACGGCAGATCGGTTTCATAAGTTGTGCCCCTCCATATGCAAAGCGGCTTTCGCCGAACCGCGAAGCTCCCAAGGTCCCTTACCCACCGGCCTCATGATCGTTCGATGACCTGCAGTTCGGAGACCGACACGAACGCGTCACTACTGGGAGGCGGTTCAACCGATTCGACGCCGTCGATTTCCGGCACGCGCTCGCGCAAGACCTGCTCGACTGTTTCTCGCAGCGTCTCCGGCGACATTGAGCAGCCCTGGCAGGCTCCGTGCAGTCTCACCAGAACGGTCCGGCCTCGCATTCCCTCGAACGTCACGTCTCCTCCATGTGATTGGATATAGGGACGCACTAGTTCCAGGACCTGGCTGACGCGAGGCCCCAGATCCGATCTTACCAGGCCGTGCAGCGTGAAGAGCGCAAATATTTCGGGCTGTTCCGCGAGCGCCTCGAAGATCTGCCTCCGATCAGGCGACTTTCGAATCGTCCGGATGATGGCCGACAGGCCGACGCGATGGAACGCTTCGATCGCATCTTTCAGAGCCAGCGCATGTCCGCGGGCCGGTTCTTCGAGTTCCTCCACGGCCTCGAGCGCCCGATCCACGGCTTGCGCCAGTTGCTCGAACGACTCCCCAGCCGTGACGGTTACATTGTCAGGAGCAGTATCGGTAGCCATTGGATCCAAACCTCGATCATACGGAAGAATCGCCGGGCGGAGGGTCTGCTTCGGCCACGGCACTTGCTTCGACTTCCCGATGCAGTTCGTGATGGCGCCGGTGAATGGCTTCGATCAACCGATGCGTTTCCTCGGCTTCATCCCACAATTCGTGTTGCCGAAAAAGCGTGCGAGCTTCGGCCAGGTTTTTCATGGCGCGCTGAAATTCGCCCAGGTGCGACAGAGCATTCCCTTGATTGGCCAACACTCGAGCATACCCGACTGGATCCAACGCGCGTTTGCGGATTTGCAAGACTTCTTCGTAAATATCAACGGCTCGAGCCAGGTTTTCCGCCGGGTGAGAGGACGGCAAGTACTGCAACGCATTGGCCAAGTTCATCTGAGTACTGGCCCACAATTGTGGTGAGGTCTCTCGGTCATAGACCTTGAGAGCTTCCCCAAACGCCTGCACGGCAATGCCCATGCGCAGTTGATCCGAGGCTTCGACAGCCGGCATCGCCATGTAGGCCAGTCCCAGATGGTTTTGAATGAATGCGTACAGATGCGGAGCCTTCTCGAGCGACGCACCTTCGTGCAAGGCCCGCTGATACCACTTGACTGCTTCCAATAGCATGCCGCGTCGGCCATCGGCCGCTCGTTGGTACGCCGACGCGAGGTTGGCTGATACTTGAGCGGCAAAGAGGGGGAGCGACGAAACACTGGCGGACTCCCAGGCCAACTGGAAGCGCGAGAGCGCTTCTTGAGGTGATCCACCGGGAAGGCTGAGAATGAGTTCGCCCAGTTGGTTGGCGTAGACCGCAGCCAATAGAGGTGAACTGTCGCGCGCCGTCTCGCAGGCTTCCTCCAGCAGTTGCCGAGCGGCGAACGGGTTGCCCTCTTCGAGCTCTGCTGTGGCCTGCGTGGCCAGCACGAGTGCTCGCAGTTCGCCGTCGAGGTTTTGCGCTGTCGGGACGAAATCATCGAGTCCGCAGGCGTAGGCCGCGACTTGCAACAGCGCTCGAAGTTCGCCTCGCAAGGAATGCCGTAGCTGCCGATATCGCTCACCGGTCGATTGCAACACGAACCGGTTGTAGTCGGCCAGCTCTCCCGTCTGATCGCGGATTTCTTCCCATGCTTGTTCCGTGTCGCCTCGAGCGGCACAAACGAAGAATGTCCACTCGGCCGGCACCGGTGACGAGAGATCACCTCGCAGTATTCGGTCGAGTACTTCTGGTGCCTCGGGCGCATCGGAAGGAGGCAAAATCAAGTGGCCTCCGGGAAACCCGAAGAGCCCGACTGGTTGAGGACGTAAGGCGATGGACACGTCAGTGGACCGATGATAGGGCATTCCAACGCGACAACAGGTAGTGCACGAGCTGATCCGCGGCTGCGTCGACGTCAGGAGAAAGAGGATCTCCGATCTCGAAAGACTGGCCTTCGATAAGATAGACGGTGACGTTTTGAGGGTAGTCTTCCTTGAGCAACCACCGGCCGAACGCCAGAGCGTGATCCCAGCGGAACGCGTGCAAGTTGATACCTTCGCACGGCGGAAGGCTCTCGACGTCGCTCCCATTGAGTTCAAACAGTGTCCCCGGCGGTTCGCCGCTCTGGCACGCGTCGACGATGATCACCTGCGGCACGCCTCGCATTTGGAACGCCACATCCATACCTCCCGTCCCGCCATCGGCACACCGCACGCCTTCAGGCAATCCTTGTTCCCACAGACGCCGGACAACGATCGGGCCGACCGCGTCGTCGCCTCGCAGGATATTCCCGCAGCCGATCACGAGTGTCTGGACAGTCATCCCAACTCCCCGATCCGGAATCGCGAGAGTTCACGTCCCGTCTTGCCGTCATAGGCATGGACGGTGCAAACGAGGCACGAATCATAGGATCGAGCGACATGACCCATTTCCACCGGGTCCGTCGGATCCCGAATCTCGGTACCGATAAACGACTGTTCCATCGGGCCGTGGACATCTTGTGCATCTTGCGGGCCGATGTTCCAGGCGGTCGGCGTGATCACCTGGTAGTTCTCGATTTTGCCGTCTTCGATGACGATCCAATCGGAAAGGGCGCCGCGAGCCGCTTCGGTCGAACCGAATCCCCTGCCGGAGGCATGTTCGATCGGCTTGGTATAGAAGTCTTCCGAGAGATCGAGATCCGACAGCCACTTTTGTGTCAGTTTGTAGTACTTGCATGCTTCGTGCATACGTGCCATCACGCGAACGAGCACGCTTGGGCCAACCGTACGGATGGCGTCGAGAAAGAGCGGATCATAATCTTGGTGCTCGGCAGGATCCGGCCGACCCGCGACCACCTGGCGAGCGAGGGGGCCGGCTTCGAGCGGCATGGGGCCTTTGCCCGGCACTTCGTAGCGAGGCGACTTGGCCCAACTGTATTTGCCCTGCGCGTGGCCCTTCTGAGGATCGATGGGGCGCGTGACACCTTCCCAAGGATGCAGATAGGTATCTCCCTCGTAGAAGGAGTGGGCCGTTGATTCGCGCACGCAAAGGTGATCGAAATCATGGAAGGTCTCGCCGTCGTAGACGCCCGAGCGGTTGATCAAGGCGGCATTGCGGCCTTCGATCGTCGGATTTTCATACAACGAAGGTTCGAAGTACGTACCGGTGGCCAGGAACTTGCCGCAACCTTGGCCGTAACGATCGAGTCCCGCGGCTTTGGCGAAACGCAAGAACAGAGCGCAGTCCGAATTCGCCTGGCTTTCGTTTTCTTCGGCCCACGCCCAGACATCCTCCCATGTCTGGTTTTCCATCCATCGGTCGATCGAACAGCCGAGCCATGTTTTCTCGAGCCATTCCTGTTTCCAGTAGTCGAGAATGGCAACCGAGCGGGTGACGTCGGCCAGTGTCGGAGCGCACATCACACCGCCGGGGATCATGAAGCTGGAGTGCGGCCACTGGCCGCCGAA
>WFWZ01000035.1 GCA_015490875.1 Planctomycetaceae bacterium
GACGCGGCCCGAGGTGATCCAGCAGGTCGAGGAGGCGCTGGAGCGGCGGATGGCGCTGTTGATGGGACAGGCGTTCGAGCGAGCTGGGGGCGTGGAGAGTGTCGCGGAAATCCTCAATGTGGCTGACCGAGCTACCGAGCGGGCGCTGCTGGAGAATCTGGCTCAAGACGATCCTGAACTCGTCGAGGAGATCCGCCGTCGCATGTTCGTCTTCGACGACATCGCCAAGCTTTCGGACAAAGACATCCAGACGATCCTCAAGAACGTCGAGACGAGCCAATGGGCGCTGGCGTTGAAGGGAGCCAGCGAGGACCTCAAACAGAAGGTTCTCGGCAACATGTCCAAACGCGCCGCCCAGATGCTCGAAGAAGAGATGGAGTTCCTCGGTGCGGTCCGCGTCTCGGATGTCGAGTCGGTTCAGCAGCAGATTGTGGAGATCGTCCGGCGCCTGGAGGATGCCGGGCAGATCAGCGGCGTGGGAGCCGCCGAAGAGGAAGAGCTGATCGAGTAGCCGGGTATCTCTCGGAGATCGCGGACGCAAAGGACGTCAACTATCGCACTGACGACAGGCGTCGGGGCTCAGGAAACTCTTCGTGGCCAGTCTCGTAGCGCAGAACCGTTCGACCGAAAGCAGCGAGCTTCGCTCGGCGCAATCTCCTGGTGCATCCGGCTCGTCACCGAGTACGGATGCGCACGAGCAACATGTTGGAACGACTCAACCGCGAACTGAAACGTCGGACCCGCGTGGTCTGCATTTTCCCCAGCGAGGCGTCAATGTTAAGACTCGCCAGTGCCGTGCTGATGGAAGTCGACGAACACTGGATGTCAGGAAGCAAATACCTTACAATGAAAGCTAGTCGACACTTCAGGAGACCAAGTTCCGCCTTCCACCGACCACGGCAATTCGCAGAACAGCTGAAGCACTATCAACCTCTCCGACTTGCCGTTGTATTATTCCGTAATGGCACGGCATTCAAAGACATTGACGCAAGTCCTGCGGGGTACGAGCGACGCCAATATCGCGTTTGATGATTTGCGGTCTCTTTTGCGACACATCGGGTTCGCTGAACGCATCAAGGGAAGCCATCACTTGTTTTTTATGCAAGGCGTGGAAGAACAGATCAATCTCCAGAGGTCGGGTCGCCAGGCGAAGCCGTATCAAGTTCGGCAGGTCCGAAGGGTGATTACTCGATATGGGCTCGGAGAACAAGAATGACGCACAAGTACGAGATCATTATCTATTGGAGCGACGACGATCAGGTGTTTGTTGCTGAAGTTCCCGAATTGCCTGGGTGTGCCGCTCACGGAGATACACCGGACTCCGCGTTGGCTGCTTGTCAACAAGCGATCGATTTGTGGCTTGAGGTTGCCAAGGAGAACGGCAGGGAAATCCCCGTTCCCAAGGGAAGACGACTTGGTCTTGCGTGATCCTGCCCGCTGTCCGAGAGACGAAAACAAACCGATGAGCGAACCTACAGGGGACGCTACGACAGAGCAGACTTCCAAAGACTGACCACTTCGCCTCGGGGCACCTCGCCGCGGGGCAGCCCTATGGAAGTGTGAAGGGGGCTGGCGCGGTTGAAGAGTTTGCGGGTGATTCCTCTCTTGGAAAAGACACTCTGTTCCGACTCTTCCGGCCTAACGAGCCGACACCATCGAACCCTGTACGACATCGGACGGCAACCGATGCTCCGACGGTGCACCTCCACTCAGTCCACTTGCTCCACTTGGTCCCCTCAGTCCACTTAGTCCACAGCCTGGGGCCTCCTGAAAAGACCCGTGCGCATCTCATCGGGTCGTCGCCGAAATCGGTTGCCTCTTTGGAGCGATAACGGTTACAATCGGAGGGTTCTCGGCGAGTGGCGGCGGAGGGCACGACATCTTCGGAGGACGCGTTTCCGTCAGTTGCTACCACGTACGTTTCGAAATTCCAATTTCCAGTGAGAACCAGGACAGTCGGAAGTGAGGGCTCAGATGATAAAGTGCTTCATAGCGTCATGCGCGGTTTCCTTAGCCTCTGGACTCGGATGGATCGTTTGCTTTGGGGTAACATCGGATGGCGGCGAAAGTGTTAGCTTGGACCAGGCACACGATCAAGCGATGCAGGCGGTTTCATTGTCCAATGAATCCGACGACGTGGTGCTTCTGCTTGAAGAACGCGACTATCACAGCATCAATACCGAGGCAGCTATTGCTGGCGCCGATAAGCGCTCTGTGGTTTATCGACACTTGCACATGCCAATCTCAGTGCCCTCGACCATCTTGGCCAAGGCTAGCGAAGGTGCCGAAGCGCCCTTCAAGACGTGCAGAATGATTGTTTCGGGGCTGCGTGGACCGAGTCGGTCAGATGTTAACGTGCGTCTTACCGGCCTTTTGTCTTGGAAGGATAATATTAGCGATGTCGAGAATACAATGACCTTAAAGGAGGTCAGTCGCTACCCGCTTCCCAAGGGCGTTTACATCAAGGCACTCCTCACGCTTCGATGTAAGGGACGCAAGACTAAGACGTCGTTTGTCATGATGGACATTCTTATCGAGGGTATCGATTTGATGGATGGCGGCAACCTCCCATCGTACACCGTTCCGACAACGGCAAAGTCCGCGAAAGTGTTCTTCACTCTGATACGTGACAAAGAAGAAAAGAAACCAGCGAATGCTGCAGAACGGGGCGCGGAGACCGAGCGGACTTCCAAAGACTGACCACTTCGCCTCGGGGCGTCTCGGCACGGGGAGGCCCTACGGAAGTGTGAGGTGTGAAGGGCGCTGGCGCGGCTGGAGAGTTTGTGGGTCATTCCTTTCTTGGAAAAGACATTCTGTTCCGACTTTTCCGGTCTAACGAGGCGACACAATCGAGCGCTGTCATACAACGGACGTCAACCGATGCTCCGACGGTGCACCTCCACTTAGTCCACAGCCCGCTCTCCCATCTTTAGAAGACTCCTGCTCATTCCATCGGGTCGTCGCCGAAATCGGTTGCCTCTTTGGAGCGATAACGGTTACAATCGGAGGGTTCTCGGCGAGTGGCGGCGTAGCGGGAATGCGGCTCTCGCGCGAGGCATGGGCGTCGGGTGTCGGCGGGCTCGTGCGCGTCCTCCCGCAAAGTGTCGGAAGCGGATGATGCAACAACTGTGCTTGGATGGCGACGCGGCTGACGTGGAGCGTTATCCTTGTGGATGCGAGGGAGGTTTTTCGGTAGCCGCATGGGGAGAAAAGGGACGCTTTCCGATCTTTTCGTTTAAGCGACCCGATGCGATTGACTAGAAGTGGGTCAAGAAACCAACGAATGGTCCCGATCACTGTTGCTAAGGAACATTGCCCTTGTTTAAGAAGTGGTAACGATCGACCTATAGATTTTACACGGTAGTTGAATTGCCAGGCGAGCTCGCAACACGAGTTGTTGATCGCGATGCCTTGACTTGGAGAAACATCGTATGTTTGTTTGCCTAAGCGTGAATCCAGACGACGGTGTCAACCGCGCGTCCAGTTTTGTCTTGAGGCCGCAGCGAGCGCACATCGGTCTTTGCCTCCGGCAATTATCGTGCCTTTGTGTCGCAACTTGTATCGTAGTTGGGAGCACCGCGACTTCGGGGCAATCGCCTCCTCGCCCTCGCACATCGGATGGATTTCAGCGCGTAGCACCGCTATCACGAATCGATGCGGTCGCTCTTGATCCTGAAGGCCAGTGGCGTGCCGTGGCTACCCGGGATGGCCAGGTCACAATCGAGAATCTTAAGGGAAGCCAGCGAATGACTATGTCGCTCCCAACGACGCTTCGCGCGGAATCTCTGTCCTTTTCCGAAGGGCCAAGATTCCTTGCCTGCTTAATGAGTGATCGTGGCAGTGGTATGGCCCAACGATTGAGTATCTTCGATCTGGATAGCCAAGAAACGTCCAACGTCATCTTGCATGAATCCAGTTACTTCATGTTCTTTCTGCCAGCGGCCCAAGAGATCGTCATCGGCGGCCCGACCGGTGTATGGCGGTGCACGTTTCAAGACGGAGGTTGGGCCTTGCAAAAGACACTGGAATGGCCGTCTGGGATTCAGATCTGCGGTGCAGGACAGCTCGCAATTGCCGAGCGCCAAAATCGAGCCTATATCCTTGTTGCGACAGAACCTCTAACAAAATCGTTGTTCGTTCTCGATTGGGGTGGTGATAGCATCGCCGTACGTCCAGCAGGAATTAGCAACGCCGTCGGGGGAGTTGCCGTGTCGCCGGACGGTGGGCTACTTGCTATAGCCTTTGAGACTGCGATCCGTATCTATGATACGGCAACCCATCGCGCGATCATTGAATTCCCATGCTTTCCCGTGAGGAACGACAGATTGGCGTTTGCGAATGGCGGTCGCTGGCTCGTCTCGGCACGGTCTTTCTACGCGGACATCGCTGAACGACGGCCGGTCGGAAGGCCTCCGGTCATTTGGGACATAGCGACCAACCAGCTCCTGGACTCGACAGCGATTCCAACGTTTTCTCATGTCGCCGCGAACCGCGCGTGTAATCGTATTGCCTTGTGGACGCCAGAAACATGTCTGATCGGGAACTCCTCTGATTTGGATGTGCGGCCACTTAGTAGCCCTAGTTTTCTCTTGAAATTCGAAGGCGTTCGCTTTGAAGCGTCCGCGGATCAGGAACTCGCTGATGTGACATTGGGCAATACTGAGTATCTTGGTGCATTGTCCCGGAGGGTCAAGGAGACGCTTCCGGACGACAGGTCACTTCTCAAACTGTCATTCGTTCCGGGGGTTCAGGTTGTCCGGATCATCTCGAAGACAGTTACCGAGGCAGGTTTGTCTCGTCTTTCCGCACACAAGACACTCGAGGCTCTGGTGGTCAGAGTGGAAACACCGGGTATCACGAGTTCCTGGATGGATAGTCTTCGGGACATCCGATCGCTCAAGGCACTGTGGATAGACTCTCCAACTCTCCACGAAATCGCGTCACTGGGAGCGCTTAGGCAGTTGAAAATAGTCCGGCTGTCACTCCCCGAAGTGCCGTCCCAGAAGTTTAGTGTACTAGAATCACTCGAAGGCACATTGGTTTTGGTGCTCGATGGATGTAAGCGACTAGATGACGACGGAACGGCCTGGCTTGCCAAGTACGGAAATCTCGAAGAACTCGATCTCACGGGAACGTCGGTTGGAGACAAGACGGTGCAACGGCTACAGGGCTGCCGCAATCTCAGGGAGCTATCTTTGGCCGGAACGCAGATTACAAGTGCTGCCGTACCATCACTCGTCCGAATGACGACACTTCGAAAGCTTGATGTTTCGTCGACGGCCTTGACGAAGCAGGACGTCGATCAGATTATTGATGCACTTCCAAGGTGTAAAGTCATGTCTGACTAGGCGCACCGCGACTCCGTCCCAGAGAAGAAAACAAACCGATGAGTGAACCTACAGGGGACGCTACGACAGAGCAGACTTCCAAAGACTGACCACTTCTGGAGGTGTGAGGGTTGAGGTGTGAGGTGTGAAGGGCGCTGGCGCGGTTGGAGAGTTTGTGGGTCATTCCTTTCTTGGAAAAGACGTTCTGTTCCGACTTTTCCGGTCTAACGAGGCGACACAATCGAGCGCTGTCATACATCGGACGGCAACTGATGCTCCGATGGTGCGCGTCCCCTCAGTCCACAGCCCGCGCCTCGTTCTTTAGAAGACTCCTGCTCATCTCATCGGGTCGTCGCCGAAATCGGTTATCTCTTTAGAGCGATAACGGTTATAACCGGAGCGTCCTTGGCGAGTCGCGTTGAATTGTCATACCCAACGCATTGTTGGCAAGACGAGAAGGAGAAATGACGTGCGGTTTTTCCTGCGGATCCTTGGCTTGTGGATGCTTGTTGGTTGCGAAACATTCATCGCCCCACTTTCCGAGTGTTGTGCCCAAGAGATGGACTCAAAATCGGTGGCTACGGCGATGGTGCATCGCCTATTCAGGGCTGATAAGGGGTGGCTGGAAGTCGTTGTCAAATCGGCAATCGGTCCAAAACATCTTGGTGCGCGGAGGTCGTTTTATGTTCACGGACCGGGCAGTAGAGCTCCAACCATAGTCATCGTTGACGAGTGGACGCTTGAGCGACTGAAAGTCGGTGAAGCGTCCGTCGTTTTCGACTATCGGGATCGGTATGAGTCCGGATTCCGAATCAGAGTAACCGCTCCTATCGCGGACAAGAACTCCCCGTCAAACATCATGCGGGCAGTTAATCTACCAGGGCTGCGCCTCGATACGTTGAGAACAGCTATCGTGAACGCTATCGCCAACGCGGACAGAATCGTACTTTCCAAGAACGGACATTGTATCGAGTTGCATCGCAACGATGTCGATCCAAGCTTGGCGGCTTATGTACGTTGGCATGAGGACAATAGGCCACCAGATGGAGTCTCTGCGGCGGAAAAAGATCTAGCCGCCGGAACAAGTCAATACGTCAAGGTAGATCACCCCTCGAAGATATTCGATGCTTTCCTTGAAGCTTCACAAGAATCTGCCAAGCCGGTCTTTTTCCCAGGCGACTGCGTTGAGAGCCTGTTGAAGAAACACGGCCTATTCCTCCCGTCGACTGGCACCGTCTCGGGGGTCCTCATGTATCGCGATTTAAGCCTGGTCGAGATTCGTGTTGCGCTCGAGGGAAAAACGTTCCCAATCGTCGCCAGTAAGGGCTTGAAACGCTCCTTCATACCGGAACAGTTCGTGCGTGGTGTGCGCAGGACCAACGGGCATGAATTCGTCGTTGTGCGAGACTCGGGAGCTGGCAAGAGCTACTTGTATCTGTTCAGTCGGCCATTTGCGCTGTGGTGCCCGGTAGCGGACGAATCGGAACAGCGTCAGATAACAAAGCTTATGGCAAGTATGGCAGACCAGATGAAACGAAAGCCGGGGCAATCCCAGGGAAGAAGAGAAACCAGGAAGTGAACCAAGGCGGCGCACGGGGGAGAACAAAAGCCCGAAGAGTGACGAATAGGTCACGACGGGCACCCGAGCGGGGCACCCCAATCGCGAAGCGATGCGCTTCTAGTCCGCTCGGCCCGGCGCAGGCGCATGTACGAGGAGTACGCATTGGCACGATGACTCAATCGGGCTGCTTGAGCGGCTCGCCGGGGCGACGCCGATAGACGCGTTCTCCGTCGCGGATCTCCACCGAGTCGCCTTCGATTTTTTCGATCCGCACGCGCCGCCCTCCCAACTCGCATTCCTCCCCTTCCCGCAGCTTCCACAACCGGTCCTCGGGACGGTTGTGCAGCCAGACTTGAGGTTGTCCGTCGACCGCTACGATCGCCGTCACGAACGTGAATCGCGCCACATCGAAAGTCGAACCAGGCTCATCGGCGGGAGGATCCGTGACGACGATCTTCAACTTCGTCTCCTGACGCTTGGGCGGATGGCCCTCGTCTTCCGCCACAACCGTCACTTCGTACTCGCCTTTCTCCGGTGGCGTCCAACGCAGTTCCCCGGTAATCTCATCGAGCCTGTATTCGCCCGGCAGTTCGCCCACCAGACGATACCGCACGCGGCCTCCCTCCGGATCATCGGCTTCGATCTGGAGACTCACCGGACGCCCGACAAACGCCTCCTGCTCGCTGTCCATCGCGAATCTCGGTGGCTCATTGGCAGGAGCATAAGGATTGCGGCCGACAATGCGGTCGAGATACGACTGCAAGTTTTCATAGGCGAGGCGCTTCGAAACCGACTGGCCGAGCTCCCGATCTTTGGCCGCTCCTGGAAGGGACAGTGCCTCGACCGTCAACCCCAAGGAGAGGCGTCCGTCTTCGAGAGGTTGCACAGACATCGTCTTGATACGATGCAACTGGTCGACATGGTAGAAGTCGTAGAGCAACTGCACCCATTGCTCCAAGTCGACTCGGCATGCGATCGTAAACGTGTACTTGTCATACGTGTCGGGAACGCGCTGGGCCGACTGGAACGTCACCTGATGATCGGTAACATCCGCCTTGAGCAGCCAGTGGTGGAGCCAGTCCCGATAACGGGAATTGGCCAGGTGCGGCTGCGAAGGGAGACTGCGTTGTTCGTATACTCCGATCGTCCGAGCCGCTAAGACGCCTCGCACGATGCGCCGCCGCGTCCTCGCCAATTCCATTTCCAAATCTTCGATGCGCTGCTCGCGCTTTCCGAACGACTCTCGAGCTCGCTGCACGGCGTAATTGCCACCTGCCAAAACGGCCGACGCGATCACCGCCCACAACAACATGCGTTCTCGCTTGGTCATCGGCTTGCCTCCCCCTTCGCAGGCGATGCAGCCGCGTGTCCGGCCACGATCGCGTCGGGCTTCTCATCTTTGGGCGCGTCCTTCTTAGAATCCTCTTTCGGCACCGGCTGCGTTTCGCCAGGCGCGTCGTGCGGCGGCGAAGACTCTCTGGGCGTTGGTTCGGTTTCCAAACGTCCTGCGGAATCGGCATCCGAAGAACGCTCACCGGCGCCGGAATCCGCAGCCGACTCCGTGGAAGTCGGTGCGCCCGGCCGCCCCAGGCTTCGGCCGCCGTCGATCCGATCCGGCGGCACGGTGACCGTAACGTCGAAGAGCCAGTGGTAATCTTTGGCGGAGCGTTGATAAACGCCACGCTTTCCATCGACCTCGTTCCCCCCGTACCTCAACGAGTCCTCCACGCGGCGGATCATCTCGGGCGAACGTACCATCCCTTTCAAGAACATACGACCGCCCGGACCGTCGTAGATCGAAACCGAGAAGCTCTTGAGGATCGCGTCGTCGGCCGGAGGAATTCTTTGCGCTGCCGTGGCGATTTCGTCGAGCCAAGTCACGTCCTTTTCGGCAAAGGCATCCAACCGCGCCGCTCTTTCCACGAGCGTGTCTGACTTCTCCACGGCCGCCTTTTGCGAGGCGATTTCGCCTTCGAGTTCGGTGATGCGGCCATCGAGCATCCAAAGGCGGCCGTAGTAGGCTCCCGCCAATAAGAGGACGATCGCCACCGCCGCCGCTGCCCAAACGATGCGCTGCCGTCGTCGGTCGGGTGGTGCGGGTCTTTTTCGAGGATGGAGAAAGTCGATGGCATGTGCGTGGTCATGAGCCTCATCCACAAGGGCTCCCAAGAGAGGAGCGAACCGCGCGGCGTCGGGGGGGAGCTCCTTCTTCACTCGCTTCCCCACAGCGACGGCGGCAAAGGGATCGAAGGCAACGACGGGTTGTTCGAGTGATTCCGTAAACAGATCCACAAAGACCTGGCCGGTGTCGGCGTCACCTACCCACACGATCCGGTCAACGCGCCGGCCTCTCGTCTGACTGCGCGCGGCGACCATCGTGCGGCGCACTTCGCCGAGCAGGGCTCGAGCCTGAGCTTGCGGCTCGGCGTCGCGGGGCAGTCTCACGGTCCGCAAGAAACCGACGTGGCCGTCGACAAGAACTGTCAAGTCTGCGTCTTCGCCCACCGCATGGATGAGCATCACGGTTTCGTCCCCGACGTTCCCTTCGCTGCGGCTCCACAAAGAGGCCACTGAGAAGGGCCGGAGCACGACGCGGGATGGCTCTGCCTCCCAAGACTGACACACTTTTGTTATCTGATCGAGCGTCGCAGCGGGAACAGCAGCGGCGAGCACCGTCGTTTGCGACTCGGTGCGTTCGAGTTCGACAAAGTCGAGCGGTGAATTCTCCGACAGCGACGAGAACTCGCGCTGAGCCTGGAAACGCACCATGTCGGGCAGGTCGTCCGGCTCGGCTGCCGGCAGCGTGAGGACGCGCAGTTCGACGGCGCCGCGCCCGAGTGCCACAAGTGTGTCCAGCTTGATGAGACCTCGTTCAGCGAGTTCGCGCCCCAGGCTCTCCCCGACCGCCGAGGCGTTGTCGCCTTCGGGTAAGGTCACGGCGAACACCTGTTCGATCGTGACTTCACCTGGGCGCACGTTTCCGACGACCCCTTGAGCTTCTCGTTGGTCCCATTGGATGGCCAGCATGCGAGCCATGTTCGCTTCCCCTTATTCAGTATGCGAGGCCGAAGGCGCCTCGAGCCGATTCATGGTGTCGGCGTCCCGGTCAACTGGACGCCCAAGACGTCCAACGGGTAGCCTCGCCCCAAATGTGTCAGATTCTTCCAGGATACTATGCGAGGCACACTCGATGTGGCATCGATAACCACTTCGAGTCGGGCGGCGGCCGAGCCGTCTTCGAAATAACCGACCACCTGAGCTCGGAAAACGTCGCCGCCGGCACAAATGAGCGGTGCGAGCAGCCGCATCTCCTCGAGTGTCACGATCCCCTCGGCCAAGATCCAGGTCTCGTGCTGTCGGTTCAAGTCTTCACTGGCTTGAGCCGGATCGACCATCCTCGCCTGGATGATCTCATCGACGATCTCCTCGGTCATCCCCGGAATGCCCAGCAGGACGGTGCGCGGAGCCTGGTTGATGTTGATGCGGCCCGGAATGGTGGGCGCGGGATTGACCGTCACGTTGTCCATCAAGGTCGGAAGATAAAGTGCCATGGCTCCCGGGTCGTCGACAAACGGCGAAGCCAAGACTCGCCGCTCGCCGTCGATCTCGATCTCGACTTTCTTCCCGATCAAATCGATAACCTGTGTCAGTTTCGTGTCTCCCGACTGACTCAAATCAAGCTCGGCACTCACGCCGACTTCGCCGGCGTCACTCCCTTCGTAGGCTCCCTGTTGTCGGTAGGCGATGATGAACGTCACCCAGTCCGCCGGAAAAACTTCACTCAGCTCCTGATGCAATTGGCCCAGGTCTTCCTGGTTGATATCAATGCGCGGCAAGCCTTCGCGATTGCGGTTGCTTTCCTGGCTGTAGAGCGTCAGATAGGCGGCCCAACCGAGTTCGGCACCTGGATCATCCACCGAGGAAACGGAGGTCGAACCGACGGCTCCCGTCGCCCCCCCGACGCCACCAATGCCCGCCGTTTCGTGCGCGTCGACTGTTCCGTTCCGGTTCACGTCAACGCCGAATAGGAGATCGGGTGTGACGCCACGCACCAGGAGCAACTCGCCGATCGTATCGAGGGGTCCGTTCTTTGCCGAATAGGCCGGCGTGAGCTGCTGGTAGTAGTCCGACTCGGCGCCGAACTCGCGAGGCTCATCGTCCGGGTCGATCCAATCCAAGATGGCATCGGCCACGTCTTCGGTCATTCCCGGCAGAGCCATCAACAGTGTGCGAGCTCCGTTTTCGGCGACGGTATCCGCCAACAACACGGTGTTCAGATTCAACCGAGTCGACTCATCCTGAAGGCCGTAGCGATATCCGCCGAACTGGCCGTTCTCATCGATGCCCGTTGTCAGGATCGTAAAGTTGGCCCGATGCGCGGGCGACTGACCTAGGAGGACGGGCTGCGCCTGAAAAATCGTCGGATTGTCGAACGCGCCGCCTTGCTCGAGTCTCGCTGTCTCCTCTTGCATGAGATACCATCGAAGGACGGCCACTCCCGACTCGGCAATGGCGGTCGCCTGGGCACGTCGCTCAAGCAGATCCGTAGCCTGTCGGCGCGTAAGCATCAGATCGGTGAACGTGGTGGTACTGAGCGTTAACAGGGCGATGACTACAAGCACGACAATGAGCAGGAACGCTCGGCGCACGCGCCGGCTTCTGCCCCGCGACCCGGGCTTAGACGGCTTACCACCGCCGCGTCTCCATACCTGATCGTGCCGTCTCCACCATGTCATAAGCCGAGTGCCTCCATCTCTGAGGACTCGCCTTGAGCATCGACGGGAGCCGCCTGCGGCAACTGCACGACGCGCCGGTAGACTCGAGGCACACTGGTGGCGGGGGATGATCCGGGGAGAACCGAAGAGGACGTGTTCGTTGGACGCGGCTGGATTGTCAACAAGATCTCCACGGCGATCGGCATGCCCTGAGCCGACGAATCCCACTCATACACCCAATCGGTTCCATCAAAGTAGTGAAACTCGATCGCCAGGACTTCGGGAGCCCAAACCTCTTCGTAGGGATCCAGCGACATCGTGGAGCCTGATTGCGCGTTCCACTGCATGACGGCACGGGAGAGGGAACGGCGGATGAGGCCGGTTTTCATGGTCCCTCCGAGCGGGTCGAGCGTGGCCGTCGTGCCCGGTCCATTCGTCCCGATGCTTCCCGAAATGCCTGCGCTTGGACCAGTCGACCGAACATAGTAGGCGACCGTCTTGATCTCGCTGGGGATGTCGCCTAGCACACCGGGAATCGCGGAAACCTGCTGCTGGTACTCATCGATCCTCGGCAATCGCGACACGTCGATCTGGAGTTCGTACTGATTGCCATACAGTCCCGGCTCTTCGGGAATGGTTTCGGCGTCGGCGATATTGGTCGTGTTGGGATTCTCCTCCGAGAGTTCCAACAGGTCGCCGACATCGGCGTCTTCGGGTGCTTCTCCCAGGGCGTCTGGAGCATCTTCACCCAATCCTTCCAGAGCAGACGACACATCCGTGTCGCTCATCATTGCTTCGACGCTGGAGATATCGATCGGATGCCTGACAGGGATGTTCTGCAGGTCGCGTGCGATCTGAGCCAGAATTGCGTGGACCAGTTGTGCTTCTTCGGCATAGTTGCGCCGCGCATCGAGCGCGCGGACATGGAGCGAAATCGCCTGAACGATGAGTCCGCTGATGATGGCCATCAGTGAAAGTGCCAGGATGAGCTCGAGCAGCGTCACGCCGCCTCGGGTACGCACTGCGATCAGGCGGTTCCGTACACCAGTCATCGCGAACCTCCCGAATTCGAGCCGCCCGGCGACGCGGCACTCCCCTCAGTTCCCGGATTCGCGTTCGCTTCTCCCTGCATCGTCCCGCTCTCGGCCGTATCCCCTGTCGCTTCTTCCTCTGCCCCCGCCATCTCGGCTTCGAATTGGGGATCGACGATCCATTGCACCAGGCTGACGCGGATGGGACCGGTCTCAAGTGGCCGGTTCTCGTAGACGGTCACACGTACGGCGAGCACTCCGTCCATTTCAGTCGGTTCGGCTTCCACGGTGTACATCCAGTCGTACTCCGGGTCGGGGTACTCGACGGGAGCCGGCGCCGTCGGCTCGGGGGGACGCAAGCCGCAGGCGATCTCCGCGAGGATACTCTGGCACTGAAGCTGTGCCGCGACACGTCCCCGACTCTCGCGAGCCGTGCGCACGCCGATTTGAATGATGCGTCCCAAAACGGCCAATGCGCCTCCGAGGATCGCCAGCGCCAAAATAACTTCCAGCAAAGAGAATCCCGCCGCACTCCGTCGCTCTCTCGATCCGAGTGACAGATTCATGGCATGGCTCCTCCCGTGGTGCTCGGCAAGCCGGGGATCGAACCATCGGGGAGCGGTTCCAAAAGTCGCGCGGACCCGGTCAGGCTTCGCGTCTGGACGATGACGACACGCTGCGTGTCGTTCTGCAAAACGACCTGGGCCTTGCTGCACGTGCCGTCGGGGTAGAAGACGACGGGAGGCGCCGGTGTGCCCAAAGCGGCCGCGGCTTCCGGCACAGTCGCCTGGAGACGGGCGTCTCCGGCGACGTTGGCACCGACGAAGGCGATGCCGTCTGGAAGCCGGCCCTGCCGAAGGTAACCGCTGGTGCTGGGAGCCCGCGGCATGCCTGGTTGGGGAGAAGCCGAGGAAGGGCTCGTGCCGTTGGAGGCAAGGGCGCTGCGGACCGAGCCGGGACGCGTTCCGAGTGTCGTGAGATCGCCCTCGACCATATCGGTCTGACGAGCCCACGGGCGAATCTGGTACGTGCCCGAACCGACTTGGTATTCGAAGACCATGATCCGGCCGCTGCGCATCGCCGCGTTGCGCGCCTTGGCCCATTCGACGCGGATCTGCTCTCCCGCCTTGCGCAGCATCTGACGGCGAAAGACGCCTCGCATCGCCGGCATCGCCAACGACGCGATGACGACCATCAGGGCCATGACGAGGATCAACTCCAAAAGCGTGATCCCCTGACAGGTTGCTCGCCGTTTATTGGTTCGAGATGTCATCCTCGGTTCCCAAACGGCCATCAGGACCCGGCGAAGTGATCTTGTAGCTCGTCCCGTTGATGTTCTCGTAGACGTACTTGTTGCCCCAAGGGTCGAGCGGAATCGGTTTGTTCGTGTACGGCTCGGGTCCCCATTTGCTCGGATCTGGAAGTCCCGGCGGAGGCTGTCGCAGGGCTTCAAGTCCCGGGTCGGTCGGCGGAGCCTGGCCGATATCGAGCATGTACATCTGCACAAGCTTGTCCAGTTCGGAAATCTGAGTCTTCGCCGCCTTGACTTTCGCCTTGCTGAAAACACCGCTGAAGTTGGCAACGACGATCGAGCCGAGGATCACCAGGATCGCCAGCACCAACAGCACTTCCATCAACGTAAAACCGCTGCGGCGCCGTCGACGAAGCCGATATCGGCCTCTCTTGCGTCGAACAGACATGAGTGTGTCTCCTTCTAATCGTAAGATAGGAAATCTGGTTTTTCGGTACGCATCAATGAATCAAATGGTGCTGCTCATCTTGATGACGGGTATCAGCAAAGCGATCACGACCACGAGGACGCAACCGGCCAGCACGAGGAGCAGAATCGGCTCGAGCAGCCGGACGGCCAACTCGAGCCGGCGGCCCGTCTGGCGTTCCAAATTGTCGGCGATTTCGACCAGGACACGGTCGAGCGAGTTGGACTCTTCGGCCACGCTGATCATCTCCACGACGCTCGGCGGAAAATGCCCGCTCTTTTTCAGCGGTGTCGCCAACGATTCGCCTGACGAGATATTCTCCGAGGCTCGTTCGATGGCCGAAGCCAGGATCCGGTTGCCCGAGGCATCCCGGCTGATCTCGAGCGACCGCAAGATGGGGACGCCATTTCGGAGCAGCGTTCCCAGTACCCGACAAAACCTTGCGACCGCCAGGTTCTTGAAGATCACGCCCAATAGCGGCATGCGGATGCGCCAATAGTCGACCATCACACGACCCGAAGGCGTCTTCGACCAATTCCATAGCCAGACGATGGCACCGACGAGCAACGGCGCAGCCCACCAACCGTTCGACTTGACGAAGCTACTGAAACCCAAAAGAGCTTCAGTGAAGACGGGAAGTTCGCCTCGAGCCCGCAGGTCGGCAAAGAGTTCCTCGAATCGCGGAACGAAGAAGACGATCAGCGCGGCGATGATCGCCGTACCGACCGTGGCGAGAAACACCGGGTACGCCAGAGCACCGACCGTTTGTGCCTTCAGGTCTTCTTGCTGTTCGGTGAATCGAGCAACACGTTCAAGCGCTTCTTCGAGGAAGCCGCCTTCCCCGCCGGCTCGCACCATGTTGACCGCCATCTCGCTGAAGGCTTGCGGAAAGCGGACCATCGCATCGGCCAGAGACGCCCCGTCTTCGACGTGCTGATAGACGTCCGCCAAGACCCGCCGCAGTGTTTCATTCGTCGCCTGGTCTCTCAAGACGGCGATCGATCGGAGCAACGGCACGCCGCTGCGCAGCAGGCCGGCCAGTTGCCCATAGAAGACGGCCATCGTTTGGCCTTTGACGCGCCGGACTCCGAAACCAACACGAGGCTTCTCGGGGGCGACCTCGATCGGGTAGAGTCCCTTTCCGGTCAAGACATTGACCGCATCCCGCTCGTTGACGGCCGTCAGCGAACCGGTTTTCTTTTCTCCTTCGTCGGTATAGGCGGTATAGACGAAACTCGGCATGATCGCAACTCAAACCCCAACTCGTTTCCTCACGCCGAAGCCCGCTTCAAACTCTTGCGAGAGATCATGCGATCCCCTTTCGTGATGCGCAGCACCTCGTCGACCGACGTGACGCCTCGCAACACCTTCCGCCATCCGTCCTCGCGCAGCGTCCGCATGCCTTCCTCCATCCCCGCTTTCTTGATTTCCCACGTGCTGGCTCGGTCGTGAGCCAGTTCACGGATGCGTTCGGTCGTGAGCAACAATTCATACAGGCCGAGGCGGCCGGTGTAACCGCTGTGCCGGCATTCGCGGCATCCCTTGGGACGGTAAATCGGTTCGGTCAATTCTTCCCACGGAAAATCGGGCGGCAAGTCGTCCCGCGAGGGATGGTAGGGCTCCTTGCAATGCGCACACAGTTTCCGGACGAGTCGCTGGGCCATGACCGCCTCGACCGTGCTGGCCACCAGAAAGGGTTCGACGCCCATGTCGACCATCCGTGTATAAGCACCTGCTGCGTCGTTGGTGTGCAAGGTGCTGAACACGAGGTGCCCTGTCAAAGACGCCTGGATGGCGTTTTCCGCCGTCTCCAAGTCACGGATTTCGCCGACCAGCACGACGTCCGGGTCGTGTCGCAGGATACTCCGCAACGACGCGGCAAATGTCAGTCCGATCTTCGGATGCACCTGGATCTGGTTGATTCCCTCGAGCTGGTATTCGACCGGATCTTCGGTCGTAATGATTTTGATGTGCGGTTCGTTGATTTCCAACAGGGCACTGTAGAGTGTGGTCGTCTTTCCCGAACCGGTCGGACCGGTCACCAGCAAGATGCCGTGCGGAAGCCGAATCAACTCACTAAAGGTCGCATAGGTGTCGGGTTCCATCCCGAGTCGTTTCAAGTCGAGCACCATGGCGCCTTTATCGAGGATCCGCAGCACGAGGCCTTCCCCGTGGATCATCGGAATGACCGATACGCGCACGTCGATTTCCCGGCCGTGCACCTTCAGCTTGATGCGGCCGTCTTGGGGCAGACGCTTTTCCGCGATATTGAGCCTGGCCATGATCTTCAGCCGGCTGATGATGGCGGCTTGAAACCGATTGATTTCCGGAGGCACCGGTTGTGGGTGCAGCATCCCGTCGATGCGGTAGCGAACTTTCAGTCCCGATGCCTGACTTTCGATGTGCACGTCGCTCGCTCGGGAATGGATGGCCTCGAGCAGCAATTCGTTGACCAAACGCACGACCGACGCTTCCTGCGCCATCTCGGACAGCTCGGAACCGTCGGTCTCGATCTCATCAAGCAGTTCGAGATCGTCCTCTTCACCCCGCAGCTGCAAAAGGCCTTCGACCGTTTCGCTACCGACGCCCAAATGGTCCTTGGCCAACCGGTGGATTTCGCTGCGAGCCGCCAGGACGGGGACGACCGATTCGCCCGTCGCCGCGCTCACTTCGTCGATCGGATAGAGATCGAATGGATCACTCGTGGCGACGACCAACTGTCCGTGCTCCCGCCGGATCGGAAAGACCCCTTGGCGGTGGATCAACTTCGCCGGAAAACCGTCCAACAGGGAGAGGTCTGGTTCGACCTCCCGGAGATCGACGAAATCGAGGCCCGTTTCCTCCGCCAATGCTTTCAGCGCCGTGACTGAGTCGACGATCCCCAGCCGTGCGGCTTCCTCGATGAGCTCCGCCGCGTTGTCGGCGTGCCCGTTGAGCTGCTCGAGTTGTTCTCGCGTCAGCAATCCCCGCTGCACGAGCAGACTTCCCGCATCCATCCGCTTTTGTTCCGCTTGGCGTTTCGCTGATTGAGCCTCACCAGGCCCTTGATACTATGTTACTCGCCCCACGGCTTCCCGACGAATGCGGACTGCCACACGCTGCCGAGAGTCTGGGCGAGAGAAAGGTACCGCCGGGGCAACAATCCCCCGGCGGCTCACTGTACTCTAGGTAGGTGCCCCGAGGCCGACCGAAGTTCAGTACGACCGCCCTGACCTTTTTAACCCTTGGCGAGGCCCAAAGTTTCGTTCGGTCAAGGCCTACCGCCCACGGCGTCCGGAACGGCCAGATCCGCTGGGAGAAGGACGACCGGGGCGGCTCGCGCCGGGACGTCCTCCCGGTCCGCCTCCTCCCCGGCCTTGCTGCAACTGGCGAAAGAACTCAATGCGACGACGGATCGCTTCGGGATCGAATCGGGGAGTCCCTGGCGATGGCGTGCCCTGCCGCGTCGTGGACCCACCGGAGGAAGACGACGAGGACGTCGAGCTCGTCCCCGTCCCTCCCAAAATGTTCGCGAGCGCTTGCCGAACGACTTCGGCGTCGGTTGTCTTGAGCATGACGACGTCCACCTGGTCGGTCGATTCGGGCACGGGCCGGTCGATCTCTCGCACCAGAGCCTCAACCTGCTTAAAGAGCTGTTCTGGGGCCGTCACGATGACCGAGTTGCTCCGCGAGTCGACCGCGACCGTCATCTTGGGAAGTTCGCCTCGGTTCTGCCGATTCGAGCCACCTCGTCCTCCGCCTCGCAACGCTCGAATAAGCTCAACGGGATTGGGCTGCTGTCGCTGCTGCCCCTGTTGTCCACCTGCCACCCGGTCGGCAAATGCTTCCCGAATGATCCTTGCGGCATCTTCGGCGGGGATGTACTGAACGGGGATGGCTCGAGGCCGCCCCGCTGTTTCCACCGGCGTCACGCTGTCTTCCCGGTCGATCACCTTCAAGAGGTCGTCCAGCATGCGGACGTCGGCGGGCACCGCCTGCACGATCAAAGCGTTCAGACGAGGGTCGGCGACAATACTGATGGGGCCGACTCCTTGAACCGTTGCTACCGAGGTATTGCTGCTACCGCCGCCTCCGGTCGCCGCTCCCATGACGGCTCCCAGCAGTCCTCCACCACCTCCCAAGAGACCGCTGGCCATATCGCTGATCAGAGAACCGGCGGACCCGGAACTCCCGCCTCCGAGAATGTCCTGTAACAACTGCAACGCGGCTTCGGCCTTGGCATGCTTGAGGAAGAAAACGGTGAACTTGCGCTGCATCAGTCCGCTGGTCGGTCCAGTCAGCGTCCGGAGCAACTGCTCGAAACGGTCCAGTGCTTCTTCATCGTCGCAGTAGACGAGCACGCCGTTGTCAGTGATCTCCACTCGGATTTCGGGTGCCGCCTTGGAGCTTTCCGAGGTACCAGCGCCCGTGCTTTGGTTCTCTAAAGTCTCCTCCGTCGCGCCGCTTGAATCCGCATCGCCCGGCTGTTGGAAGGCGACCATCATGTCGTGTCGGCCAAACATTGGTCCCTCTGACGCGGATTTGTCATTGCCTCCTTCGGACTTTTTGCCCGTTGGCGAGGGCGCCTCCGTGCCTTCTCGACGCTCCGACGGTTGGCTGCGTTCTCCGGCTGCCGGAGTCCGGAACTCGAAACGGGATCCACGACTCGTCCCTCCCGGTACGAGAATGCGAATCGGGTTGTCACCGGGCCAGAAACGCTTGAGTTGTTCCAGCGCCTGCGCTGCGTCCTCCGGAGGCAGCGGGATCAACCGAATCTTACCTTCGCCGGTCGCCGCCGTGGCCTCTTCGAGCGACTGGAGCATCTGCTTGATCTGCTCGATCTGCGTCGCCGTCCCTCGGACGAAGAGCTTGTTGAGCGTCGGATCGGCCTCGACGACCGGTCCCGTTGAGGTTGCTGCTCCCTCTCCCTCTCCCTCACTCGATTCGCCGCTACCGAAAAAGTTCTGCACTACCGCCAGTGCTGTTTGCGCGTCGATGCGTTTGAGAGGGATGACTTCGAAGCGAGGAGCTTCGCCTTCCAACTGCCGAAGTGTCTCAACGATCGTCTTGTGCTCGCTGGGCCTGGCCAGGGCAATGAGTTTGCGATTGGTCTGGTCGACCGCCAGGCGAACGTCCGGCAACCCGGCAAGCAGCGTCGATAAGACGGCGTGTACCGTTTCGGGATCGGCGGCACGGATCTGGTAGGTCAACAACTGCGGCTGTTCGACAGCGGTCGTCGCTTCCCCGCCTCGCGCCTGGTCGACGCGCTGCACGATGTCGCGCAACAGTTCGATCTTGTCCGGCTTGCCTGTGACGAAGAGCCGCGTGCCCAGGTTGTCCGTAGCGATCTGGATGTCCTCATTCCGAGTCGATTCCTCCTCCAGTCCCAAGAGAGGACGGGCGATCGCGATCACTTCCTCCGCCGTGGCATGTTGCAGTTCGATGGTCGTCATCGCGCCGGAATCGCCCGACCCTGGATTCTCGGCGCGATCGATGATCTCTTTGATCAACCTCAGTTTGCCTGCCGTCCCGGTGACAAGAATCTGTCGCGACTTCGGCATCACCACCATCGTGCGCCCAGGGCCGATCAACGGTTCGATCTCAGGGCGGAGTTCGGTTGGATCGAGCCGGGCGAGTTGAAAAATCGTCTTAACCAGTTCGAATTCACCTCGCTCGGGAAGTTTTTCGACCGGCACGAACTCAACCAAGATGTCTGGGATCGGAGTTTCCGAGTCCAGATTGAGCACGGTGAGAAGTCGCCCCCGGCGCAGCAAGGTGTACCCTTTGGTGACGAGCACGCCGTTGATCAGGTCGATCGCCTCCTCGGGTGTGTACTCGCGCCGGTCGGAATAGTTGAACGTCCCTTCCGGGTAGACGTCGACTTGGAGCGACAGGTCGGCTTGCTCGGCCAGCCACTCCAAGACATCCTTCCACGGCTGGTAACGGAATTGGAAGCGGAGTTTTACCGGGCGAGTCGCTACGTCTGACGGAGATGCCTCGGGTTTGTTCGTCGTGGCCGTTTGGGCAGACGAATCTGACTTGGCCACTTTATCCGGCTTCTTCATGGCTGCACCCTCGGAGGGACGCGGCTCCACCGAGGGTTCGGCAGGCGTTTCCGGCATGGGGGTTGGTGAGGCAGGTGGAGCGGTCTTCTCCGAGCCTTCTTTGGACGCGGGCTTTTCTGAAGAAGCCGAGCTGTCGTCTTTCTTTGCCGGAGCGGAAGGGGCCTGCGCCACGGGGACGCCGGCATGCCCGGCCAGTTGATCCCAGAGTGCCTGTTGGGCGGGAGTCAAAACGGCTCGAAGCTTCCGCTCGTACTCATTGCCGATGGCCAAACGTTCCCGCTCACCGACTGTACTCGCTTTCCGGCGCCGCTCGAGACGCAATCGCTTGATCTCTTTCTGCTGGTCGGGCGTCAACTGCAGGATCTTGACCATGTTGGGCTCGACTAGTGTGTCCATCCCCTTGCGACGGATGCGGATCTGCTCGAGCTTGCTGCGCTGCTCCAGCGACAATAGAGCCAGTCCTTCGCGTTCGATCTTCGTCGCATACTCGCGAATCCGCTCTGCTCGGATTTCCGGTGGCAACTCGCGAATCTGGAGGACGAAATCGACTGCTTCGTTTTCCCGCCGAGCCACCAACTTCTTGAGCTTGTCATGCACCTCGGGCGTCAGACCGATCTCGCGAGCCACATCGTCTTCAATGGCCAGAGCGAGGACGCCGACGAACGTCGGGTCAGCCGCAATGACCGGCTGCAAAGTGGCTGCCAGTAAGAAACAGGGAAGGAGAATCCGGCACCAACGTTTTATCGCGTTGCTCATCAGGGGAACCTTCGGAAGTAGGGGATTGGCCCGGGAGCGCGCAAAGCTCCCGTCCGAGCGCCAAAAAGCTCCTCGACCTTTCATCATAGTCGAGGGCCCTTGAGCCGACCACAAAATCTGCCGGGATGGCCGGCAGAGAAGGGACCTACGGCTCGGAACGGCTCAGTTTGCCGATGGTCTCGAGGCGCACGGGTCGCGCATAGAGTTCAACCACCGGACGCCCCAAAAGTTCCGGTTTGATGCGTTGCGCCGAGAATTCGGCCGAAAGCTGCTTTCAGCGTCCGCGAAGACGGCGAGCTCGCCGGCCGCCCGGGCGCTCGTAGACGTGACGACCGTAGAAGGGAGGAACCACGCGATGGGCGACCACTGGCAGAGCCCGTGTATGGACGACCACCTGCTTGCCGTTGCGATAAGCTGTGTAGCGCTCGCCCTGCGCTGTCCGAGAGGCGGCAAGGACCGCGATAGCGAACAAAACGACGATTCCAACGAAACGCATGGATCTCACCCCTTTCGTCTCTAACGGCCCCAGACTTCACCCCGTGCCGCCCCGCTTCGACATCGAAGGGCGACCCGGTACGCCAAAAATTAGCACCTCGGCCGTTGCGAGGCAGGGCTGCCTCCTCCAAATTGCACAGAGTTTCTCCTTCCCCTGCCTGACAATCTGGAACGGTCGTTAGGGGCCGATTTCTGAAGGAAAGGCTCAAGCGAGGGGAGCCAGCACGGCGGCGACGCAGGCGGTCATGCAGCAGGCCAGAGCCCCGCCCAGCATAGCGCGAAAACCAAGGCGTGCCAGGTCGGATTGACGTCGCGGCGCGAGAGCTCCGATGCCGCCGATTTGGATCCCGATGGCTCCCAGGTTGGAAAACCCGGCGAGCGCGTACGTCATGATCATGGCGGCTCGAGGCGACAGCCGGCCGGGCTGGTGAATCCACTCGCCCATCTGTGAATAGGCGATAAACTCGTTGGCGACAATCTTGACTCCCAGCAGCTCGCCGCAGTCGCGGCACTCCCTCCAGGGAATCCCCATCAGCCAGGCCGCCGGAGCGAAGGCGTTGCCGAGCAGAGCCTCCAACGACCAGAGAGCTCGCCCCTGGGCATCGACAAAACCGAAGAGCGAACCGAGCCAGCCGAGGAGCCCGTTGACCATGGCGATCAGAGCGAGGAAGGCGATGAGCATGGCTCCGATGTTGAGAGCCAGCTTTAAGCCGTCGCTGGCTCCGACCGCCGCCGCTTCCACCACATTCGTGTGTCGCTGAGGAAACTCGACGTCGACACCCCCCATTGTCTCGGGCGTCCCCGTTTCCGGCTCGAGGATTTTCGCGATGACGAGTGCCGCTGGAGCCGAGATGACCGATGCAGCGATGAGGTGGGTGGCCGAGATGCCCATGCCGGCATACGCGGCCAGAAGCCCGCTGGAAATCGTGGCGAACCCGCCCACCATGACCGCATTGAGTTCCGAGGTGGTCATGCCGTCGAGATAGGGACGGACGACCAAGGGGGCTTCCGTGTGTCCGACGAAGACATTGGCGGCTGCTGCAAGACTCTCGGCCCCCGACGTCCGAAGCGTCTTTTGCATCACCCAGCCCATCCCGCGCACAACCCAGGGCATCAGGCGCACGTAATAGAGGATACTCATCAATGAGGAAAAGAAGATTACCGTCGGCAAGATGCTGAAGGCGAACGTCCGCAGCAATATATATGGCTGCGGATGCGGCGTGGGATCACTGTCGCGAGGATGGACGGCGAAGACCGCTTCGCTCCCGGCCTGCACGTAGGAGAGCAATCGGTCGACCACGCGGCTGGCTCCGGCAAAGACGGCTCTCCCGGGATCGGTGGCCAGAATCAGCCATCCCAACAAGAGCTGCAAGAGGAGCCCGGCGAGGACGAGTTTCCAAGGAAACTTGCGACGGTTGGAGCTCATCGCCCACGCGAGCGCGACGAAGATCGCCAGTCCCAACAGTGCCTGAAGCGAAGAAAGCATGGCGGATGCAAAACCGAAGAGGCGAACAGACGAGCCTATTCCAGTGTGTTGAAAATGCGATCTCCGGCATCTCCCAAGCCGGGGACGATGAACTTTTGGGCGTTCAGTTCGGGGTCGATGCCGCAAACGTAGATCTGGGTTTGCGGAAACTCGGAGAGGACGCGGTCGATGCCTTCTCGAGCGGCCAGGACACTCAGGAGTTTGATGCGAGGGACTTTCCACCGATGGAGGCGCTCGATGGCGGCGACAGCCGAGCCGCCGGTGGCGAGCATTGGATCGAGGATCAACGCGACGTCGACGGGCCGGCTCTCGGGGAGTTTTTCGTAGTAGCGCACCGGCTGAGCCGTCGTCTCGTCGCGGTACAATCCCAAGTGCCAGACTTCGGCCGAGGGGATCAGATGGAGGACCGGATCGACGAGTCCCAACCCGGCTCGAAGAATGGGCACCAACCCGATCCGCTCGTCCAGTTGCTCACCGGTCGCGTCGGTCAGCGGCGTCGTCACGGTACAGGGAGCGGTCCGAAGGTCTTGCGTGGCCTCATAGGCGAGGAGTGTCGCGAGCCGCTGCACGAGGATGCGGAATTCGGCAGGTTCGGTCGCCGCGTCCCGAAGACGCGTCAGATGGCAACGGACGAGCGGGTGATCGACCGTGGTCGTCGACATGGGAGATCTCCCGAAGCGAGTGGGGGTTGCATCGCCCAGAGGATACTTCAATGAGCGATGACGCACCACTCGACCGGCGCGATGAAACCGACGGCCCGAATCACCTTGGCGAGCCGAAAGGGGCCGTGCGTTGCTATTGCTGCAGTTACCGATCGCCTCGGGCACCGCTGGCTGGGTCGAGGCGGCCGCTGGCCTCGGGGTATGATCGAGGCTGACCGTTGAAGTCGTCGTACCAGATCGTGGCTGGATCGGTCTCGTGCGGTTGCCGAGAAAGTGGTACGACGTAGTCGATCCGCGGGGAGGTCGGTGTTTCGGCCGAACTTCGGTGTGCGTCGAGGAGGACGAGCGGCACAGCCAGGCTGAGGACGAGCCACGTCAGACCCGTCGAGGAGGTTGGATAACACCGATGCGGGGCAAAGCGCACGGACGCCGCGAGCTGGGGGCAGGGGTATCGTGAGGGTATCGTCATGGTGGTTATTATGACCTGCAGGTGGGCGGTTGGGCTAGGCGCCGAGGCGCCCTTGCAGGCAACCGGGGGGCCGATAGAATTGCGTGTCCGGGCCGGAGGTGCTCTCGTAGGGCCTCCGGCGTCCATAACCTGGCGGAGTAGCTCAGTTGGTTAGAGCAGCGGAATCATAATCCGCGTGTCGGGGGTTCGAGTCCCTCCTCCGCTACTAGGCTGCCTTCAAGAATGGCCACCACTTCCGAAAAACTCGCATTTTCCCGGACATCATGGACAACGCGGGGGTTCTTGTGCGAGTCGTCGCGAGTCGAAACGGGCGGCTTACTCCTCAGACCGGCGATCTTAGTCGCCGAGTAAACCAACGCAGTCGGACGAGACGCCGGACGGGATCGGCGAGAAGTCTTCGGTACTACATGGACGAAATCCCTCCGGCCAACAAGCATGCATTCGACAAAGTACGCGGTTTTGCAACGGAGCATCCTGGTTCACGCGGTCCACGTATAAGTTGATGAAGCCGATGTCGCATTGTTGAATCAGGTGCCATACGTCGTGGGCGAGGTAACGCGGCACGTACCCAATCAGCATTTGCTCTGTTTCGGTGCGCACAGCCACAGCGTTCGGATCAGCAGTGTTCTGCAAATCCAGCATCAGTTTGAGCGGTTCATTGGGTTCCAGCCGTCCAATTCGCTCGATCGCAGCTTCAGGCAACCAACGAATGCCGTGCAGAAAGAACTTGTTCAGATAGCACCCGTCAGCGTCAGGGACAGGACACGGAAAAACTTCGACGGCGTCCGTCTGCCGGATTCCCTCTGTGACACCCAAGACAACAATGGGGTCGGGCGGGTTGTTAATATCGAATCCACTCCAACGCAGATACGCTTCGTATTCGGGGCGTGACTTGGGAAGCAGGCGATTCGCAAACAGGGGGAACAACTCGTCCGACTCGTACACCTTGTTCAAATCTTCCATTTGGGCGAACGGACGGAATCCCGGCTTACGAGCGCCTTTTGTGTACCAGAAGCGGTACAAACCGCCGTCATGCTCCAATCGACCAACCGGCCGCCAACCCGTCTGATTGGGCATCGGGGGTCGCCAGGCAACGAAAAGTGAGTTCATGTCGGGCGATCTCCCTCCAACAATCGGCGTTGGTTCGTCAATAACAGTTCCATGGTGAATCGTTTGCAAGCCTCGGACATTCGATCCGCTGGTATCTTTTCAAGGATACCCCAAATTTCGTCCCGGTTCACCGCCCGAAGCCGATCCAGCCACACCTGGGCCGGTCCGGGGGTCTTTTGGGCGAATGCGCGGAATGCTTCTCGCAGTTCCAGCGGCCGCGCGTCTTGCGTCGTGGCATAAAAGGCACTTCTCCCTCGCTCGGCAAAAGCCAGCACGGTTCGATTGCGGTCCCGCGTTGTCAGCCGTTCCTCCCTTTCGCTGTCCCGCAGATTCCGCGCCAGTGCCGCCCCGTGGTCGAACGTCGGGGCAAGCCGCAAGTGATTTCCGTCCCACAGGGCCGCCCAGTTCTCATGGTGCCGATCCACGTTGGCTATCCATGCGTCTAGCATGACGTAACCCGCGAAAACGTCCAAGGCCGATTCAATGCCATCGGGAACGCCCTGCATCCAGTCATCGGCTGGTGGGAGCAAACGCGCCACAATGTCGCTGACTGCCTCGACCGTATGTTGGCGGACCTTGAAACGCTGTGCTTGCGGGTATTGCGGATCGACCGCCAAGAGCAACTGGTTGCCCAGCACCAAAACCAGCGGCTTTGGGGCCATGTTCTCGCACACGACGCCGGGGCGAATGTACTGATCGCCGTCATACTCGGCAGCCAGTTCATATTCAACGTGCGGCAGCCCAATCCGCTGGCACAGATGGCATGCAACAACTTCGGCCCAGTCTTCACCTGTGCCACGGTCTTCGGCCTTGAAGAGCAACCGCCGCTCGCCATCGCGAAACCAGAACTTCGGCTTGCTTCCCAGCGGTTCGACCGATTGTGAACGAGAACGGTCAACTCTCATGGTTGGGAATTCGGTCATCGTCACGCTACCGGCTTGGCTCCCAAGATCATCGCTTCCACGTCGGCCTTGGCCACGGCGATCCGCCCTTTTTTGCTGCGCCGATCGCCCCCTCTTCGGAAACGAACACTGCCTTCTGCGCACGCGCGGAGAAGGGGAGGCGGGGGCCTAAAGATCTTCGATCCAGGGCGGGGTTTCAAGAGGGCGGCCCATGCGGCGGGGCAGCGGGATACCGTCTCACCTAAAGCGAGACTCACGCCCCTCATTCGTCTCAGATGAGGTTTAGCAGGCAACCGAACACTGTGACATTGTACATTGTTACCCGTTCCTACGAAAGTCAGGCGAGAATCTGGCCCTGTTCAACTACCTTGAGCAGCCTCAGCGGCGTCCTGCTCTCGTCGTTGAGTCAGCCTTGCCCATGTTCCCTTGACGTCCCCAGATCTGCGCCGATACCCGGTCAGCCAAATCGCGGGCCACGTTGCCGAAGCAGCCATCGGCCCGAGAACCGAGCCGGTTTACAGGACCTTGTTACTGGGGCATGCTGAAGCTCAGTCGGTGCCGCCATCGGTCTCCCGACGGGCAATTCGATGACATCGACACGAGTTCTCTTCCTTAGACACGCGGAGACCTCGCTTCCCGGCAGCCGGTAAGTCCAGCGCTGGCAATTCGAAATTCAACATGGAGTGGCAAGCATGGCTGTGCTCGATCGACAACGAGGTTGTTTGTTGGGGCTGGCGGTGGGAGATGCGCTGGGGGCGGCGGTGGAGTTCCAACCTGCGGGGAGCTTCGAGCCGGTAACGGGTTACCGAGCTGGAGGGCCGCATGGGCTGGAACCGGGTGAATGGACCGACGATACCAGCATGGCTTTGGCACTGGCTGACAGCATCGCTCAAGTCGGCTGGGACTTGAACGATCAGGCGCAGTGCTACGTCCGCTGGTGGAAATATGGTGAATACTCGGTCAACGGGCGATGCTTCGATATCGGTACAACGACCCATTCGGCACTTGCCAGCTTCGAACAAACCGGCGATGCGCGCACGTCCGCTCGGAAAGACGAATGGTGCAGCGGCAACTCGTGAAGAGTCTGGAAGCGGCGCTCTGGGCATTCCACGATGCAAGCGACTTTCGCGAAGCCGTGCTTCGTGCAGTGAATCTGGGTGACGATGCCGATACGACAGGCGCTGTTTGCGGTCAGCTTGCTGGAGCCTGTTGGGGTGAGTCGGGAATCCCCTCACCGTGGCGCGACGGACTGGCGAAGCCGGAGATGATCGAGGCAGCTCTGGCAGGGCTCGTAACCAACGAGACGAGTTCGAAGGACAGTGAGTTACGGTCCTCCGGATCCTGACTCGGTGACTCGCAGCTTTCCTTCGCAAAGAAGACGACTGGTTAAGCGGTCACCGCCATCTCGAGTAGGAAACCAGGCTGCGATAAGCCGAATCGTGTAGTCGCCCGAATCGACTGGTGATGGCAGCTCATCCGCCGTCAGCTCGATCGTGTCGCCCTGGCGCCTGGCCATCCCTAACCCAGACTGGTGAATGACTCCTCGCTGATCCTCGATCCAAATGCGAACCAGCGTTTCCGAGAACTCGGCGAAGCGTTTGCGATCTTGGACTGAGAAGGTCGCCTTCAGACGGAGTGGCGCCACAGGCGAGACGACGGCCGTCCCTCCTTTCAAAAGGTCAACGCCATTACAGTAGAAACTCGTAGTGGATGCCAACTCCGTCTTCGGCGGAACCGGGGAAGGTTCGACGTGGTCCGGCGCGAAAAAGGCGTAATAGGAGTACACGCCTACCCCCGCAAGAATCGCGATGACCGTTCCAATAAGAACGACTTTGGAAACTCGACGTCGCGCATTCATCAAACGATACTCGCGAGAATGGAACGCAAATCTCGAATAGAGTCGGTAAGTGATTATGGGCGACCTTCAGCTGGCTATTGGATCGTAAACAAAGGTCCGTTTGCTTGGCCCTGCCAACCCAAAAGGGCGTTCCGCCATTCCCTGTTACAGCTTGTCAGCGCGTAGGGAAGATTGTTTTCGGACCACTCTCAGCCAAAATACGAGTGCAAGTACGTTTAGTAAGATCCCAGCTACCAAGAACCTGAAATCCTTAAGCCATGGCCAAAATCCGAAAACACAAATGATGCCGAATCCACTGAAGAAATACACCCAGAAGGCAGACACCAGGAACATTTGGCGTTTTTTCGCTTTCTCCATCGTTTCTTCATTCCTGCTACTGGGGAGTCGCAACGATTACCTCGACAACTGCGTCGCCGGGAACGGGCTCTGTTCCGTTCAGCAACTCAATCGCTATATCCGTGAAACGATCAGCGACATTTCTTACCGCCTCAGATAGCGAGGTTGGTTCGGCGAAGCCATTCCCGCTAGGGGACGAGGTTGCATGCAATCCCAAGAAAGCGTCAATCGCGTCCTGCGAGAAGCCAGAACGAGTTAAGTGATCAAGTTCAAACGCAGGCAATCCGTCCGATTCAATCGAGCCCAACGCAACATTCATGTCGCCCGAGGCAACAGTGATATCAACATCGGACTCCGCGATGCGATCAGCCAACACATAAATCGCGTCTGCCAAGACTAGTAGATCAGTAGCTATCGTCGTATAATCACTACCAGCCTGCATGTCTTGGCGAAAAACATTATATTCTTCGATTGCCGCGTTGACTTGCGCAAAGATTGGTGCGTATTCCTCCTCTTGTTCGGTTGGTAGGTCAAGCATGGCGAGATCTGTCACCAAGAACTCAGCCATCATCATCTTCTCATCAACGGAATTGAAAGTCGCATTGGCCTGCTCGACTCCTGTTACTGCTGGATGGGTAAGCACGCCTCCGATGATGCCAACCACTTCTACAGCCCCAAGAACCGGAGCTATCAGTGCGGCGGGTGTAAAGACCGAAACGATTCCGGCTACTGTACATGCAACACTCCCCCAGAGCAGCCAATCGGCAAGGCTCGCAGCAACGATTCTAGGAACTGCGAGAACGAAGGCAAGGGCTTCCGAGCAAATCAAGATCCTTTTGGTTCATCTTTTCATTTTCGTTCTCCAAGAGAAGTTGACTAGAGGACACACAGACAAGTACTTGCTTACGCGTAGCGATCATGAGTGAGAACGGACATCATCCGCTGATTGCTAACGTACATACTCTGAACAGAATCTTGTACGATCCAAATCATGGAGTTACCTGTCTTGACGAGTCTCGCGTGGCCATTTCTCGCCAAACAGCCAATTCGATCTCCCGGTGAATCCGTTCCACGTG
Source organism: Planctomycetaceae bacterium (assembly GCA_015490875.1). Taxonomy (GTDB): domain Bacteria; phylum Planctomycetota; class Planctomycetia; order Pirellulales; family Pirellulaceae; genus S141-3. The sequence goes on from WFWZ01000035.1 coordinate 29,547, forward strand.
GCCGTCCGCAAACAACACGTGGACATCACCTCCCCCATGATGGCTCGCCGCCGAGACAATACTCGTTTCTGTCGAGCCACTCCCATTGGTACAGCTTGGTGTACCGGGTCCCGAGAAATGGTTGTAGAATACCTGCCCCATACCTGCCGAAATCCATGGTAATCCAAGAGGAAATCTGTGGACCGGCTCGGTGGCAGCGCACGCGCGAATCGCTTGCCCCACATCGTCGAATCTGTCTGTGTTGCGAATGTTGCCAAGCGGCCCAGTCGATGTGAACTCTGAAAACAGGACGGTCGATGATGTTCCGTCTCTCACGTCTCGCGCTCCGCGAGCGCGCTGCCCGTAGAAATCAGTAATGCCGTCATCCAACCAGGTAAACGTGCCGGTGCACGCCGGGTAGTTGGTGACGCCTGGCGGACCACCGTCGCTTGGACAGTGAAACAGTTCGATTCTCAGATTCCCGAAGTCTGAGTTCGGTCTATCCCAGAACCCCTTCGAAATATCGAACCGACGATAAAGTGTCTCTTCGTCGATGTAGGGCAGCAAGAAGACGTGAGGCGAAAGAGACTGTCCCCATCCAACCCCCAGGGCACTCGAAGGGTACACCTGACGCGCTTCCAAATGGCTGTGCACTCCAATTCCGATCTGACGAAGGTTGGAAATGCACTTGGCGGAACGTGCGCTTTCGCGAGCGTACTGGACTGCAGGCAACAAGAGTCCAAGAAGAATCGTGATCACGGCCAACACGACGACGAGCTCGAGGAGCGTAAAGCCGGATCGGCCACCACGGTTTCGAAAGCGTCCGACCACACCCGACGGCGTGATTCCCGTCTTCGGCCGTGTTGTTTGCGGCCGGATGTCTTGTGACAGCGTCTTATTCACTGTCCTTCTCCTCGCCTGAAAGCGGCCGCCCCAGAAAAGTACGAAAAGGACGCCTCCATGCTCCACGGATTCTACCCCCCCCCCCTTCCCTCCTGTCAAGCATTTCTTTTCCGTTTTTTTCTTGACCCATGGGTGCGAAGCGACACAAGACGGCGGCTCACGACAGGTGTGTGCGTGAGGAGTGCCCTCTAATATTATTACTGGTAGGGGCGCTTCCGCCAGGCTTCATAGAGTCCATCTTTGTTACGTGCACCGTCACGAAGCTGCATCAGCGTGAGGCTGAGCCACGAGCTGTCAGTTTTGAGCGCGGAGCCGATGAGCCGTTCCAACTGCTTCCGCTGGCCAGAACCGAGCAGTGAAAGAAGCTCTTTCTCCACTCGCGTCTCCCAGTCAATCCGCATCTTCCCGAGTGCCGATGCTAGTCTCGCCGCGCTCCGACGCATCGAGTCGACCTCCTTCGGCGTTAATCGCCGCAGCTCGCGCAGGTCTCCGTCGGCGATCACCTGTGGCAGTCCGTTTAGACGGATCTGACGCAACGCGATGATGCGAGCCAATCGCTTCCTCTGATGTGGCAGCAACTCCTCGAACATCGCCCGCCGAATCGGCTCTTGCTGCTCGGCTATCATCTGGATCGCGACGTCTCCACCGAACTCGCGGCTGAACTTGCCAAAATTGTCTCGAATGAGATCAAATGCCTCGGCGTATCGCTTGTAAATGGACTCCTTCTGATAATCGACGAGTTCCAATGCCTCTTGCACGGCCGGTGACAGCAGCATTCTCGTCAGAAAGTCGCCTGTCATGGGCGCGCGGTTGGTAGGCAGTACCTGAATATCTCTCCGCGAGACCGGGCGCAATGTCATGACGATCGTGCCGCGTTCCGGAGCGGCAATCGGCAACGACAGCCCCCGTTGAGAGAAAGACTTCAAGCGTCCGGATGTTCCACCTGGCCCTTCTTCGTCGTGATCACCTGACGGGACCTTCGCGAATCGATCGAGGTTCCAAATCAACAAGTCGATTGCAGGGCGGGCGTTCCGTAGCGGCGGGTTCAGCACGGTCTCCACCTGCCGGCGCTTCTCAATCGGAAGTGTGTCCAAGAGTTCGCGAATCGCACGCTTTTCCGCCTTCATCGCTTCCGCCTCTATGGCATCGCGGAGTTTGCGAGCGCGGGAAACGAGTCGGGAGCGCTGGGGACCAGTAACTCCGAGCGCGTCGTGGAGTGGGCCATTACAGAGTGTGTGCACCCAACCGAATTGTCGGATGAAGTGTCGAACCACAAGCTGGTTAAGACGCCGTTTCTGATGTGGTAGCAACAGACGCTCAGCATCTCGCCAGGCTGCTCCGTACACCGACTCGCATCTTCTTGTGGCTTCCTTTTCACCGGCTTCCTCCGAATCAGACAGATCTCTCAAACGGAGTGTCAGAGCCGCTTGCAGCTTCAGGAGTTGCACTTCCTGATCGTTCACGAAATCGAGAGCCACCTGACCATGCTCGGAGAACAGGCAGTGCAAAGCCACCGAGGCCGGTGTCGCAAACTCGAAGCCGGGAACCAATTCGACGTACGGATTGCCGATTCCGTCGAAACACACGGTGACGACACCAACATCTCGCTCGTACCGCGCCACCTCGTCCCGAAACCGTTCAAATATACGATCGTCTCGGGACTGTCCGACGGACGTTCTCACGCTGACAAGGAGGAGAAGAAGGCAACTGACGGCAATCGCAAGTAGTCTCTGACGAACGTCAACCTGGCGCACAGTCCCACTTCTCCCTTGAAGTTTATCCTGCGCAGCAAGACAGGTGACTCGCACCCGCCTCTGTCCACCAATTCTCACGATTCCTCTCCTGCAGCGAAAAGACCTACGGTAATGGGAACCGTTGGCAGGGAAGGACCTCTGAAAACGTCCGGCGGCAAGATGTGTTCGTCAGATGCGTCCCTGAGATTCAACAGAAGCAACAATCGCGCCTTCGAAGGCCTCGTCAATCCGCTTGAAAGATCGAGCCAATATTCCAGCGCTGCTCGTTGAGCGGCATCGAGCGTGTCCAATACGCGCTCGATGAATGCTCTCTCGAAATCCCGCATGTCTTCGCTAGTGTCGTATCCGTTTTTCGTCATCTCCTCCCACTTTTCCTGAAACTCCTTCCGAACCTGTTTGAGCTTCTCGATTTGGTTCGCGCGAATTCCCAGTGCCTTTCCAATGGGAGCACTTTCGAGCCCAGGACCACGCGGCGCCTCGACCAGCGTACCGACCAGTCCGTCCCAGTACAGCATCATGCGAAAGGCCACAGCCTGTGCTTTCCGGAACTGGATTGGCCTCAGAATTGACCGAAACTCAGCCGATACGCGGTCCTTCTCCGCTTGAACGAACTGGAAGTCTGCAGGGCGAGACGGATGGACCGTCTTCGCGTCATTTACTCTGCTCCAGAAGCGATCGTTGCTCTTTCGGCTCACGTTGAGCATGGCCTTTATCTGGGCATCCGACAAGTTCAAGAAAGCCCGATAAACGCGAAGACTCGCCGAATGGATCGGATAACCGGGCGAGGAACCACCTTTCCACGGACAATGCACGATCGTCCCGTCGCAGAGTTCCAACTTTGCAGACCGCGGAGAATAGGTCCCAACTGCAGGCACTTCCGCCGCCAATATGACGTCGAGCTTGTCACCTATCGTCTGCCCCCAAACTGCCGTTGTAAGAAACACACCCAGGAGCATTCCGGCTACGGACCAAATCGTGGCAGACCGGATAGTCATGTGCCGGACAAGAAAGCTGTTCACGAGAGAACTCCTTGTGACAGGGTGTGACGAGAGAACAGAGCAAATCGATGTATTAAGAACACGCTACCGCGAAATGCGAAACGAACATATAAGATCTCACATTCCGCAGGTCGCGAAGGGCAGTTTTCCGTTTTTCTGAGGAGCATGCGGTGAGCGGACAAGGAGCTATTGATAGGCTGCAAGGGGAACCTCCAAGAGTTCTAGGACCTGCTTTTGGACGGCACTGAGCTGGGCCGGAAAGACATGGATGTCGTCTCCAATAGCGACTTCATACCGCTCGACGTTCCTGAACAGACGGGCCAGGTCGAACATCGTTGGGTAAGGACACTCCTTCTTTTCCGGATAAATGGGTAGAGACTTGAACCCCTCCCGCTTCATGGCCTGCCGGAGCTTCCGTTCGATGAGCGTGGCGACCATCAGTGCCATGACATGTAAGTGCAAGAAGGCGACGACGCGCTCGCCCCGCTTCAGGTACACCGGGGCGATCTCCTGGTATGTCTTGAGCTGAGAGTGTCGCTTCTCAAGGAAGGGCTGAAATTTGTAGATCTCAAGAACTCTCTTGGGCGAGTGCGTCTTGGGATCGAGATTGGTGATCAGGGGAAACACGCCGTCGGTAGCCCTGGCACGCTTCACCGCCTCCGAATCGATGCCAAAGGTGATTTGGTAAATATGCCTCCACTGAGTCTGACCCCGGCTCCCCTTCTTCGGCCGACCGGCACGCCTGTGCGTGCGGTAATACTCTCGCGTTTGATCGATGTCGTACCGGACAAAATCCTGGCAATGGGTCTCCTCGAGGATCTTGGTGATCTTCTCCTTGATCGCCTGGCGAGTCTTCAAGTTGTAACGGTTGAGTTTTGTCTGGAGTGTCCGGAGCCGCTCCAGGGCCTTCTCGATCCGCTGTGTGCGGATCTCCTCATCCTGCTCGGCTTTCTGAGTGCTGCGTATCCAGTAAATGCGGTAGCCATGCGTCGTCTGATAACGGCCTTGAGCCAAGTCGTATCGGTCGATCTTCGAATCCGGCTTCCGGTTGTTGCGACGCGACAAGAGATGTTTCCATTGGATCTCTCCCCGCAGCGCCTGTTCGCGAAACAGCTTGTCTTCCTTCCACGTCCTCGGCATGACGGAGACAAACCTCCCTCCACATGCGGTGATCTTCTGCAGGTTCTCCTCGGTGCATAGCTTGCAGTCGGCGACGTACGTGAAATCGGTGCGATTCAGAAGCCGTTGCAAAGCGCGGTGATTGGACGGATGCACACGATCGTCGCTCTGGTTGCCATCGAAGATGCGATGGCTCAGAGGTACGGCGCCATCCGCCGTAACGTTCATTCCAAGTACCAGCTGCTTCAAATCAGGACGATGGTCCTTGTTGTGACCGTGTGTCAGCCGTTCCGTGGCACTCCACCCCGCATACTTGCCCGCAAACGTGACGGTCGTGGTGTCGTGGTGGATCTGCGAACAGTCCAGCTCGAAGACCTTGATTGCCCGCAGAGCTAGCCGGAAGAACACTTCCTTGTGCCGCGAATCGTAGAATGCCTGGAGTGCCTTGCCAATTCGATCGTCGCCGATAC
>WFWZ01000036.1 GCA_015490875.1 Planctomycetaceae bacterium
CTTAGCTGGGCCTGCGTGATGCCCTTGGCTTCCAGGAAGTGCCGCAACATTTCGGCATCGGAGGCGGGCTCGATGGCGTGGTGGGAATCCTCGTAGGCAGCCACCAGGTCACTCAGTGCATCCAGGTACGTCGTCTCGCCATCGTCGAGGTCCCCTCGAGCGAGCAATCGGTCCATGACCTTTTGCGCCTCAGCCAAGTGCTCGTCCGACTTGATCGAGGCCAGGGGAAACGCCAACACAAGTTCCAAGTAGGAATCGCGGTCTTTGCGCTTAAGTCGGAATCTCGTTCTTGGAGCCATCTCAGTTCTCTCTTCTTCTGCGTTGGCTAGATTTCCGGAGCACGGTTTTCTTCGGTGGCGGTTCGAAGCAACCGCACTGCTTCTTCCAAGTGTTCTTGTCGTATTCGAGAAAGACATGACAATAGCGGCGGAAGCTTGCGGCTTTCGTTGAAGTCGAGGTTGAGCCGCAATGGCGGCAATGCTCATTTGGCGGAGACTGCGATCTGACGGCGAAGCGGGTTCTCGTTGATCACGCAGTGTCGCCGATTACGAGGACGACGAGGATCAGGAGCCTCGCCTCCCAACTCGGGAAACGTCGCTCTTGAATACTATGGTTGGCTGCTTTCACGACCACGCAGAGCCCAGGTGGCTTTCTCAAAGTTCATTTCGTCTTATGAATCACGCTCGGTGATTCAGCGTTGCCGATGGGTTGGGATGATCGGCCGACCCGCATTATGAAGAGACTCGGGTAAATTGGAAACTGAGTCCTTTGGGAAGTGCCAACGGCGAGGACGTCTTCTCTTTCTTCGAGTCGCCTTCTTCTTTCTTGGAGTCGTCTTCCTTCGGTTGCTCTGACGAATCGGTCTTCCGAGTCGGCACGAAGCGGAACTTGTCTTCGCCGTCGAAAAGAAAAGTCGCACGCTCGGTCCGCCCCAAACTCTCTAACTCGACTTCAACGCGATCTTTCTGAGCATCAACGATGCGCCACTTGCCGGTCAGTTCGGTGTCATTCCCCGGCAGGCCGCTGAGCGTCCCGCTGAACGTGCCGTTGGACCGGAAGACGAGCACCATCCGTCCTTTCTCGAGCGTGCCGATCATGAGGTCGGCGAGTGCCTTGGCGATCGCCGCCTTGCCGCTCGATTTGGCTTTCTTCTCGATCTGAGCCTCAACCGCCTTCTTGTCGATTTCGACGCGCCCTTCCCATCGGCCGACGATGCGTGACCGAGCCGACTCGACTGGGTCGCTGCAACCGCTGGCCAGCAAGCAGATTCCGATGCCAAAGGACAACAGACAAGGGAGTCGCATCAAGATTCTCCAATTATGCGGCAAACGGCGACCGTGTTTTGTTCCTAGCGGCTGACTGACAACCTGTCCGCCGGCCGTCTCGATTCGATGTCCGACCTGTGCCGCCGGGCGATCCGGCGGCACTCTGCCAGTCTACTTGCGATCGCGCGGATCGGCAACAAGACCCCGTAGGTCAGGCTTTCCAGCCTGACGGAACTCACTCCTACGCCTCCTACGCCTAACGATGGACTTCTTCGTTGACGACCATGGACCAGAGAGCTAGCATGACAGGGGTTGCAGCGCACATTCGGAGCAAGCTAGCGGAAGGCAAAGGTTTCCAGTTACCCAGACTCGCGTTAGATAGAGGAACCACCCGTGCGCAACGAACTCACCGCGATCATGGAAAAGGATGGCGAGTGGTATATCGCCTATTGCCCCGAGATACCTGGTGCCAACGGCCAAGGTCGTACTCGTGAGGAGGCCAAGAAGAGCCTAGCACAAGCGATCGAGTTGATTCTCGACGAACGTCGCCAAGAAGGACTCTGCTAAGTTCCGGAGATTGGCTGAACAGCTCCCCAAAGCAACTGGCTCCAATTGGAAGCAATCGCATGACTCCCGAAGCCGCCATCGAGCGACAGATCGAACGGTACCGAGCGATGACGGGCGAAGAACGGCTGAAGATCGCATTGGACCTCCACGAATTCGCCTGTGACGTCGCCCGTGAGGGAATTCGCCGGCAGTTCCCCGATGCGGATGCCCAGCAGGTAGAGCTGCTTCTCCGCCGACGCATTGAATTGAGTCGACGATGAGGAGCGAAAGGGAGTTTCTGGTCGACGTACTGGGGCGGCTCAATCAATCAGGCGTTCCTTACATGCTGACCGGTTCGATGGCCAGCAACTATTGGGGAACGCCGCGCACGACCCACGACCTGGACTTCGTCATTTTTCTGAAGCCCGAGCAGGTAGATCAACTGGTGGACGTCTTCGAAGCGGACTTTTTCATTCAACGCGAATCGGTTCGACGCGTCTTCGAGGCACCTCATCAGTTCAATGTCATCGACAATCAATCTGCCCTCAAAGCCGATTTCTGGCAACTCCGCAATGACGAATTCGAACAGGAGATGTTTCGCCGTCGGTTGCCAGTGAACCTGTTCGGAACACCCGCCTGGATTGCCACTGCCGAGGACGTCCTGTTGCACAAGCTGTACCGGAATCGGTTGACGCCTTCGGAACGGCAACTACTCGACGCAGCCGGCATCTTCGCCGTCCAGAGGGAATCACTCGATCGAGAGTACCTCACGAAGTGGGCCGTAC
>WFWZ01000037.1 GCA_015490875.1 Planctomycetaceae bacterium
ACCCATGCTCGAGCCTGCTGGACCGAAGTGCGGTTGGCGAATCCTCGCATCCTCACATCGCGCATCACGTCGTGGCCTCGACTTGACAGGGCACCGTTTCGTGCTGGTGGAGGTACTCGCGCCCGACCGGATAATTGCGGAACCGAATCGTGTAGTAACGCTCGAACCAATCGGCGATCTCCGCTTCGCGTTCGCGGTCGTAGCCGGGTTCCACGTGGAGCAATTTTCCGTACTGCGTTTCTCGGATTTCTCCGTCATCCACCAGGATCTCACCAGCTTTGATCACGTAGCGAGGAAACTCGAACATCGTTTGCTTGTTCTCATGCGGAGCATAGATCGTCACGTCCGCATCAGCACCGGCGCCGAGATGTCCCTTGTGAGGCAGTCCCAACATGCGTGCGGGGCCGGAACGCGTGATGATGCAGATTTCGCTCAAAGAGTACTCCCGATCGAGATCGCGCAAAACCGAACCTTCGCGCACCTGGCGGTGGACTGTCTTGAGGATATCCTTGCGGTAGTGGCGGTCCATGAGCAGTCGGATGATCTGGGGGTAGGCCAGGAAAGAGCCACCGTTGGGATGATCGGTACTCATGGCGACTCGCCACGGGTCGTCGACGAGGAGATACCACTCCAACCCGATCGCCCATTGCCAGGCGTGCACGAGGCTCTTGTTGCGGTAGCGGATAGGAGCGATGCCGCAACCCGCTTCGAGTTCGGTATCGGCACTGAACCACTTCGTACCGTAGATGCGGTGGAGATAGTAACCGAGCGGTCCGTCGCCGGTCATGCTCGTTGTGTTTCCGAAGAGGACCTGACCCACATCGACCGTGATTTCCGGATGTGTGTTGACGTATTCGGCGAGGTCGGCGACACGGGATCCAAAGGTCGTTTCGTCGGCGTCGCCTCCGGCGTAGCTGTGAAATTGGATGTGCGTCATGTGGCCTCGATGGCCCTCGAGTGCCTTCATGGTTTCGAGTGTCGTGCGCCAGTTGCCGGGTAATCCCAGGTTATTGGCATGGATGTGGACGGGATGAGGCAGTCCCAATCGCGTGCGCGCCGCGGCGAGTTCGCGAATGATCTGACGAGGTGTCACATCGAAATGGTCGACGACCTGGTCGAGATCGGTGACGTTGCCGGCTCGGTGTTGCTTCCAGACTTCGACGCCACCGGGGTTGACGACCTTCATGCCGTATCCCTTGGCGGCTCCCAGCAGCCAGGCGACGAATGCATCGAGTCGATCACGATCTCCCGCCTTGATCGACTCCATGATGAAATGATTGTTGCCCATCAACACGAAGAATCCCTTGTCGATGCCGGGCGTGTCGGCGAATTCTTCGTGGGCATGTCGAGCGGAGAGGGGCGGGATGGCGGCGTCAAAAGCCGTGGTGTAGCCCATGCCGAGGTAGCGGTAACCGGTCGCGAAGGTGCTTGGGACACTGCCGAGTGTGCCGCTATGCGTGCGCGGCGTGCGTTTCATGACTTCGCCATGCCGTTTTTCCTCGGGCCGCATCTTGCGAGCGGCATTCACCTTCGGGCCGGCGATATGGCAGTGCATGTCGACACCCCCCGGCATCACGACGAGGCCTCGAGCATCGATTTGCCGGTCGGGGCGAGCGTCCGGGTCGGCCGGCGGCTCGATCACCCTTCCATCGGCGATCCAGATGTCCTGTACCTGCCCCTCCAGACCGTTGGGAGGGTCGTACACGTATCCGCCGGTGATCCGCAACGTGGATGCCATCGGTTCCGTGGAAAGCAAGGGGAAACGTTCGCCCGCTGTGTCTTGGTGCGGGAACTGGGGTGTCTCACGTCTTTGCCGATCTTACAGGGCACCGGTGTCCTGCGCAAGGAGGCGATCCTTGTCGGCCGGCGCCAGGCGACCTATCCTGAAGCACATTCTCGATGGTTGTAAAGGAGCAAGTGATGGAAAACCGGCAGTGCCAAGAGGCGTGGTCGCAGATCGATTCGGCACGAGCGTACACTCTGGCGCTCGTCGAAGACCTCACGCCGGAGGAGTGGTTCACGATGCCGGCGGGACTCGAGACTCATGTGGCGTGGCAGATCGGGCATCTGGCGATGGCCGAATACGGATTGGCGCTGTTTCGCCGGCGAGGACGGCGAGACGAAGACCGAGCGCTACTTCCGGGAAGTTTTCGGAAAGAGTTCGCTAAGGGCTCGCAGCCGTCCCAGGTATCGCGCGAGTACCGTCCCGAGGAGTTGCTCGAGGTGTTAGCGGGCGTTCACCGGCAAGTGGAGCGGGAATTGGCCGAGTGCCGCGATGCCGATCTGCAAGACGAGGTGGACATGCCGTACGCCGGTCAGCCCACGAAACTCGGGGCGCTCTGGTTTTGCGCTCACCACGAAATGCTCCACGCGGGCCAGATCGGCCTTCTCCGCCGAGCGCTCGGGAAGTCTCCTCTTCGATAGTCTGCTATTGAACCACGCTGGCCCATCCTCATGCGATACGTGTGGCATGTTCATCGTCAATCTCATGGAAGCGATCCGCCTCCACATCCAACAGCTCGGGCATCGCAGATCTTGAGAGGAATCCGACTCGAGGCACCGTGTCGCTCGTCGTGGGTGTAGGCATCGTCCACCGCCACGGGAGCATCGTTCATGCCGAGGATGAACGGGAAGTTGCCGAGCGCCGCCAGCGCCGGCGCGGCAGCCGCCGTCGGTGATCGGCAAAGAATAACCCGAGAACGACTGTGTGCAGAGACGAGAGCGGTTGTGCGCCAAGTCGCGAAGACGCAAAGGCGGACGACGTGCTTTCAGCCGCGAAGCGGCGCCAGACAATAGCTGTGGGTGTCAGCCCACAGAAGAAATGAAATCCAGCGTTCCCCAGCCGCGAAGCGGCGCCAGACAATAGCTGTGGGCGTCAGCCCACAGAAGAAATGGAATCCGGAGTTCCCTAGCCGCGAAGCGGCGGCAGAGAATAGCTGTGGGCGTCAGCCCACAGAAGAAATTTCGGCAGGGACCGGGTGTCCGATCGTGGCCGACTGGTTGCCCAATTCGTCGTATTCGATGTCGGTGATCTGCCCGTCGGCGGCGATGGTTCGCTTGGTGTGGCCTTGAGAATCGAAGATCGTTTGGGTACTGGAGACGACCGTTCCTTCGTCAGTGACGACCGCGACTCCGTTTTGGATCTCGACGACGACGTCCTTGAGCTGCTCGGTCTTGTAGACTCGACCGGCCGAATCGTACAGGCTGCGAGTGGCTCGCGCCGCCGCGCTTCCCTGACCTTGGGCGATGGTGCCTGGCAAGAGGAATTGGCTGGTACTGAGTGCGACTCGGCCGAACGAGTCGTAGACGGTGCGGCTGGTGAGCCAGAAGTCGGTGCCGTTTTCGTCCTCGTGCAGGCGGTCCCATAGGGGCGCTGTACGACGTATCGGCCACGGCCACGCCGCTCCCCAAGGTGGCGATACCCGTGGCGTTCGCGCTTACCTGCTTGTTTTGGTTCACCGGGAATTGGAATTCAGAAACGGACGAGTTAGTAACTGACGGAAGCGCATCCTGCGAAGATGTCGCAGCATCCTGCTGCGATAGTTTATCGCATTTGGGCCAATCCAACAGGGTGTGTGTTGGGGCGTGAGGGGAGCGGTGCTCCCCACCGCCCGGCCTGTTGTCTTGGCCCCCCGGGCAGCGCTCGGGCCGCACTTCGGCGTTGGCCTATTCGCTGCTCACTTGTCGCGAGCCTTCGTAGCTGCGTCCAGCCGCCAGAGGCTTCACGCCGTGATTGCTTCTTCTCTTTCAGATTCGCCGAATCGATGCGCAAGACTGCTCTTGCTCGTTCCAGGCAAAGCGACACCTGGCATGGTCTCTCGCCGACGTACGCCTCAAAGCCGTCCCCAAAAATCGAGGAACCCCCGTATGTCACCACGATCCGGCGCACACGGTCGATGCTGGGGACTTCCCATTTCGCTTCATAGGCCACGACTCGATGGGAAGGAACGGATCGCGCCGTCACGAACACGCGGTACGGCTTCTTCAAATGGATCTTCCGCACGACCGACTGGCCAGGCTCCAACGACACAAAACGACGCTTGCCGGTAGTACGGTCCATCGCATCCGCGACGGCCTGCCCGGTGGGCGATTTCGGTCACTATAGTGGGGTTGGTCGGGCCGGCACCGCGCCGGGCGGAAAGCGGCCCGAATTCGCAAGACCGATCAAGTCGAGTCCGGTTCGAACTGGGACAATAAGAGCATGAAACCGGAAACGGAAGGCGACTGGCAAGACCGAATCCGCCGGGCGCAAAGCCTGATCGAATCGCGGTTGGATGAAGAGATCCCGATCGAGGAACTCGCTGCAGCAGTGAATGCTTCGCTGTTCCATTTTCACCGCGTCTTTCGAGGCTTGACCGGGGAAACGGTTCGCGAGTACGGCCGGCGTCTGCGGCTCGAGCGTGCCGCACACCGGCTCAAGCACGCCCCGGACATGGATATCTTGTCGGTGGCACTGGAAGCTCTCTATGAGAGCCACGAAGCGTTTACGCGAGCCTTCAAGCGGCATTTCGGGCTGACGCCATCCGAGTTTCGTTCCAGCAGTGGGCAACAAGAAACTCCCCAAGGAGAAGTCTCGATGAATGCTGTCAGCGACAATTGGTGAGTGCGGAGACTCGGTGATGGCTGCGGACTCTTGGAAGCTGAAACCAGGGACGACATGGCGGGACAAGCTGCAAGACGTCCACCCGAATCATGGGAAGATCGTGCCGGCCAACGCCAGTCAACGCCGGCGAGGCTTGAAGCACATTCTCATTCCCGATCCGAGAGAAGTGGACCGGTTGGTGCGCAGTATCCCCAAAGGCCGACTCATGACGATCGGCGAGTTGCGGGACCGGCTCGGGCGTCTCGCCGGAGCCGACACGGCGTGTCCCCTGACCACGGGCATCTTTCTGAGGATCGTTGCCGAAGCAGCGGAAGAGGATCGCTAGGCTGGCAAGAAACGCATCACTCCCTATTGGCGCGTCATTGAAAATGACGGGCGACTTCGCCAACGGATTCCCGGAGGGGCAGAAGCTCAAGCCAAAAGGCTGCGCGAAGAAGGCTTGTCGATCAAGAAGACCACTGGCAAGAAGACATCGTATCGCGTCGAGGAATACGAGCGCCATTTGGTCTCTTGAGTAGCGGTTATCGACCGCCATCGTGCATCTTCGGGCGAGTGCTTTTCACTTGCCCCGATAGCTCCTCGGCGCGGATTCGCAGCAAACGGTTTCTGGAAATGCCGCGAGTCGACGAGGGCCAAGGTCCACGGCCCTCTTCGATTCTGAGCTACATTTTTCGTATAGGCCAAAAAGGGGGTGGAATAGGGTATATGGTCTGACACAGGCAACAGTATCGAGGACTGTAATGAGAGATCTCGTTATCCGACTTATAGTGATTGCAGCGTCGCCAGCCATCGGGTTGTATGCAACGGCGGCCGAGGAAACCGATACGTTTGCCGAAGCCAAGAAAGCAACTTCAGCGGGCCAAGCGGCGCTTGATGCCAAGGACTATGCGAAGGCCGTCGACCGATTCCAACGGGCCATTGAGTTATGGAAGCAGATCGAAGCGTCCGGAGACGGCCAGACCGAGGCTTCCAAACTGAGGAAGCGATGCGAGAACAATCTGCGATTTGCCGTGGAGAAACCTCTCAGCAACCGGGTGCAGGCTGCGCGCCGACTGGCTCGCGAAGGCGACATCGAGGGAGCATCGGAAGCCTATCGTGCTCTTGTGCTGGAATACGACCGCGCCTTGAAGAAGTATGACTACGGCTCTCTGAAACAGAACCGCAGGTTTTGCGTCAACTATATCGGGATGGTGGCGATCAAGAAAGCTGAGGAACTTCGGAAAAAACGAGAGTACGGCGAGGCTGCTCGCTACTATCGTATGGCCGTTGAACGGTACAGGCAGGCCGAGGAGTTGATACATTCCCGCTCCATCAAAGACAACATCGCATACGCCGAGGATCGGATGCATCGCATGATGTTCGCTGACCGTTTAGAACGACATGCGGAGGCACCGGACTTTGAGTTGCCGACCGTCGCCGACTCGGCGCCATTGCAGCTTTCCAGTCTTCGAGGCAAACCGGCGTTAGTGGTCTTTTGGGCTGCGTGGTGCCCTTCGTGCAAGTACTGTTTGCCGATTCTGAGTAAGTTTCAACACGTGGTCGGTGAAGATCGTGTGACGGTCGTTGGCATTTGTGTGGACCGAGTTCAAGGATGGGATCGAGGCGGCACGGAGAAAGCCGAGAGGCTTGTTCGCGATACACTCATATTCCCGAACGTTTGGAGCGATCTTCGAACGACGCAAGCGTGGGGCAACCCCAGAGGCGTACCGACTGCTTATTGGCTCGACGCTGACGGCCGGTTGGTCGGGCCAGCCTCATTCCGAAATCTGACACTCGAAAGTCTTCTACGGGATTTCGAAAGAGTAGACCAGAGCGGTCCTGACACGTCGGAACTCGCGACCGAAGCTGCCGAATAGGTGGCGGCAAGCACTTTTGGAGCTATTATCAAGAATCGTGGCCTAGGCACAGTGGTGGGTAGCCGGCTGCGTCCCTCCACCTTCCTCAAGCGTCTGTCGTTCTAAGGCCAGGCCGGTCGACGATAGCTACCGGTCGTACGAAACCGAGACATCTCCTTGACGGCCGATCTCCAATCGTAACATCTCGCCAGTCGTCGCTATACAGCCATTATTGCGGATCCGGAGGCCGTATGTTGTGCCCACTTAGCGATGCCTACGTGGCGTTCTTCCGTGGAGCAAGCAACGTCGCCTTTTCGATCTTTTGGTCCTAGCTGGCCTTGCAACGGGCTCTCTTTCACTCGTCTCTCGACAAGAGATCACGTTCCGGACGCTCCTCTCGCGTTCGCCATTCGATAAGGACAGCGTGCGAAGAGTGACCACGTCATTGGCTGATGTAACGACGCTCACTCCAGAAGACGCTGCACCGATGGCGGCTTTTCGGTCCATGAAACTTGGAAAGGACTCATCCGGAAGTTCCCAGAAGTCATGCTGTTCCGTCGCCAGATACCATCGCGAATAGTCCCAGCGTACAAGCCGTCCGTCGCCTCGAAGTACGTACAAGTACTTGCGATCCGTGCTGAACACTGGATACGCTGTAATCGACTCGCCGTCCAGCGGCAATCTGCCGAGCACGTTGCCTGTCTTGGTGTCCCATACGCCGACAAACCAGATTCGTTCCGTTGCCGCCGGATTCACCATCGAGCAGAACCACCCTCTTGTCCCGACAGTTTCGAAGAAAATCGGCCAGTGAGCACCGAATTTGTAGAGCACACGTCCTTCTCGATCATGCGCGCATCCTTTCGGCTCCTTCGGCATACGACGAATCGCCTTGGCACACCAAGCTTACCCCCGATGAGACCCGTCCACGAGTCACCCCAATGTAGACGTCCGGAACTAGCTTGTCCAGCGCACTCGATCGATTTGGTCACGCTGATGCGACCACACGGCTCGGCCATCTGACGGACAGTTATCGACCCCTACAATCCGTAGGGCACCACAATATAATCGAACTGTGGATGGACTGACGCCTTCGAAGAGTAGGGCTTGGTCTTCTCAGATCAGCCTAACCGATTACTCGAAGAATGTGCCTCCGCCTGCGTTCGTTTTCAAGTTCGAATGACCCGATGATATTCCGGTGCAAAGTGATGTTGTTCTATCGTCCTGTTGGGCTTGCCTTCCTGGCGTTCTCGTGTTTTCTTCTCGTGTCCCATGTCTCTGCACATCAAAAAGCATCCTCGCGAACCAAATCGTCTTTTCGCGTTGCCGTGGGCACATTCTCGCAGGATGTGGCTTCCACTTACACGACACATCAGGGACTCTCCGACGCGAACGTCACCGCCGTGGCCGTGACTGCGAACGGAACGGTTTACGTGGGAACACCGCGAGGACTTCAACGGCTTGCCGGACAGCGTTGGGAGACCATCAAGGAAGTTCCCGGACCAGTCCATGCGCTTGCCGCTGATGGAGGACGGCTCCTTGCTGCCGCGGCCGACCACCTATGGGAAGTGAGCGGC
>WFWZ01000038.1 GCA_015490875.1 Planctomycetaceae bacterium
CCATGAATGTCGGCAGCATCACCAACATCGGCTCGTTGTCGATTGTGGTCAGCGCCAGGCTGCGCTCAACCGGTCGTTCCGGTTCATAGCTCCACGCCGGCAGCCGGCACAGTTCGGACGATTCGCCCGATCTGGTGTTCCACGAATAGAGCACATGCTGCTCGGCGTCCCGATCCAGCACAAGCACGAAGACCGTTTCCACCTCGGACGGGTGAGGCGCAATAGCGTGCTCACCGAACGCCATCATGAGTTTGGCAAGCGGCTTCAGCCGAGAGCGAATCCGCCCCGTCGCGGTATCGATGCATACCAACGACGAAAATTCTCCCCTCGCGATCAACCCCGAGCCGTCGGCGGTCAGGCACACACGGGTGGAGGTCCAACCCGGGCCTGTCCAGATCGTGCGCACCGGGCGGCCCGCCTCCAGGTCCCATTCCTCGAACCGGTCCATGCTGCGCCGAAACTCGTCGAACCATGCCCAGCCGCGCTCGGCGGTCAGTTCGCCGGCGCGGACCGAAGGCAGGCTGAACCAGCGAACAGCTTCGCCCGACCGATTCAGTCCGACGGCGAGAAAGAGCACGCCATACGCAATCGCAGGGAGCAACCCGACCACCAACGGTCGCAGTATCCGCCAACGCTGGGACCGACCCGGCACCAGCAGGCGCGGCGTGATGTCCCGGCCGCACTCGGTACACACGGCCTTTGCCGCAAGAAGCTCTTTGCGGTCTTCGGTCGTGCCGAGTTCGTAGTTGCACCGCCGACAAAAGAGCACGCCCCGACGGCGAGGGCGGTGAACGCGACGCCACACGATCCAGAGCGCCACGAGCAGCCAGAGGCCGACAAGGGTGCCGAGCACCTCCGGCCAGATGAACACCAGAACCCTCCACAAATCGATCACCTCGACATACGAATGGACGATCGCCCGGCCGGTTTCGTCGAGAAACAGAACATCGCGGGCTTCGTACGGACTGTCGAACGGGATGTAGTGCAACGGCTGGAGCGCCCCGGGTTGCGTCATGGCCTGTCTCCCATTGCCGTGCCTCGGGCAGCACGATCCGCGACACAGCATACCGTTTCTGCGTCGGCTGCACAGTCGGATGCATGCCGATAATCGGATCGGGGCGGCGGTCCACGAACGAGAATCGGGACATGGTGCCGGCAAGGCTTGCATCGAGAGGGGAAAGTCGTTATGTATAGAATAGAGGAAGATTTCGGGCCGATCGTGCCCGTCCTGGAGCGCGTTCGATGGCCCGCCACGCAAAGAAGAAACACAACAGCACGCCGAACAGCACGCCCTCAGAGGATCATCCAGCCGCACTGGCGGGCGATGGCGGGCTGATCGCCCAAGGGAGCGGACTCGATGCACGGGTCCTCGTCCTCAATAAACTTTATGTCGCGGTCCGCGTCGTCTCGGCCCGGCGGGCGTTCACGATGCTCTGCCGCGACATGGCCGAGATCATCCATGTCGAGGATGGCCAGTATGTCAACTACGACCTCTCCACCTGGACCGAAGTCTCCGAGTTTCGCCGCCAGTATGAACGCGAGGAGCACGATTGGGTCCGCACGGTGCGCTACGAGATCGCCGTCCCCCGCATCATCCGCCTCTTCGGCTACGACCGACTCCCCGTCCAGCGCGTCAAGCTCAACCGCCGAAACCTTTTTGCCCGCGACCGCAACCAGTGCCAATACTGCGGCCATCACTTCCCGACGAGCGAACTCACCCTCGACCATGTCACCCCCCGCACCCAGGGCGGCGGCGACACCTGGGAGAACCTCGTCTGCGCATGCGTGCCCTGCAACGCACGCAAGGGCGGCCGCACACCACAGCAGGCGCGCGTGAAGCTCATCCGCAAACCGATCAAACCCAAGCGCAACCCGCTCATCACCCTCCGCCTCGGCAGCGACAAATACCGCTCCTGGAAAGCGTTTCTCGACGAGGCGTACTGGTCGGTCGAGCTGCGGTAGATTCCTCGAAGGTCGATCCCCTCCGAGCCCGGGACTTCAG
>WFWZ01000039.1 GCA_015490875.1 Planctomycetaceae bacterium
CGTGCGGCTTTACGTTCTTCTTCGCTGAGTTTTCCATCGCCATCCTTATCGAACTTTTTGAGGATAGCTTCGCGGTTGGCAAAGGGTGGTCCTCCTGGTCGTCCCTTTCCACCGGGGCGGCCCTTGCCTCCTCGCATCTGAGCGGCTGCTTCTCGTGCGGCCTTGCGTTCTTCTTCACTCAGCTTGCCGTCCCCATCCTTGTCAAACCTCTTGATGAAGGCCGCCCGTGCGGCTTGTCGTTCTTCCTCACTGAGTTTCCCGTCGCCGTCCTTATCGAATCTCTCTAGTATCTCTTTGCGCATCTTGCCGCGATTGGGGCGAGGCGGATCATCCGCTCGTACACCATTAGCCATGAATGTGCCCACCAGACCGATTGCCGCAAGAGTACCTAGCCAATGCCTCATCGTTTCCGCTCCTCGTGTTGGAATAGACAAACTGGACGGTGGAACGGCTGCTGCGATTCCACTTTCCCATTCAGCCCGGTCGACTTGCAGACTCCGGCTGGGGCTGCCATGTGCCCCCAGCCTCATGGGGTGCATTTCGGGGCTCACACTTATCAACCCCCGGGCGCACCCGAAGTTTCGCCTCCAGACTGCTCAAGCAGCATTTCGAGGTAGCTGCGAGTGATGGAAGGGCCCAGTTCAAGCTGGCGTGCGAGGGCGAGCGTCGTCTGCTGCGCATGCTCGAGGGGGGTGTCGGGGTCGTCCACTTCCAGCTCAATGAAGCTCCCGAGCTGGTCGACCTCGTCAAACGCCACTTCGAAATCGACGTCCGAGTACCGGACGTGCCAGATGGTCCGAGTCTTGCGGACGGTGGCGACGGGTCGAAAACCGAGTTCCAGCAGACAGGCTCGGCACTCCTCGGCACTTTCGGGCGGCACGGGGAACTCGATTTCCCGGCGCGTCTTGGTGTCTCCGCCCAGCTTGGGACCTTTGTACGTCACGCGATATGCCGAGTCGTACCGCCGGATCCGGAACGCCTCGTCGGTCTGAGCGAAATCGCGGCACGGGTGATTGAAGTACTCATCCTGCTGCGACGTCACCCGAATCTTCGTGCCACCCAGAGCTCGCAGGCGCTGTTCACATTGAAGACGGTTCTCGATTCGGGCTTTCAATTCGATTTCGTACATGGTGTCGGCGGGTCACATCCAAAGGGCGGCTTCAATGGCGAGTCCCGGGCCGAAGGCGAGCATGACGGTTGGGCGCTCGGCACTGCGCCGCTGGAGCGATTCCAAAATGAACAACACGGTCGGTGAAGACATGTTTCCGAAGTTTTCGAGCACCTCGAGCGAGTCTTGAGCTGCCGATGGCGGCAGACCGAGGGCGTCGACCACGCTTTGGACAACTCGAGGTCCACCAGGGTGGATGGCCCAGCTTCCGACGTCGTCGATACCAAGTTGGAACTGAGCCAGCCACGACGTGAGCCAATCTCGTAGTCGGCGGCTGATGACTGCAGGGACTTCGGGGGAGAGGCCCATGACGAAGCCGTGGTCTCCGATTTGCCACGTCATCAAGTGGCGGGCCTGTTCAAGAAGGCAGGAGCCGGTTGCCGCGAGCCGCCATTTGGGCGAGGCGTCAGGCGACTCGTGTCTGCCCACAATGGCCGCCGCACCATCGGCAAAGAGTGCATTGGCGACGATCCGATCGGGGTGCCAACCGTACTGCTGGTGCAGCGAACAGAGCTCCACCGCGCATAAAAGCACCGTGGCATCTGGATCGGCTGCCGCGAAGGCTTCGGCGACGCGCAGACCGTTGATCGCTCCGTGGCATCCCATGAAACCGACGTGAGTCCGCTGCGTGGTGCGTGGAAGTCCGAGCTGCTCGATGAGGTCGAAGTCGATGCCTGGCGCAGCAAAGCCCGTACATGAGACGGTGATCAGGTGCGTGATGTCGGTTGTGGACACGTTTGCGTTTTCCAGAGCGTTACGAGCGGCTTGCGTGGCCAAGGTGCCCGCGTGTCGCTGGTAAAGCTCCATCCTCTCCGACGTGGTCGGACCCAAGTCGGATGCGTCGTGAGCCGGTGTGAAGAGATGTTGTCGAGCCTGGAGCGAAGCAGCCACCGCAGCAACAGTCGAAGGTGCAACGGCGTGCAATGTCTTCGCCGATTCGGTTTCCAGGACGACGGTGTAGCGGCGCTGGACACCGCTGCGCCGATAGAGGGCTTCCAGCAACCGGGTCGTGCCACTCCCCTCGGGCACGAGTGTCGTTGCGAATGCGGCTGCATCGCGTTGATCGACGGCGAAGCGAGGAAGGGCTGTCCCGACCCCGAGAATCGTGAAGCGTGCGGGCAACGACGTCTCGGAATGGTCATCACGCGGCCACGTTTCCGCTCGAGGAAGCGATCGCGGGCGACGAGGGTGGGCCGACGGTGATGGCGGGTGAGCGTTCAACAGATTTCCCCTGGCGTCAGACGGCGTTGGAGATGTTGCAGGACGGGCCGACTGAGGGCTGGAAACGTATGGACCGCGCCGGCGGACCAACTCGCTAAGCGCGGATGGCGGAGTACCCAAGCCAGCCGTCGGCACCAGCGGTTTTGGCGAGTCACCAGGCGGCGATGCGTGTCGCACCAGGTCCGGCATGCTGCCTCGGTCTCTCCCTTCAATGCTCGGCGTACATGGGGGACGACGGCGACGCCGCTGACGAGGGCTGCCGCCATGCCTTCTCCCGTGAAGGGTTCAACGTATTCGGCGGCGTCTCCGATCAAGAAAAGGCCATCACGGCCGACCGGCGTGGTGCGGCGCGTTAACAGCGGTGTTCCCTTCCATGTCGTCGTGTTCTCTCCCTCGGGAAGAGGCAGACCGGAAGCGGTGAGCAGATCTTCCATGGTGCTTTGCAGTGAGCCACACGCGCGAAGCTGCGGCACCGAGACGGCGGCAGCTACATTCAGGTGTCCCGTCGCCAGTCGCACAACGCCGACGTAGCCTGACGAGCTGACACCCATGGAGAGGACTCCCCGTTCGTGAAGAGCCTCGGGTGCTTCGAAGGTGGCACCGATTCCAATCCGGCTGTCAGGAGAGACCCACGCATGCCATGCGTTTGGGGCCTTCGGCAGGAGCGCCGAGAGGCCCGCTGCGACTACAACCGCGCGTGCTGCAATGCGTTGTACCTCACGCCCGTCTTGGTGAAGACCGATTGTCCATCGATGAAATGACGATATCGTGTCACTAGCTGCGGCGAACCTGGCTTCCGTTCCCAGACACGACGTGGCACCTGCCGCCAGTGCTTCTTCCAATAGCCGGTTGTCGAACCACGACCGGCAGACCGACCCCATGCCGTCCAAGGGAAGCCGGATGCACCGGTTCTTGGTTTGAAGTTGAAAGGTGGTAAGCGGGTGACAATCTTGCGGCGACAAGATGGAGCCCAAACCTACAGCCTCGAGAACTGAAACGGCCCGTGCATTGAGGCATCCGCCGCAGACCTTGTACCGGGGGAACTTCGAACGTTCGACGAGAAGCACCTCGTGACCGCAGCGGGCGAGTTCGCGAGCGGCGAGGGAGCCGGCGGGACCGGCTCCAATCACGACGACTTCCCAGTGGTCGCGATCTGGAAGTTGGCTCGGTAAGTCGCGATGGCGCTGCCCCGTCACGATTGAGGCCTTCCCACACAGAGAATCCGCTGTGGCCAGTGGCGGCAGAATTGCCAGCTCCACGGCACGGCTTTTGGCAGCAGAGTCGCCAGTTCTTGCTCGCTGAACGCCGCTTGGACCGAGACGGGGCCATCGAAGTGGACCACCGGTGACCGAGTCAACGCGCGACAGGCTAACTGAGCCAGCCAATAACCGAGACGCGATCGCAGCAGGTCGTCGATTAGGAGCCGCTGTGTGGCAGCTGCCGCCATGTGACGCACGGCCGTGACCACCTCCTCCTCGTCCAAGTGGTGCAAGAACAGCGTGTTCATAACTACATCGTAGGACTCGGGGAGTTCCTCCGCCAGAATATCGTGGCAGAAGAAGCGGCAGTCGGAGCAACCATGTCGGTGAGCCGCCTCCGATGCCGCTTCGAGGGCCGTCGGACTGCGGTCGCAACCGGTGAACTGGAAGCGCAAGCCGGCTCGAACAGCCCGGCGGGCGCAGGCGAGGAGTACGTCGGCGCCGCCGCACGCGACGTCCAGGATGCGAAGCGGCCGATCGGGAACCTCTCGAGCCACCTGGCGCAGTTCACGGAAGAGGACACGGGCGATACCGGAGACTCGATTGAGACGAGCCAAACCTCGCAGCGCCTGCCGGTGGAGGGGGGCGGGCAGCCGCGGATCATCCATCCGTTCCGGCTGCCGCCGACGCTTCTGCCATGCCGTCGCCGTCCGTTCGGCTTGCATCCGGTAGTCGCCTCCGGTCAGGAGTCACGTGCGCCCGCGCACAATTGCGGGACAGATCGGCTCGCCTCCACCCGTGGCCGGAGGGAGATCGGCGAGGCCAACGCTTAGGCCGCTTTCGAGTGCGGCCGTCGTTTGCCCAAAGGCCCTCCGACCATCAACGGGTATCCGGGTACACGGGACTCGTACTCCCGGTATTCATCGCCCACATAGTATTCCAGCCTTCGGTCCTTGAGCCAGCTTCCGATGAAGATGTAGGCGGTCCAGATGACCGTCAAGAGGGCGTGATCGAGGGAGAGTCGCGGCGTGAACCAGATCAGTCCGAGGAAACTCAGGTAGATTGGATGTCGGAACCATCGGTAAAGCCCTTCTTCCCGGAACTCGCGCCGAGGAGGCGGCAGCCGGCGAACCCAGTGCCACCATGGTGTCAGTCCCGTCTGCCACCCCGCTCCCGAAAGGTGCAGACTATAGAACAAAGCGATCCAAGACCCGTAGAACGCCACCTTGGTGGCTCGGTTCGGCCAGTCATGAAAGTCCCATACGACCACGGAACTGCTCTGCCAGAATGCGAAGACGAGACAAAGGGACAGACATGTGGCACAGCAATAGAAGAGCCCATAGAACGAAGGACCTCCCACCCAAGGTTCCACGCGACGGCGCACGGCGGGGTAGAGCAGGAGGCTGTGGCCGACGGCGAATTGGAGAGCTAGGACGATGTCGATCCAAACTGAACCTCGGTGGGTGGGCAGACTGCCGCTGAGAAACTGGAAGAGCCACCAGACGGTCAGCACAAAAAACGCGTGCGTGAGCACTCCGAAAAGAATGCCTGTAGTCCGACAGAGTGCAAAACGTAACAACGGCGATCGAACTGACATGACGATATCCTTCTTCGCAACAACCAGCCCCTCGGCCGGACGGCTCCCTCCTGGCGGACAGCAGATGCCCCGGACCACGGACACGTTGCACACCAAGCCAGGCTATGGCGGCTTTCGGGCGACGAGACAGCCGTATTGCATGGCCCGTTCGGTGTAGGCGCGGTGAATTGTGGCGAACCGGTCCAGAAATCGCCCGGTTTCCCGGTCGATCCAGTAGGCCAGACGTCGCAGGCCCGGACGGCAGGCACGCGACTGGCAGATCTCCCAGGTGCGAGCTACCTCGTCGGTCCAGTCGAGAACATCTTGTACCTCGAGGCCGGCATCGGACATCCAGTGACGATAGTCGCTCATCGACCCCAGCGATGGACAGAAGAAGCCTTCACAGACGTCCATGACGAGTTGCCGGGCGCGGGACGAATCAGTGGTTCCCTCGAGCCACGCACAAATGGCCATTCGACCACCGGGACGCAGCCACTCGGCAGCTCGCCGAAAGAAAGCCGCCTTATCGAAAAGGTGCTCCGTGCATTCGATGCTCCAAATGACATCGAACTGCTCCGGTTCCCACTCCATCTGTTCGGCATCGGCACGGACGAACGTCGTTTGGCGGCCAAGTCCTCGCCTCCAGGCGGACCACGACGCCCAACGACGCTGCACCCCGCTGATCGTCACTCCTGTCACTTGGCAGCGGTGGTGTCGAGCCAGATAGAGCGACGAACCTCCCATGCCGCAACCGACGTCCAGCACAGACTCGCCAGATTCGATGCAGGCCAGCCGAGCGACTTCGCGCGTCAGGCGGACCTGAGCGTCTTTCGGGGACTCGTTCTTTTCCCACAGGCCGTGGTGGATGTGTTCGCCCCACAGCAGGCGATAAAAGAACGTCGTCAGATCATAGTGGAACTGGATCGACTTTTTTCGGACCGCAGGGCAATGGATCACCGCCGTGTTCCTCCTTGTGCCGAACCGGCTCCAGCCGTCTGACGCGCCGGTGTCAAGACGATCTCTCCATAGATGCGCAGCTCATCGGCGACACCGATCGCTCCAAACGCCTTGCGAAATGGTTGAATCTTGTAATCGGTCTGGAGAATGCGGAAACCGCCGCGAACTCGCGTCCCTTTCTCTTCGGGGATGACCTCCGTAATGACGCGGATGGGCCGGGTCACTCCGTGTAGGGTGAAGCTACCCCGGAGTTCGGCCAGCGGGTGACCTCGGCGGCTGGTTTGCTTCAGCATCCGGGCAGAGTCGATTTGAAACGTGGCGGAAGGGTATTGCTTGACGTTGAGCACTTTCGGACCGAGCATGTTGGCGTTGACCTGGCGGCGCGTCGACTCGCTCGTGTGCCCCTCCAGACCGATGTACTTGCGTGCCGCATCTGTGTCAGCTCGGAAGGATGCCATATCGAATTCCAGACGACCAGCGTTTTCCTTGGCGCCGAACGTCAACGATCCTCCCTTGAGCCGCCCTTCGACGGCGTGTTCATGTCCCAGTCCCGTCTTTCCGACGAAAATATAGACTCGGCTTTTGTGGAGATCGACCTCGAGTTTCTGACCAGCATACGTGATGGCCGGCATGCAAAGGGAGACGGCTGCGAACAGACTGAGCGCGCAGCCACGGAA
>WFWZ01000040.1 GCA_015490875.1 Planctomycetaceae bacterium
GTCCGAGGGTGGTGCGCTGGTGGGCCGACATGTCGGTCACTCCTTGGGCTGGTAGCGAAAATTGATTATTTGGTCGTTGGCTGCTTCAACTTTGAGTTCTACTTCCATGCCAGGTTGCCAATCCGATGGTGTCTCGTTGGTGTTGACGATGGGGCCGCTGACACCGCTGGCGGTGTGGCGGGCTCTCCAGCCTCCCTTCTTCGTTTTCTCTTCCAGAAGTGTTGCGTCCACGATCTGGCCGGGACTGGGGAGGTTCGGGTTCGTGCGGTTCGAGCGACGTTGGGGCACGGGAGTTGTGGGCGTGCGATGACCACCGCCGCGACTTCCACCGGGCGTGGATCCGCTGCGCGGTCGAACTCCTTGCGAACCGGGTGGACGAAAGTCCTTGAGGTTGTTCGCGAACAACTCGATGAACTCTTTCAGAAATGCCCGGCTTTTCTGGAGATTGGGGAGTCGCGGCGAGGGAAACGCGAGGACGCGCACGCGAAAGCCTCCGGATGTCTTGTCCACATGGACGACGACGGGCGAAGCGTGGCGATCGAGGCCGTGTGGTCGGAGTTTTTCAGGCGGCTTCCAGGGGTGCTTGGATGTCTTCTGGTGTGGCAGGGCCTTTTTGAGCGGACCATGGATTTGTCGCGGGAGTCCGAGTGCCATTTTGCGCTCGTCGTGTTTGTACTCTTGAGCAGCCTTCTGGTAGGCGTAGCCGACATAGTCCATTAGTTGCCAGGGGTTGGCGGCGGGAACGTCGACGGTGCGCTCAAGCAGCCATGGCTGCTGGCCATCGCCCAGCGCGGGACTTTTGGCAAGATCAGCCTGGAAGCGATCGGGCAGCTCGTGACGGGAACGCCATTGCTTCGCCCATTGCCGGCAGGCGTCGAGAGAGGAGAACGGCGGGTCGGGAGAGTGCCACTGGAGCGAACCGAACCCTTTGCGCGACTTGCTGCCGATTCCGCCGTAATGCGTCCAGAGCCACAAGGCGGCTTGAGCATGTTGGAGGACGTCGTCGGCAGTCAGTCGATCCTCGCTATTTGGAAGACGTGCGGGACGAGCGATCAGTTCGATCGTCCAGCGTTGTCCCGGGTGGCGGAAGTAACGGCGTTTCGTGGCGTCGTTTCCAGGGGCGTCGTCCATTCCGTATGCGGCATAGAAGAGTCCCTGAGTCGTTTGGGGATTCGGAGTTGGCAGCAGTTGGAACTGCTTACGAAAATCAGGCCGCGGTTTTGTGGCGCGACGCGGAGGCCTTCCATCTTTCCCTGGCGACCAGTCCTTGAAATCAAAGAGTTGGGCCTGGCCAGTTGGTGCGTGCGCAGCGGTGACGCGAAGCTGCAATGCTCCAGCGGCCTTGGTGTCACCGAAGATCGCCGACTCGAGTTCTCGAAGTTGTTTCACCGAGAGGAATCCGGCGTGGAGCGTGCGCCACCACCAGCGCATCAGGCCGCGCACGGTGGCCGGTCTCATATCGCATCCGAACCTGGCGTTTTCGCCGAACGGTTCGGCGCCGGCGAGGAATGCGGGCGTTACCAGTTCGACCTCGACGCGTCGGGTCTTGCGACGTCCCAATTGTTCGGCCGTCTTCCAGGGGGCGAGGGCCTGCTGGAGGACGTCCTCGGGAACGCTGTCGCTTGAGAAGGTGAAGGCACCGTATCCCGCGTTCGTCTTGGCTCCGGCACCGAGCATGGCGAGCCCTCCGATGAGCCACTGATGGGCGAGGGCGAGCGCTTCGGCGAGCTTGGCCGAGTCGGCATCGGGGTGTCTCAAACTGAGGGCGAAGCGGAAGGTCTGATGGGAGGCGAGGGTGAGGAAATAAACTGGAACCGGGTCATCCCAATCGCCGGGAGGTCCGGTTGGCTGCGATTCTCCGTCGTAGTAGGACCGATGGTGGTTATTGAGAATGTCGACTTCGAGTTTCGGGACGTCGGTGCACCAGGCATCGTGGAAGACGACGGCACCGGCGGACGCGTCGCTCGCCGGGTTGGCGAGAGTGCGCGGCTTGTACGACTTGTCGCGGTCGCTGCCGGGGGACCAACCGAAGACAGTCTCGATTCGCCGCCATGCGCATTCGGCAGCTTCTTTGGCTTGCTCGTCGACGGGCGATCCATCTTGGTCGGTTTGGAATTGAGCCGGGAACCAGACCGTTTCGGCGTAGGCGCGGGCGAGTCCCTTGAGTCCGGTGGCGGGGAGGTAGGGGAGTCCGTAGATGCGGTGCAGAGCAATGCCGGCATTTTCGAGACTCGAGGCACGCGCCAAGTGCAAAGTAACCGGCCCGTCGGTTCGGCCGACAAACGTCACGGCTTGAACCGTTTCCCATAGGCGCGTTTGTCGAGCCAAGAGTCGCTGGTACAGCTTGGGTGAAAACGCGCGCGTCAGGCGCACGACTTCTTCGATGGTCGGCCGCTGGATTTTTTCGGAGATTTTCGAAAGGGGCTCGCCGCTGGAGCTCACAGACCTGGCGAATTTGTCGAGGGCGAGACCGGGATGTTGGTTGTGGTGAGCCCATGATTGGAAGGACTCGGGAAGTGGAACGCGGTTGGGGGGCGGATCGTTCGAGTCCGATCCGCCGCCTCGGCCACGGGAGCCGCGGTGGCCTCCTCGGCCGCCTGAATGATTGCTCGACCTGGAACCGCCTCGTCTACTCAGTGCCATCGGTCAGTCCCTCTGCTTCGGCGAATCGATTGAGCCACTCGAGATAGGCGAGCACCTCGTCGGTAGCTCGGCGCAGGAAAACGGCATCTCCATAGCAGACGCTTTTGAGAAGTGAGTCCGGATGTTTTCCCGGCAGTTTTCGGTGGGTGAGAGTCCAATCACTCAAGTCCTTGTGGAGTTGGCGACATGGATCTGGTTTCTCCTTCTTGTCTGCTTTGGCGAGAATGAAGGCGAGGGCTTGTCCGAGTCCCGAGGTCATGAGGCGGATGGGGAGTTTCTTGGCTTGTCCCGCGTAGTCCTTTCTCTTGGTGGACTCTTTCCAGGCGCAGACGCGTTGGATGGCTTCCCACGCGTGTTTGGCTCGCTGCTGGTCGAGTGTGGCCGAGAGGTTTTCTGACATGAACGTGTCTCCTCATGCGAGTTCAGGACGCGAAGTGGACGTGGCAGAATCCCTTGCCGGTCGTTTCGTCTCCGCCGAACTGGAGGACGTCGGGCAGACCGGACTGGAGTCGCTGGAGGATGTCGGCACCCGATTGGTCCGATCCATCGCGGGCGGGGGAGGCGAGAACGAGGCTGTAGAGAATCGTCTCGGCGGGAAGGAATTCCTGGTAGAAAAGGGCGCCGTTACGAACCGTTTTGGTTTCGTAATCGAGTCCGATGCGGGCGACGACTTCGGTTCCGTGACGGACGAAGTGCGTGAATTGATCGTCATCGAGGACAACGAGTCGAGCAGCGAAGTCCTGTTGGAAGGGACCGTCGTCGCTGACCCATTGGGCGAGTTGCTGGGCCAAAGACGGGAATGCGTTCCATGCGTCGATCTGGAGGTCGAACTCCTCGAGGACGAGGTGGTCCCGATCGAGTTTCAACGGGGAATCCGGCGCGCAGCAGGCATGGCCGGCGTCGAGGGGTTGGGGAAGTTCGAAGGGAGGTGAGGATTGAACGAGTTTCAAGTCGCGGCGCAGGCGTTCGAGAACGGCTCGTGAGGTGGTGTAGGCGAAGACGCCTTTGAGGGACCGGACGGGGAAGGCGAGGATCCGGGCGTCGGTGATCGACACGGCGCCGGCATGTTTGTCGGCTTCGTTCGTCTCCGGACCGAAAACGGTAACGGACGGAGCTTCCCCGTGGTGCCGACGGAAGGCATCGCGGAAGACGCCTTTGATGGAGGATCCCGGCAAGGTAGGCCAACGCGTGTGGCGTTCTCGTTGGATGGGAAGATCGACGACGCCCAGGGCCGTGCCGGCTCCGGGGTGGAGAGGCGTCTGAGCGTGGAAGAAGACCAGCGAACTGGCTGAACCGGTATCAGTGGCCGTTGTCATGGTTCCAAACTCCTTGGAGGTAACATCCCCAACCTTGCCGGCGCTCTTCGGGTGTGTCGGCCAGGCTGGTTGGGAGAGGATCGACGTGATGGTCTAGGAAGTAGACGCTGCCGGCTGGCACGGCGTGGCGACTTGGTTTGGGCCCGCCCTTGGCCAGATCCCAGCCGCTGACGGCAATGGCGGGTCCGACCGCCGCCGCGACGACGTGTTGTTTCAGCGTGGCGGGACACCAGCGGTTGGCGAAGACGGCAGGGGTGGTCAAGACGATCAATGGGTGCTCGGAAGTCGATGCAGCCTCTTGCGAATCGAGCGCGGATGTCCAGCCGGACAGCTCTGCCTCAAGCGGTTCGACGGCGACACGTTTTCCTTCGCCCCCCCACGCGATCGTGGTGCGGCTTTCCGGCCAAACGGGCTCGGGACATGCGTCGGGAAAGATGACCTCGGCGCAGAAGACGACTTCGTATGCTTGATGAGGGTCATTGCAGAGGGCGAGGAACGAAGCCGAGTAAATGTGTTGTTCTCGAGCAGTCAGACGCGTCGGTTCGATGCCGATACCGGTGCGCCGGTCGAATTGAATCAAAGACTCGGACGAGAGGATGTCTTCGTTGGAAACGGGGGCTCCTCGGAGATAGGCTTGCATCCCTTGGCGGGTGAGGAAGCCGCCGACGGGCTCGGGTTTCTCTCGGCCTCGGTACCAAAGAGGGCGCAAGCCGTGACGGCTGGAGTTCGTCGACGACCAGCCAGGCAATTCGAGGCCTTCGGGGGCGGGAAGGAGGGAAACGGCTGGAGCGTCCTGATCGAACCGCACGAGGTTGGCCGGTGCGGGGAACAGGAGTTCCGGCGGTGTGGAGGGTTCGTGGCGGGAGCGCCGAGCCAGGAAGGGACCTCGAACGTGGACGTGGGCGAGCCACGTGGGAAGACTTAGGCGGTCCAGCGCTTCTTCGAAGGGAAGACCGGATTGGACGAGTTTTCCCAGCTCGGTCATGGGGGCATCGTGGGATTCCAGAAGCGCCGTCGAGATGGCACCGGAGAGTGTTTGCGGCAGGGGCATGGGGAGGCTTTGCGCCTGGCCGGCAGCGCCGAACGGTCGGCCGTCTCGGAAGAAGAGGACATCGAGCGGCACCAGAACGAGGCTTACGGAGCTCGTTGCGGTTTGGGGACTCATCAGTCGGTTCCTCGAGCCAGGAAGGAAGCGGTTTGGCAAAGCATGACGAAGTCGCGAAAGGGTACCGGGGCGTTCGGGAGCGGGTCGAGTTCTCGACGGAACTGATCGAATTGCTCGGCGAGGACCTCGGAAGCATCGTGGTCTTTGCCGAATAGCTGGCGCGTCTCCTTTTCGGCTCGAGCAATCTGGCGGCGCAAGAGTGACACACAAGCGTCATCCGGCAGCTCGCCGACCGACTCGAGCAACCTCCGGAGTTGGTAGGTCCAGCGGTCCGACGCTCCTTGGGTGAATACTTCGATCCATTGACTCACGACAGGAAGGAAGGGCCACGGACAAAGAGCCGACGTAAGTTCGCCGGACCGGCGTGCGGCGGTGAGTTGGAGCAGGTTGCGGCCGGCGCTCTTAGCGGCTCGCTCGGCTTGACGAGCCTGTTCGAGGGCCCATCGGAGGCTCGACTTATGATGGACGATGGCGACGCCCGCACTGACGGTGGCTCGGCGTCCCATCAGCATACGGATCGCGCCGGTCGAGTCGCGTTTCCACTCCTGCCGATAGGTCGCCTCGAGTTCGGCAGCGCACGGAAGGGCGGTGCGGACTGGAAGGAGTGCCAAGACGTCGTCACCGCCGGCATAGATGAGCGTTCCACGGTATTTCCTGACGATTTCCGGGACGAAGTGGAGAGCGAAGTTGGCGAGGGCCTGACTGAGGGACGCATGAAACGCGGGAGTGACGGGTCGGCGGGACTGAAGGCCCTCGGGCGAGCCGGTGTGCTGTTGGAAATAATCACGCAATTGGGGGTGAAAGAGTTCCTCGATGCGAGGCGACTTACGTCCTTGGAGCCACTTGCCCATTTCATCGCCGTCGATCATGAGGATGGCGTAGTAGGTGGGGGGTGGTCCGAGTTGGTTGGCTCCTCGGAGTCGTTCGATTGCAGCGGCAAGTTCGGTGGGGCACGCTTCGTCGTCTTCTTCCTCGACGGGGGAAGATGCGGCATGGAGCCACTGGCCGCTCCAGGAACCGTCGTCGCGCGTGGCTTGGTAGAGTTCGCGGAAACGGGGATCGCGTTCTTGGGCCTCGCGAAGCCAGAGCGCCGCCGCGATCGTAGCGGTGTCATCGAAGCGAAGTGCGCGCGCATCGTCGAACTCGAGCTCGTCGGCGAAATGGACGGGACCGCAGAAACGTTTGACCAGTGCCACCGGCCCGAGTCGCTCGCGGGGACGCAGCCGCACGCCTCCGACACGCACGTCCTCGGACGCTCCTTCCCAAAACGCGGCTGCCTCCGCGAGCGTCGGAGGACCGACTTGCTCGGTGGCTCCCGTCAATGAGCACATCGGTGGCACGATCTCTTCGGGAATCACATCGGCGGCTCGAGGTGCCTCGCGGAATCGTTTGTCCGACTCGGCGATCCTGCCGAGCAACTCGAGTCGATGTTGCCATTGACCGACGATCCGGCTGTGACCGGGCGGCCGATCCGATTCGGGGATGGCGTCGGCCAAAGCCCGGACGCGTTGGGTCTGGGGAAAGGCCTCTCCGAATGTAGCGGCGCCCGTGAGGCAGAGTGACAAGGTTTCGTCCGAAGATTCGTCCCAAGGAAGGACGATGGTGCGAAAATCGAATTGGTCGTCGATGGGCCGCTGCCAATGGCGATCCCACTCGGGATCGAGTGCACCCAGTGGCCCGCTCAAGCGCTGATGGATGGCTTCGGCAACGGTACTCCATGCATGGCGCGCGGATGCTTCGATCCGTTGCGCAAAGGACTGTGCATCATGGCCGGGCACAAGGGCGAGGAAGCGGTTGGGGAGACAGGGGATCATCCGGGCGGCCTTGGGGGGGAGATCCAGCCGATCTTTAAGTCCGCGGGCTCGGCGGAGCCAGAGATCCAACAGGGGATTGCCTCGAATGCTTGGGTAGACGATCGACGCGGGCCCGAGTTCCTCGAGGATGGGGATCATGGCGCGAAAGACGAGCCACGAAAGGAGCATACTGCCGGACCACAGGTCTCTTACGCTGCGTGCCGATGCGATGAAGGGTTGGACCGGGCCGATGGAGAAAGAGAGAAAGGCCGGTGCGTGGCGACTCGTGTAGGCGACGTGCATGGCTGCCGCCGTGTCGAGGTGTTGCCAGATTGAGTGGTCGGGGATGCGGGTATCGGCCGGAAGGAGTGCGAAACCCGGCGCTTCGCGCTCGAGGTCTTCGGGGAGTCTTCGCCAAAGGAGCCAAAGGCGCTTTTCGGTATCGTCGACGCCGTCGACCAGACGCTCGATGGCGGCCGACAGCCGTGTTTCTTCGATGGAGTCAGGCAGGGGGATTCCGCACGATCGGTTCGACTCGGCTGACAGCGGATGGTGCACGACCATCGCTTCGGAGTCGACGACGGTGGCCTGATCCGCGGCCTTCCAGTCGGGGACCGGCAGACGTTCGGTGGCCGAGGCTCGTTGATCGCCGGCGTGACCTTTGATTTCTTCTCTCGCGATCTCGATTCCCAGTGCGACTGTCAGGTAACGGGCCGCACGCGCTTCGTGGCCTCGAATGGCAAACGCTTTATCGGGCGGATCATGTAGCCAAGCGACAAGGAGATCACGTGGGTCTTGCATGAGGCACCCCCTTTGGCTATCCCAGTGACGGTGAAGATTGTACCGCCCACTGTTGGGAAATCAACTCCCCTGGAGTACAGTATCTGGTCAGAACGACGATTGTAGGGAGGTCGCGATGCCCAACATTCTCGTGGCGACGTTAGGCGGGACGTGGCAGGTCATTCCCGAGTTGCTCGGGTTTACGAATCGGGACGACGTTCCGTTGTACGGGCAAATTGCGCCTCGGGAGCTCCACGTCGGCGAAGAATGGCCGGTGCAGCCGGTCGACAGCATTTGGCTCGTGACGACCGACAGCGAGACAGCCATACGGGGATCGGAGAGTTTGTCGCGGTGGGTAGCTGCGTGTCGCCGACCTTTTCCCGTGCTCGTATGGTGCTTGGCCGGAGTGACGGACATCACGACGGCGGACGAGAGCCGGCAGATGGCCGACTTGATTTACCGGCTCGTGTTGCACGCCCACGGTAGGGCAGATGGAGGACAGGTCGTCCTATCGCTGGCCGGCGGGCGGAAGACGATGAGTGCTGAGTTGCAGCAAGCGGGGCGCGTCTTCGGCTGTTCCGCGATGCTCCATATCGTGGATGTCTTGCCGGCCGATCGTTCGAGTCCCGAATATCAGGAGTACAAAGAGCTCCAGCCGGAGGACTGGGTTCGTCCGCTGCCGGATTTGCTGCGTTCCTGTTTTCGGCCGGTCGTGATTGCTGCCCGTGTGCCGCCGCTCGATACGATCTCCGATGCGGACGCGCTGCGCGCAAAGCACAAACTGTCGTTTCCGGACGGGATGACGATTCAACGCGAGACTCCTCGGGTCGAGCTGTATGACGAGGTCACGCGACTCCTGCAAGATGCCTCGCAGCTCTATGAGAACTACCGCAACTTGCAATTGGAACAGGTCGACTCAAGTGGCAATTTTCGGGGACTCTACATGTTGCCCGCTCACGTCGTGCGTCGGCTCAGGGAAGAACGCATCGGTGCCAATGCGGAGCAGTTGTCGGAAGATCTGAAATGGTTGCAGGATTTGCCCAAGGCCGAGTTGCATTGTCATTTGGGAGGAATCCTCACTCCTGCGGAGATGATTCGAGTGGCGGCGACCGTGGAAGCCTGTGTGGCGGAGGCGCGCCGAGCGAACACCGAGTTGGATCAACGGCTTTGCGAGCTGGAGGGGGCTGTGCGGGCGGGCGATGAAGATCGCATTGGCGCAGTAACCGGTGTCGAACCGGGCGCGTTGCATCCGATTGTGCTCGAGGGACACGGTTTGTCGTCTCCCTTAACATCGGCGGCTTTGCTCTTGGCGTTTCGAGACTCGCCCGAACTCCTCGACCGGTGGATCTTCGGACCCTGCACCGATCCCGGTCGATACCGTGGCGTGGGGTATAAGAAGTATGCCCGTTTTGGAGATTTCCAAGGATCGGGGTTGCTCCGGTCCCGTGAAACGATTCGCGAGACGATGGTCGTGTTGGGCGAGTACTGCCGGGAGGACCATATCCGGTATCTCGAGCTGCGTTGTTCTCCGTGGAACTACGCAACGGACCAGGGTCTTTCGGTGGATGAAGTGCTGGAGGAAATCCTGAATGGGCTGGATCGGATTGACTGCTGCGACGTGCGTTTGATTCTGATTGCCAGCCGGCACCGGCGGGCGGATCGGATTCTCGAGCACGTTCAACGCACGATGGAATGGCTCGACCGGAACGAGCGTTTTGCCGAACGATTTGTGGGGTTCGACGTGGCGGGCGACGAGATGTCGTGTCGGCCGGCCGAGCTGCGTTCGCAACTGGCCCAACTCCGGCACCGCGTTGTGCGTTTCACGGTTCATGCAGGGGAAGGCCCGGAGCAGCACCAATATATCGAAAACGTGTGGCAAGCCATTTACGAGCTCTCCGCAGACCGCATCGGCCACGGCCTCTCGTTGGGAGCTCACGACCGTCTGGTGCGCCTTGTCCGGGACCGCGGCATCGCCATCGAACTGTGTCCTTCGAGCAACGACCAAATCATCGGCTATCGGAATCGATTCCTTTCCGATCCAGATTCTTACGACGAGTATCCGCTGGCGGACTACATGGAGAGCGGTTTGCGGGTCACGATCAACACCGACAACCGCGGCATTTCGCGAACGACGCTGTCGAATGAATACCTTCGGGCGGCCGCCATGACGCCCGATGGACTGACGCGATGGCAGGTCTTGCAGTTGGTGCGGAACGGCTTTCGTGCCGCGTTCTGCGACTATCAGACACGCCGCCGACTTTTGCGCGACGCAGAAACCGAGATCGTGAAGTTGGTTTGACTGGACATAGTAGAGACGATGTCCTACACACCTCCGACCTGGCTGACGATCGTCGGGTCTTTGACGCTTGTCTCGTCCGCTGTCTGGCCTGCGTTCCATAATGCAGAATGGGATCTTCTTCTGACGGGCCCCGAATAGGAGACTCGCCTCAATCTGACAAAAGAGCCCCTCAGCGAAAGTGCGCCTCTTCCAATCCGGTTGGCAGATATGGACGGGCTCTGACCTCAGGTGCTGGCCTAGCCAGTGCGTGGAGAACATATCCTGGCAATGCAATCTGCCAAGGTGGAGCGTCCTCGATGCCAAGTCTTTCTCGCATGTTTTCCCGGTTGACACTTATGCCATAGGCGTCAGTCAGGACTGCCTCATCCACGTATGGAAAGTTCTCGTGATCAACGTCGAGCAGCTGGATGCCTGCACCTTTCTCGTAGCATTCGAGCACGAACCCCACGCAGCTGAACTTGCGGTATCGCTTGGTACCTGTTACAGGGTCAACGATCCATTTGACCGGCGGGTGAACGACATAATGCAGGAGAAACTTGCGCGGCCCATGCCATAGCGGTGTCTGTGTATCGATTTCGGCAAGAACTGTTTCGATGCCCGCAGCTTCGTCGGCCGACATGTCCTCAAGGTGGCCAACAGCGTGTGCCAGGCAATAGTTTTGCTCAGTCCCTGCCGCGATCATCGTTTCGGTGCCGGCGACAATTGGCGGACTTGTTTGCCAGACTTCTACCCTGTCTGCAAACTGCAAATCCGTTTCGTCTCGCAATAGAGCCAGGTGGCGCACAAAGTCAGTCCGCTCAGCGTATTCACCCACGACAGAGAACCGAGGAGCCCTCGATCTGTTCAGATCTTTCAACCGCCAGCTAGGCACTGCTTTTCCTCCCCCCCTCAACGTAGCAATGCATTGAGTTGTTGGCGGACGAAACTAAACGTCTCTGACTGTTTTGCATCTTCGTGCATGTTCCACATCTCCAGTAGTACCTCGAGTTTCTGAGCGATCATTCGTGTGACCCACCTTTTCCCAAGGCTCCGCACTTTGGAAACACAGTCCGCAAGCCGCTTATCACCAAGTGCCGCCAGAGATTGAGTCGCGACCTGTCCGATTGTTGCCTTTTCCCCCGGCACGAGCCAATCGATATCGAGAAACTTATTGGCAAGTTCGTAAATGCGGTCTGCCAGCTCAGTCGCCGACTTGCTGTCCTCCGCCGGCTTCTTCTCGAACAGGTGCACAATACCCTGTAGGGTAATAAGTCTCGTCTCAATGGGGTCAGGGGGGCCCAGAAGTGGTAGCAAGGACGGAGCTTCTGCAGCTGAGATCAGTGACGTGTAGGTCCGAATGGCTGACCAAACGACATAGCAGGTTCGGGGCCTCGGTGACAGTCGGAGTCGTCCGGCATAATCAAGCAGCAGTTGCCGAAAGCGTTCTCGCAATAGGGCATCTTCAACGAGGAGATGTTCCGCAAATGTTATTAGAGCGTCGCGCCACTGATCGGGTAAACGATCGCGGCTAAGCTCTTCAACGACATAACGGCCAACGTCCTCCGGCTCCGTTTGCGCAAGAGCACTGAGAGCTTCGATGCGTCCTTCGATCGGCACACCCGTAGAACGTGCTTCTGCCCACAAGGATTTCGGACCAGTGATCGTAAGGCGGCCCATCTCGCAGTGCTTTCGCTGCTGTCGCTCCTGCCTCACCGAAACTGATCCGATCAGTAGAGCGACTTCTCCTACTGACGCGACATATTGCCTCCACGCATCAAACGTTGCTCCGGCAGTGAGTTCTCGATACAAAACGACGCATTCGACACTCGAAGTGGACCACCCTGCATTTGATGAGAGTCTCTCGCTCAATCCTGACGCAGTCTTGACAGGCGTAGGCCAGTCCCTAGCTTCTTTAATGAGAATGGAGTCAGAGGAATCAGCGATATCGGAGAGAATAACAGCAACCGGTTCATAGATGCAGCCAGGCATCTCCGCATCCATGGTGACGTTTTCCAGTGCCCAAGAGGCAGGCTCACGGTGATAGGCGATCCCATGGGCACTGCACTGGAAGCGGAGGTAGGCCTTGCGTGCAGAGCCAGCTGGCGACGATGATAGGCAGCGTACGGACTGTCCAGCAGTCCCTCGGTTTCTCATAGCTGGAACTCAACCTTCAAGCGGCTCTTCATCAACTTCACCATATACAACAAGATTCATGCGATGGGCCAACGCTTCCTTCTGGCTAATACTGATCTTGTCTTGCGCCCACTTCACTTCTTTGGTGAGTGATTTGAGGTCATCGTTATCAAGGCTGATGTGTAGAGTGTGGATGTCCCGGCCCTTCCAATAGTCCAGAACAAGCGTGTTGGTCTGAAGGACGGCGAGCGTCTTGGTCTGCGCTTCATCGTAGATCGGACGAAGTTCAGTAAGAATGCGCGCATTCTGGAGGATTGCGGGGCGCTCTGTAAGCAAATCGAAGGCTTTGCTGGCTTGGCTGAAGAAATTATCTGGCTGAAAGAAAGGAGCGAGCTCGCCGACAAGGCTGTTCCACGCTTCAATGTATCGGCTCTTCCACTCTTCAGAGGCTCGATCAGCAATGGTCTGCTGCAAGGCTTTCAGGAAATCAGACGCGGGCATTTCTAGGCGACGACGCAGGCCGTTCAGTGGGATCAAAGCCGCGACACAGGCTGTCTGAATGACGTGGTAATCGCAGGCAAGCTGGCTCGCGAGAGAGGCGAAGAGTTGCGAAAACGCTAGGTCGAGTGGCTGGGAGCACTGTAGCTCAGAAAGCTTCTTGACGCGAGGGACGCCAAGTTCGACCAATGCGTCAATTCCACGAAACGCATCTCGCGATAGTGGAATAGTCGGACGTTCGAAAGTATTCATGACTCTTCATTTCCGTAAAGGAAACCCATGAATTGTCTTCTGCTGGCGGATACTGCGTGTAGGACTGCGTTCGTGATCAGCACGCCATGACTACACCCGAGTCGCGTTTGGGCAGTGACATGGGAAAGCGTCTGGCGGCTGCCTACGTTGGCTCACGTAGCCACGACTCATGCACCGACCACTCGCCAGGTACCAGCACCAACAATGGGCGCCAGTGCTGCGCACCACCGGAATACTCTTCAGTTTTGCCCGGAATGATACTGGAATAAGTCGTTCAATGCAAACCCTACAGATCCTTCGGCTGAGGTGCGGCTGTGCTCCAGTATGGTTAAACGGTTGTTCACGGAGTAACGCATTGGGCAGTGCGGACGGCCCCTGTCCGAGCCACCCACTCGAGGGTTTCAGCTGGGGAGTGTACTTCGATAGAGGTCGCACAGCAGTGGATGTCTACTCCTCCTTCGGCGCTCGGTGGTGGCTCAAGAACCACTCGTAGAGTTCTTCATTGTTGTATGTTTCGGTCCACGAGTCATGGCCGGCGTCGGGGTAGAGCGTCAGGCGGACGTCGCCTCCGAGTTTCTTCAGCTCTTCCACCAGTTCCGTCGTGCGGTGCGGAGGCACCACGTTGTCCTTCTCACCGTGGAATGCCCACACGGGCACGTTTTTCAACTTCCGCATCCAGAACCGCTCGCCCCCACCGCAAATCGGAGCGATCGCAGCGAAGCGATCGGGCTGCTGGGCAGCCAACGCCCATGTTCCGAATCCGCCCATGCTGAGGCCCGTGACATAAATGCGGCTCGAGTCCACCGCGTAATGCTCTTCCAGAGAATCGAGCAGGTGGCTCAACGCACGAGGATCCCAGAACTGCCCCTTGGGACACTGTGGGGAAACCACGATGAATGGGAAGTCCTTGCCTTGAGCGATGAGTTTCGGAGGACCATGCTTTTTGACGAGTTCGAGATCGTTGCCCCGCTCACCTGCTCCATGCAAGAAAAGCAGCAACGGTTTAGGAGTTTTGCCGTTGTAGTCCTTCGGAAGATACAAGAGGAAGCGCATGGTTACGGGGATTTGGAAGACGACCGATTTGCCAACTTGCTTGCCCGGAGCGGCATGGTCCTGTTGAGCAACTGTTGCCTGAGCGATCTGTCTCAGGTCCTGAGCATGGAGCGTTGCGCCAACCACGGAGCAAAGCAGCGCAGCCAGCGCACAGGTTACGATGCTTTGACGATACCGCAAACCTGGCTTGGCAGAAAGGCGGCCGAATCTCGTTCTTTGCGCCTCATCGTGTCCTGCCATAGGCAGAGCGGTGTACGAAACAGACGTGGGGTGATTCTTGAGGGAACTCTTCGGACTCAACATAGCCGCCATCCTTTTTTTCGCAAATGCGATGTGCTCTTATCGCCTCGGCGCCACGGTCGCCTCCGTTGCGTCAGTCGGCCCCGGTAGGCTATCGCTTGCGTTCTATCCTAAACGACAGAAAGTGCGTTGCACAGCTAATGCACGGATCGTAGTTGCGG
Source organism: Planctomycetaceae bacterium (assembly GCA_015490875.1). GTDB lineage: Bacteria > Planctomycetota > Planctomycetia > Pirellulales > Pirellulaceae > S141-3. The sequence goes on from WFWZ01000040.1 coordinate 14,373, forward strand.
ATTAAGTGTTCGCACCTTCGAGTCGCTTCGTCCTGAGGAAGATCGAGGACCGAAGGGACGAACTGAGCCAGGTCGTGTTCGATCTGCGCCTGGTTTTGCGAGGTGGGAGGGACGATCTTGGCCGAAGCGATCCGCCCGTGGTCGTCCACTTCGTACGCGTGATAGAGGAGCCCTCGAGGCGCTTCGGTGGCGTGGCATCCTCGACCCGTCCGCCGCGGAAGCTCCAGCAATTGCGGGTCGGGCGCAGACTGGTAAGCCTCGATCAGGCGAATCGCTTCTTCATAAGCACACGCCGTTTCCACTGCCCGCACGATGATACTTCGGAAGTTGTTCGTCACGGGCGGAGCCAGGCCCACCCCTTCGGCGAGTGCCTTGCTTTGCGGAGGCAATTGATCATACGCCAGATTGAAACGAGCCAGCGGTCCAACGAGATAGGGTGACTCATCGGGAATCCGAACCGAATGGAGTGCCGTGCTGTGCTCAACGTGGCGTTCCTGATAGTGCTGTTCGTAGTCGTCCACCGAGATCACCAGTCCATCTGTCGAAGCGACACGACCTTGGTTCATGGGGTATTCGCGGTCGTGCCGCAGGGCAACCTGTGGGTGCTCGATGTTCGATTCGGGAAAGTCAAAGCCGGCAACCAGGTGCGCCGTCTGGCAGGCGGCGTCCAGACCCCACTGAAGTTGAGGCAGGAGCTCTTTCAGACGCCGGCGATCGGGGGGGCGGTAAAACCCGCCGACCGTCACGTTGATGGGATGGATGGCTCGACCGCCGAGGATTTCGAGCAGTTCGTTGCCGATCCGTTTCATCTCGAGTCCGCGTTCGACGGCTTCCCGGTGGTCGGCGGCCATGCTGAGTCCGCTTTCATAGCCGAGGAAGTCGGGAGCATGGAGGAGGTAAATATGGAGCGAATGGCTTTCGATCCACTCGCCGCAGTAGAGGAGTCGTCGCAAGAGGTGAACCGTCGGATCGACATCGATTCCGAGAGCCTTCTCGAGCGCATGCGTGGCGCTCATCTGGTACGCGACCGGGCAGATGCCGCAGATGCGCGCGACGATATCGGGAACCTCCCGTATCTCGCGGCCTCGCAAGAAGCTTTCAAAGAATCGAGGCGGCTCGTAGATGTTCAGTTCCACACTCGAGACACGATCGCCGTCGAGTTCGACGCGCAGAGCCCCTTCGCCTTCGACTCGCGTCAGAGCTTCGACGCGGATCGTGCGAAACTGCGGCGAATCCGTAGCCATGTCTGTTTCTCCCATTGAGGGTTCCGTCGTTGACCCAAGTGATTCGAGCTACATCACCGTGTGCGGTTCGAAAAGGAAATGATGTGTGAGGGAATCTCTCGCGTTCGGTACGGTCGTGAAAGCGACCCATCGTGCAGTTCAGGAACGACCTTCGTTGGAAAGCGGCGAGTTCTGTTCCAGCATTTCGGCTGCGTTGCGAAACGGCGGCGCGGCCGCATTGAAGTTGCTCAACAAATGCACCAGGTGGCTCGGGTCGTGTTGTCCTCGCTGATAATGCCTCGCGAGGGACACTGGGTTGGCGGATTCTTTCGGCCCGTGGCAGCCGAAGCACTCGCGAGCGTACTCGGGGCAGATGGCGCCGCACCCGGCCTGGGTGACCGGGCCGAGGCAGGCGACACCTCGAGCCACGGCGACGCAAACGGTGTGCTTCAGTTTGCACTCGAGGCACACGCTGTACCGGGGAACGCGAAGCTGCTTGCCGAGGAGGAGGTCGGTGATAAGCATCACCAACTGACGTTTGTCGATCGGGCAGCCGCGCAGTTCGAAGTCGACCTTCACGTGGTCCGAGATCGGGGTACTTGTGGCAAGCGTCTCGATATACTGCGGCGACGCGTAGACTTGGCGGATGAAATCGTCGATGTCCGCCCAGTTGCGCAGGCTTTGGATGCCTCCGGCGGTGGCACAGGCGCCGATGGTGATGAGCGTCCGGCATTGATCGCGGATCTCGCGGATGCGCTCGGCATCGTGTTCGGTCGTGACCGAGCCTTCGACGAGGCCGATGTCGTAGGGGCCGTCGAGGGTTCTCGAACGAGCTTCGAGGAAATAGGCAATTTCGACGCGATCGGCGATCGCCAACAGTTCTCGCTCGCAATCGAGCATCGTCAGTTGGCAGCCGTCGCACGAGGCGAACTTGAAGACGGCGAGTGTCGGGCGTTTGGATGGTGACTCGACCATGATAGAGACTCGCAGATTTCAATGGAGTTTTCCGGCAGCCAGTACGTGGCGAGACAAAACGGAGCTCCTTTTCGTGTGAATCAAAAGTCGTGGACAAAGAGGAACGGGGCGATTTGGCGATAGGCATAGACCGGTCCGTCCTTGCAGACAAACGACGGACCGAACTGACAGTGGCCGCACAGACCCACGGCGCAATTCATGTTGCGTTCCAAGGAGAGGTAAAGATGGTCGGGTGTGATTCCCTGGCGGAGGGCTTGTTGGGCGGTGAACCTCATCATGATTTCGGGGCCGCAGGTCCAGAGGGTCGTGTGAGGACCCATCCAGGGAAGTTGCTCGAGGAGGGTGGGGACCACACCAATCGGCCCTGTCCAATGGTCGTCGGCGAAGTCGACGGTGACGAGGACTTCGATGTCGGCGCGTCGCCACTGGTCGAACGTTTCTCGATAGAGAAGGTCCTTCGGATGGCGACTGCCATAGACGACGGCCACACGTCCATAGTCTTCGCGGTGAGCGGCAAGTTGATAGATGGCGGGGCGAAGCGGAGCCAGACCAATACCTCCGGCAGCAATGACGACGTTGGCTCCTCGGTAGCGGCCGACCGGCCAGCTCGACCCGAAAGGACCGCGCAGACCGATCCGGTCTCCCGGCTGGCAACGAAACAGGGCGCCCGTGACATTGCCGGCTCGCCGGATCGTGTGCGAAATGACTTGAGGCGACTTGGGGTGGGAACTGATGGAAATTGCAGCTTCGCCGTAACCCGGGACATAGAGCATATTGAACTGTCCCGGTTCAAAGGTGTAGCCATGGGGGGCCGCGAGATCGAATGTGCGCACGCCGGGCGTTTCGTCGTGGATGGCGACGATTTCGACGAACGCGGGTTGCCACGGATCGACCGAGGCAGGCGCCGCGCTTAGGGTAGGGAGATCAGGCATGAGGCACCTCGTTTCCGAGAGCGGCGACTTCTTCGGTCAAGTCGATGCCGACGGGACACCACGTGATGCACCGGCCGCATCCGACGCACCCGCTGGTGCCGAACTGATCGTGCCAGGAGGCGAGCTTGTGCGTGAGCCACTGCCGGTATCGAGATTGCGTCGTGGGATGAACGGGGCCGGCGGTGGTGTAGGAATGTTCCCACGTGAAGCACGACTCCCAGCGACGCATGCGTGTCACGGAGTCGCCGGACAGATCGGAGACTTCTTCGACGGTCGTGCAGAAGCAGGTGGGGCAGACCATCGTGCAGTTGGCACAGGCCAAACAGCGCTCTGCCACTTCGCTCCAGCGGGGGTGTTCGAGATTGCCCAGGAGGCGGTCACGGAGATGATCGGTTTCGAGCCACCGGCCGGCGGTGCGCCGGTCGCCATGAAGTGGACGATCGTGCATGCGCTGTTCGAGTGCTCGGGTTGCCATGCGAGCGCGAGTGATTTCGCCACTGGCGGGCTCTTCGCCCTGCAGCCGTGCGGCGACCGCAGCGCCTCGGCGGCTGCCTACCTCGAGTAGGAAGTGTTCCTCGAGTTCCGAGAGTCCCAGATCGAAACCGGCCGGAAGAGCCGGGCCCGTCTTCAGGGAGTGGCAGAAACACGTCGGTGCCGCGCGCCGACAGTGGACGCCGATGAGGAAAAGCGAGGCTCGTCGTTTCTCGTATCGAGGATCGACGTACGGTCCTTCGAGGAAGACGCGATCCATGATAGAGAGGGCGTGAAGGTCGCAACCTCGGAGGCCCAGCACGGCGACTGGGCGGTCGTCGATTTCAGGAGTCTCGGTCTGCCAGGTTTCGGAAGTCCGTTGGAGTTGCAAGAGGGGTTCCCGAGGAGGGAGGACGAAGGGTTTGAGCGACTGCGGGCCGACGACGAAGTCGAACCAGCCGGCAGTCGGGTCCTCGCGGAGCCGGTAGTGGCCTCCGTCTTGTTCGTCGACCACGCCGGCGGGCAACTGACGGATATCGGTCAGGTCGTCAAGAATAATGGCGCCGTCGCGGATGCGAGGGCCGACGACGCGATAGCCGTCCGAAGCGAGCGTGTCGATCAGTTGCTGCAAGCGTTCTTTGGGGATCTTGATCCAGCTTCCAATCCGGGGCGAAGCCATCGGTGGCGGTTCCTTCTTTTTTCGCAGTGATTTGGGAAAGGAGCGACCATCACCCTTCGTGGTCGATCGGCTGGGCGTGGGCCATCTCTTCTCCATAGAGATTGAGCAGTTGCATGCGAGTGGCGGTCAGGCGCCGGGCGAGGGAGTGAGCAACCTGGCGAAGGAGATGGTATCCGACTTCGGGGTGTTCTGCGAAGATCGTCTGGAGTGCCTTGGCATCGAGTGCGAGAAGTTCGACAGGTTCGGTGGTACGAGCGGTGGCGGTCAGAGGCTGCCGGGGATCGAGCAGAGGGGACCAGCCGACCAGTTCGCCCGGACCGACGCTCAAGATCCGGCGACATCCGACTCCGGGGGCGCAGATCTCCAGAGCGACGCGGCCGCGGCGCACCACGTAAACAGCGTCACTCGTTTCCCCTTCCCGGAAGATCGTCTGGCCAGCTGGAAACGACCGGATGTCGGCGGCGGCAGCGATGTGCGCTAGCAAGGCAGCGGGGATGTCCGCGAAGAGAGGACATTCCCGGAGGGCCGTTTCGACGGTCTCGTCCATGGTCGTGTGTCCTTTCAAATGATCGGGGAGTCACCGGCTCGACCACTCTGCTGCTGGAGGGCCGAACGGATCGCGATGAACTCGCCGATGTTCTCCATGTCGATGACGCCGACGATTTGAGAGCCTTCGACGATCGGCATGGAGCGACAGTGGGCTTGCTGGAGACGCTCGAAGACGTCTTGCAGCATTTCATTGGGAGCCGCTTTGCAGAAGTCGGTGCGCATAACGTCGGCGACGCGTGTTTGCGGGGCCTGCTGCGCAAGTGTCCGGAGGACGTCGGCTCGCGTCAGCATCCCCACGACATTACCCGCTTCATCGATCACTGGGAAATCTTGTTGGAAGCCGGCCAGGATGTGGTCGGCGACGTCGGCGATCGTGGCATCGGGTGAGACGGCTCGGAACTCCGTGACCATTGCATGTCGAGCCGGGATGCCTCCGAGGGCGACGCGCATCTGGACCATCGAGGCTTCACTCGAGGCGCCCATCCAGACGAACAGGGCGATGAACAGGAGAATCGGGTTGCCGAAGAGTCCAAGCAGGCCGAACAGGAGCGCCATCATTTGCCCGACTCCGGCGGCCACCTGAGTCGCTCGCATGTAGTCCATCTGCATGGCGAGAAAGGCTCGCAACACCCGGCCCCCGTCCATGGGAAAGGCGGGCAAGAGGTTGAAGACGACGAGCACGATGTTGATGATGAGCCACCGAGCGAAAAAGAGAATGCCCATCAGGGGCCAGTTGTTGAGATCCCTCAGCGTGTCGGGGTTGTTCGCGAAAAACTCCATTTGGTGGGCGGCTTGCTCGAGTTGTTTTCCGACGTCGCTGAAGCCGGCGATGAGTCCGATGGCGACGACGCAAAGCAGCCCCAAAGCGACATTGACGGCGGGACCGGCGATCGCGACGACGAGCTCCTGTTTGGGGTCTTCGGGCATCCGCTCGAGTCGTGCGACGCCTCCGATCGGCAAGAGCGTGATATCTCGAGTCGGGATGCCGTAGCGCCGCGCAGCCAGCGCGTGACCCAACTCATGCAAGACGACCGTCCCGAAAACGGTGATCAAGAGGATGATCCCGTGGAGAAAGTCGATCAGGTCGTTACCGCGGAGATAGTGAACGAGGGCGATCCACGCCAGCAGGATCAGAAAGGTGCTATGGATATAGATGCCGATACCGGCGATCGTGCCGATCCGCCAAGACCACTTCATCGGAGTTCCACCTGAATCGCGGGGTCGAAAGAAGACGGAGCCGGCTGCCCCGCCGCTCGCGTCATCATAGCACAGTCCGACCACAAAAAAACGGGCCCGAAGGCCCGTTTGGCGTAAACACGAGATGGGAGGAGAAGCGAATGGTGGCAAGAGGTCTAACGGCGCGATGGTGTGCGGGTGCCGCGCGCTGTGCGACCGTTGCGCAGGTAGTAGACTTCGCAGTCGTCGACGACGAAGGGGGTCGACCAGGTGCGGCCGTCATCGCCATTGCAGACATTGAAGAAAAACGTCTTGAAATGTTCAGCGCGGTAGCCGTAGGGGAATTCGGAAGCGATGTGATCTTCCATGGTAAGGTCTTCGACGCCCGGCTTGGCGAAGTAGTGGATGCGGCCGTCAGGAGTGACGGACATACCGAGTGTCCACCAGCCGGTCGTGGTGAGTTGCTTGCTCTTGTAGTCGCCTCCATACGAATTGGCACGGACTCGCAAGTACGCATAGGCATGGCCGTCCGGTCGCTGTTTCGGTTGGAAGTCAATGAACATGCCGGGCCAATACGTCTTGCTTTCGGTCGTCGGGCCGAGGAAGAAAGCCTTGGCCGGTTTGGTGACCGTCGTGATCGTCGCGATACGAAAGCCGAAGTGGGTACCGCTTCGGTTTTCCCACTTGTCGACCGGCGGGAGCCAGAGTCGGACGACGACGTTGGGGGACTGCCAGACGGGAATCGAGCCTCCGAGTCGGTACCGGACGTCGGCGATGAAATCATCTTGCTGGACCTGGTAGGAAGGCCGTCCTGGGATGCCCGTGTAGAGCGACTGAAGGAGGAGGGCGCCCTTCGAGCCGGGAAGGCCGCCTTTGGGGGTTTGGACGCGTCGCACAATGTCTGGGTGTCCCCGCTTGGCGCCTTCATACCACCGCCCGTTTGCCGACTCACCCGCCGGCAGTCGTTCGCGTTTGTCGATATTACGACTGCTCTTGGGGTTCAGCGCGTTGTAGCTCCAATCGGGATCCTCGAAGTCGTCTCCAACCTGCTCGATCTTTGTCCCCGTACCCGGGACGACGGGCGGATAGGACTGAGCCATTACCACATGGTATGTGGCCAAGAAGGTGACTGTGGCGGCGAGTGTGCCGAGGCGGGAAGTGAGGGTGGTGGGCATCGTATTCGCTTTCCTGGTAAAGTCGGCGACGTGATCGCTGGTGTTTTTTTCGAATATCGGGGCCGACCGGCTTGTATGGTGACAGAGAAACCCGGCGCCGCCAGGGACTCGCCTGGCTGCCTAGCTTTCCGAGTTTGCCTTGGTTGCTGGTTTTGCCATCAGGCTGAGTTCGGGGAAACTTCCCCTAAGTCACCGTGCGCGATTATGAGACACGGACACGCGTACGCCGCATGATGTAGACTCGACCGCGGACGAAGCCACAGGCTGGTAGGGCGAGGCTCCTGCCGAGCCGAACATTACCACGTCTACGTCACACACCCCCGTGTCTTCCACACGCATGAGGCTTACAATAGTGCGTCCGTTGTATACCCATCCAACTGGAAGTGTTCCGTCGTGGCACCTCTCCTCCGCAACTTGCCGATTGGACTTCGCACTGCCCTTGTCGCTCTCTTACGGCTCGGCAGGAGCCTCGCCCTCCCAACTCGGGAAACGTCGTTCTTGAATGCTATGATCGGCTGCTTTCACGGACACTCCACCCCAAGAAGCTTCCTCAAAGCTCCATTCGTCCCAGTATCGCGCACGGTGATTTAGAATAGGTCGTCCACGACGAAGGACGAACATTGCGTGGACCACTCCGTTTGACGTCAAGAGGAACACATCACGATGGAATCGATCCACCACGAACCCGCTCAACCGGACGGGTCTGTCCAAGATCCCAGTGCCAAACGTTCGGGAACCGGCGACGGTCACCACCATGGACAGGTGGGGGGAACGAACTGGGAGCTCATCTTTGCCATCGCGTGCGGAGTCGTGCTCCTGTCGGGCTGGCTGCTTTCGTGGTTGTCGGGGCTGCCCGAGTGGATGCCGATGGCTTTGTACGTCAGTGCTTTTTTCTTCGGCGGGTTTTTCGCCACGATCGAGGCGGCGGAGAAAGTACGGCGCGGGCGTTTTGAAATCGACTTCCTGATGGTCGTGGCGGCGGTTGGGGCAGCCGCATTGGGCGCGTGGGCCGAGGGCGCCTTGCTGCTCTTTCTGTTTTCCATCGGGCACGCGTTGGAGAACTATGCGCTCGGCCGAGCCCGTCAGGCGATCGAGGCGTTGGCCGAGCTGGCTCCCGATCGAGCCGTCGTTCGGCGCGACGGGCGCGAGGTGGAAGTGGCCGTCGAGGATCTTCGACCGGGGGATGTCGTTTTAGTGAAGACAAATGAGCGCATTCCTGCCGATGGATTGGTAGTGAACGGAACGAGTTCGGTGGATCAGGCACCCATTACCGGTGAATCGATTCCTGTCGAGAAGCGGCCGGTGGAGGACTTGGAGGAGGCACTGCGCGACTTGCAGCGAGTCGGTCCGGAACATCGCGTCTTTGCGGGGACGATCAACCAGGATGGGGCGCTGGAGGTTTACGTTACGCATTTGGCGAGCCAGTCGACGTTGGCTCGAGTCGTGCAACTGGTTAGTGAAGCCGAACAGCAGAAGTCGCCGACGCAGGTTTTCACCGATCGTTTCGAGCGTTATTTCGTGCCGGCCGTGTTGGTGGTCGACGTGCTGCTCCTATTCGCGTTCTTGGTGATAGACGAGCCGTTTTCGGCGTCGTTTTATCGAGCGATGGCCGTGCTGGTAGCCGCGAGTCCTTGTGCGCTAGCCATCGCCACGCCGAGCGCTGTCTTGAGCGGTGTAGCTCGCGCCGCACGAGGGGGCGTCTTGGTGAAAGGGGGAGCGCCCCTGGAGAACCTGGGGCGGCTCTCCGCCATGGCGTTCGACAAGACGGGGACGCTGACTCGAGGCCGTCCCGAGTTGACCGACGTCGTGACATGCGACGGCGTGTCGGAAGCAGAGTTGCTCCGCGTGACGGTGGCTGTTGAGCGTCGAAGTGACCACCCGTTGGCCAGAGCGATTGTGCGAGATGGAACTGTCAGACTGAATGAAGCTCTTAAAGCAACCGATGACACAGATGTGGCACGTTCGGTGCCCGACGTTTCGAATGTGCAGAGCGTGGCGGGTAGAGGGATCGCTGCGGAACTCGAGGGGGAGACAGTTTGGATCGGGAAGGACGCGTGGTTCGATGGAGAAAATGGCCCGCCGCTGCCAGAGGCGCTGCGATCGGCCGTAGACCGTTTGGAGGGAGACGGGAGAACGACGGTGATCGTGCGGCGCGGGGCGCAGTACTTGGGGGTACTCGGTCTGATGGATGCACCTCGGGAGAACGCCGCAGCGACCCTTGCGCGCTTGAGGCAGTTGGGGATTCGCCGCATGATCTTGATTTCGGGAGATCATCAAGTGGTCGCCGATGCGGTGGCTCAAGTCGTGGGGATCGACGAAGCGTGGGGGGACTTGCTGCCGGAGGACAAGGTGAAGGCGATTCAACGGCTGTGTTCCGAGGGGAAAGTGGCCATGGTGGGAGACGGCGTGAATGACGCGCCGGCGATGGCGCATGCGACCGTGGGCATCGCGATGGGTGCAGCGGGCTCGGACGTGGCGTTGGAAACAGCGGACGTTGCGTTGATGGGGGACGATCTCGGCCATTTGCCATTTGCCGTGGGACTGAGTCGGCGGACGAGTTCGATCATCCGGCAGAACCTCTGGTACAGTCTGGGAATGGTGGCGCTGTTGGTTCCTGCGACGATTCTCGGGCTTCGGATCGGCTTTGCCGTGGTGCTGCACGAAGGGTCGACGTTGGTCGTTGTTTTCAACGCCTTGCGTTTGTTGGCCTATCGCGAAGCGGTCTCGAGTCGATAGCGCTGGGATGGTGAGAGCCGAGAGGCAGGGCATGTGCACCCTGGCTCGGGAGGAATCGACAACGGATTTACTTTTTATGTATTTCTTGATTCTACCGTCCGCTCGACCTCTGCCCAGAGCGACCCGAAGAGTTTTACCACTTCCGTGTGGGAGCTCGCCTCCAAGGGAAACCTTGTTCGGGTCGTTATGCTCTCTGGAATGCTGTCGTTCGGCCATCGGCAGCAATGTAAGCAGAAACTGGGCAAGTCGCCTCACGAATTGACGAGCCTGCCCATGTTGTCCCTGGCGCCTGCTGTCGGACAACAGTGAGGCAACACGTGACGAGTGATTCGTCAGCCCAGCCAGTCGAGGCCTTCCGGGAGCGTGTTCAAGTTGAGGCAGCCGTCGTCGGTGACGATGACCATGTCTTCGACGCGGATGCCGCCGATCGCGCGACTGTAGAGTCCCGGTTCGATCGTGAGAGCGTCGCCGGCGACCAGCGGCGGACCGCCCAAGTCGAGTAGCGGCGGTTCGTGCACTTCCAATCCGATCCCGTGGCCGGTGCCGTGTACCATGGCCGTGTATGTTTCGGGGTCCTCGGGCTTGGGGAGCCCCACCGCGTAGCCATGCTGTTGTATCACTTCGATGGCCGCTCGGTGGACCGCTTCGCCGGTCGTGCCCGCGCGGACTGCCGCCGTTGCCGCTGCTTTCGCGGCCACCACGGCCGCGTGCATGGCGGCCAGTTCGTCCGACACTTCACCATGGACGACCGTGCGTGTGCAGTCACCGTTGTACAGCGTTTGTCGGTTTTGAGGGAAGATGTCGATGATGACCGGCTCCCCTGTTTTCAGCAGGCCACTGCCAGATTCGTGGCAGTCGGCACCTTGAGGGCCTCCGGCGACGATACTGCCGGGGTTGGTGTAGCCGCGTTCGAGCAACCAGACGTCGATGAGCGTCTTGAGGCGTTCGGACGTGAGCGGGGTGCCGTCCACGGATAAGGTTCCATCGGATGTCGCCGTGGCGCGAGCCACGGTTTCGCAGGCGCGCCGCATGACCTCTTCGGTGACTTGCTGGGCTTCCCGCAGCCAGGCGGTTTCTTGTTCGTCCTTGGCTCGCCGCTCGGAGACGCCCCAGTCGAGGTCGCAAGTCGTGTCGATCGACGCGCGGCGGAGCATCTCGGCATAAATCATGGGCAACGAGCGGTCGACCGTGACACGGTCGATGCCACGTTGCCTCAGGAACTCAGCGGCAGCCTGCGCGGTCGCCGTTTCGCGATCGCCGGAGAGTCCCGAGGTGGGCGTGAAGTCGGCCGGACAGAAGACATGGTCGACACGGGCGCGCCGGCGAGCTCGGTCCATCTCGATATCCCGCAGGATCAGGTTCCGTTCGACTCGGCCGTCTTTCTCGAGTTCGACGAAGACCGCGGGGTCGCCGACGAGAAATCGGATCTGATGGTACAGAGCCATATTGTGAGCCGGGATACCGGCCATCATGCGGGCTTGGGCAGACGCATTCATGGGGAACCTCGGGCGAAGTCGCCAAGTGGCAACAGGTGCGCTCTTTTGCGGATGTGGTGGCGATCTTATAATGAATCGGCCAGTGGGGGAACCGACCAACGGAGATCGAACCTGGCCGTTTCGGCCGGTTTTGGGGGCTTGAGCTGAGAACGCGACATGCGCCGAACACTCTTGAAATCGAAGATCCACCGAGCGACCGTCACGCAGGCCGACCTTCATTACGAGGGGAGTGTGACGATCGACGCCGATTTGATGCGCGCAGCGGATATCGTGCCGTATGAGCGGGTGGAGATTTACGACATTACGAACGGTCATCGGTTGGCCACGTATGCCATCGAAGGGCCGGCCGGCTCGGGAGTGATCTGCATCAACGGTGCGGCCGCTCATTTGGTACGAGCCGGAGAC
>WFWZ01000041.1 GCA_015490875.1 Planctomycetaceae bacterium
GCGTCAGATGTGTATAAGAGACAGCTTCGACACCTTTGAAGCTCGCGTCGCGCTGGCCAAAGTCTTCCGGCAACTGAAACCTCGCATCGTCATCGGTTTCGGCGACAAGACCCCGATGGCCTCGCCTGACCACTGGCAGGCCATGCAAATCACCGATGCGGCTGTTTTCTACTCGCGCCTGACCAAGTGGGACGAAACCTTCGAAGGCTTGCCGGTCCACACGATCTCGGCTCAAGTCTATTTTCAGGTGGCGTTCGAACCGAGCCTCCATGGAAGTTACCCAGGCCAGTTTACCGTCGACATCAGCGACACGCTCGAGACAAAACTCGCGGCGATCCGGTGCTATCAGACCCAGTTTCCCCCCGCCAAAGCCTATGTGCTCGACCGAGTCCGCTCAGCGGCGGAACTTGCTGGAGCAGCGGCCGGCTGTGCGGCGGCTGAGACCTTCGTAACGCCTCGCCCCCTTCGCAGCACCGACCTGGTACGCACCGTCCTACCCGATTGACGAGGCAGGCGTCGGTTCGAGAACCATCTGGTCGGCATGCTCGACGACTAGACCGCCTCCCAGTTGCCCGACCAGTCGAGCCAGTTCGTCTGAGGCCGCCACGGGAATCAGACCTAGCGACTCGACGACCGCATCAGGCAGTTCACTGACAAGATAAACTCGCCTTGCCGCGTCGGTCGCCCTGGGATCGTCGGGAGTCCCCAAATACGGAGAGAGCCGGGCCACGTCGCTCTCCTCCGGTGTTTCGACCAGATCGGTGCAAATCACGACAGCACCCTCGGCCTCCACGAGCGGCTCAAGCCTCGCGATGACTTCGACCACGTCACCCCACGTGGCTTGGCGGTCCGCGTGCGCGACCGTAGCGACGACGGCTGAAACCGGTCGGTCGACTGTTTGGGTCCACACCGACCGGCACAACCGACTGCTTTCCCGGCGAACGGCTTCCCGATCGCCCGCGACCACCTGCAACACGGAACCGCGGGGGCCCGGCACGATTTCGACGGCAAACTGCACCCCCAGCAACCAGGCGGCTTCCTCGGCTTCGTCCAGAGCGGCAGGGTCGTCGGAGGGGACAGACGTCCCTTCCCGCATCCCCGCGTCTCGTTCCCGAATCCGGCGCTGCGTCGCCGCATCGGAGAACGTAGGAAAGAGGGCATCGACCTGAGCGTCGGGGCGATGGGCCGGTGCAGGGAGTCGCCATCCGAGCGGGATCACGACATCGGCGTCGCAAACGACTCGAGGGAAATAGATCGGACGCGCGGCAGCCGAGGCAGCGAGGTAAGCCAATCCCGACGGATCCTCGGGCCGGTGAACCACCTGACGAGCCCGCTCCAACAGCCCTCCCGCCGGTCCGGTGAGCGGTGGTCGGTCTTGAGCATGGCAGATGGTTACGTCCTCGGGCGGCACGTTCGCCTCGGCCAGTACTGCCAACAGCCCCGCAATCAATTCCCGAGCCTGGGGCACGCCTGGGGCTACGGCGACGGCGATGCGATCGCCCGAAATCACGGCTCGCTTCAGCGGAGGAAACTCGAGCGGATCTTCCAGTGCAGCGGCCATGGCCGCTGCCGGATCGTCCAAGGGAGTCGGGCCGGCCGGCGCGATGCGTCGCCACGCCGGGGCCCTCAGCCACTCGGCAGGCCAACAACCGGACCGGCCGAACGAAAGTGTCGTCATGATAGCCAGCTTCCTCAATATGAGGGTCATCTTCGGACCGCCCCGGCCCTTGACATGGGCGGCATCTCCGTTAGTGTATGCGATTCCAACGGTGAAAAAAACTGAAGTCCTCTTGTCGGAGTCCCCGGCCATCCGATACGGTGAGGACGTGCAAGGCGGGTGCGCCATCGGCGCCGGCGTTTTGCAGTGATAGCTGGTCCCTGAAGACCTGGTGCATTAAGACCAGGTGCATTACCACGGAGTCCCCATGCCGACCATCAACCAACTTGTGCGGCGCAAACGCAAGCCGAAGCGGCGTCTGTCGAAATCTCGTGTCCTGGAAGGATGCCCGCAGAAACAGGGCGTCTGCCTGCAAGTGCGCACGATGCAACCGAAAAAGCCCAACTCGGCTCTTCGGAAGATCGCTCGCGTTCGCCTCTCCAACGGCACCGAAGTCACCGTTTACATCCCTGGCGAGGGACACAACCTTCAGGAACACTCGATCGTGCTGGTGCGCGGGGGCCGGGTGCGAGATCTGCCGGGCGTGCGATACCAGGTCGTGCGAGGCACGCGAGACGCCTTGGGCGTCGAGAACCGGCGTCAGTCGCGGAGCCGCTACGGAGCAAAGAAACCGTAACCTGTGCCGGCGATGGGGTACCGTTTGCCGGCTGAGAACCGTGTCCGTTTTTCCTTCCTTTCGATTGCAACTTGAGGACCTTCTGAACTCATGGGTCGCATTACCGCCAGCAAGACGCAACTGAAACCTGACCCGAAATATGGGTCGCTCCTGGCCAGCAAATTCATCAACTCGCTGATGTGGGACGGCAAGAAGACGGTGGCTCAGCGAGTCTTCTACGATGCTTTGGATGAAATCGCCAAGCGTCTTCCCGATGCCGATCCCTTGGAGGTATTCACTCAGGCGGTGGAAAACGTCAAGCCGCACATCGAAGTCCGCTCCAAACGTGTCGGCGGTGCCGCCTATCAGGTCCCCATGCAAGTCAACCGGAATCGTCAGCAGTCGCTCGCCTTCCGCTGGATCTTGATGGCCGTTCGCGAGAAGAAGGGACGCCCCACCTACCTGAAGCTCGCGGATGAACTCATTGCCGCGTACAACCGTGAAGGCGCCGCGGTGACTAGGCGCGAGAACGTCCACCGCATGGCCGAAGCCAACCGGGCTTTCGCCCACTTTGCTTGGTAGGGTGTTTGCGACACAATACACGCCGTGTGATCGCTGGATCACGCGGCGTTTTTTTTCGGTGACAACTTTCCGCGTTCGCTTTCCGCCGCCCTGCCATGGCCCGCGCACTCCACAACATCCGCAACATCGGCATCATCGCTCATATCGACGCCGGCAAGACGACGGTCACCGAGCGGATGTTGTTCCTCAGTGGTGCCAAGCACCGCGTTGGCCGAGTCGACCAGGGGACGACGGAGACCGACTCGGACGCCGAGGAGCAGGAGCGGGGCATCACCATCTATGCCGCGTGCGTCACGTTCCGCTGGAACCAATGGCACATCAACTTGATCGACACGCCGGGCCACGTCGACTTCACCGCCGAAGTCGAGCGGTGCCTTCGCGTCCTCGACGGTGCCGTCGTCGTCTTCAGTGCTCGCGAAGGCGTCGAAGCTCAAAGCGAGACCGTCTGGAAGCAAGCCAACAAATACAACGTCCCGCGCATCGCCTTCGTCAACAAGATGGACCGGGAAGGCGCCGATTTCGAACGCGTGCTCGAGCAGATGGTTCAGAGGCTGGGAGCGCAGCCTGCGGTCATCACTCTGCCGGTCGGCCAGGGACCGCCTCACGTCGACAATCCCTTTCGCGGCGTCATCGACCTGATCCGCATGAAGATGCTGACGTTCGATGCCGAGAGCGAGGGCCGCGAGTTCGCCGTTTCGGAGATCCCCGATGACTTGAAGGATGAAGCAGCCATTTGGCGCGAGCGCCTCATCGAGCAACTCTCCATGCAAAGTGACGAACTGATGGAACGCGTGCTCGCCGAGGAGGAGCCTCCCGAGCCACTCATCCGCCAGGTGCTTCGTGAGGCCACACTCGCCCGGCAACTCGAGCCGGTCCTCTGCGGTTCGGCTCTCCACGGAATCGCCGTGCAAGGAGTCCTCGACGCCGTGGGCGAATTCCTGCCGGCTCCCGACGACATCCCGGCCGTCGAGGGCATCGATCCGAAGAATCCGGACAAGAAGCTCACGCGGCGACCCGACCCGAACGAACCGTTTTGTGGACTCGTCTTCAAGATCCTCCCCGCCAAGACGGGCGACTGGTACTGGATTCGGGTCTATTCCGGCACGCTCAAAGCCAACACAAGGGTCTACAATCCTCAGCGAGACAAAAAGGAGAACATCGCGCAGCTTTGGCAGATCCACGCCACGCGCAAAGAACGCAATGGACAAGTCGACATGGTGGGAACCGGCGACATCGTCGGCGCCATCGGGCCGCGGTATTCCATCACCGGAGATACGGTCTGCGATCCGCGCCACCCGATCCAACTCCCCAGCATCGAGTTCGCCGAAACGGTGCTGTCGATGGCCATCGAGCCGGAAACCTCGACGGAGCGCAAAAAGCTATCCGAAGTCCTCGAGATGCTCAAGCGGCAAGACCCAACCTTCGACGCCGAAGAAAACGAGGAAACGGGGCAGACGCTCATCCGTGGCATGGGTGAGCTCCATCTCGAAGTTATCAAGCATCGCTTGCTCCGCGAGTTCAAACTGAACGTGAAAGTCCACCCTCCTCGCGTCAGCTACCGGGAAACGATCACTCAACCGGTGGAAGTGACAGGACAGTGTCACCGCCAGATCGGTGGACAGTCGCTCTTCGCGGAGGTGGCGATTCGGATGGAGCCGTTCCCGGAAGGACGGCAACCGGTCACGGTCCTCCCGGCCTGCCCGCCCGATTCGGTGCCTCCCGATTTTCTCCAGGTGGTGCTCGAGGAACTGCGTTCGTGCGGAGAAGGAGGAGGTCCGATCGGCAGTTTTCCGCTCACCCGCGTCAAAGTCACCGTCCTCGAATGCCGCTGGAATGAGCACTCCAATGACGTGGCCTTTCGAATCGCCGCGTCGGATGCGTTTGAAAAAGGACTCCAACAAGGACACCCCGTCCTCCTGGAGCCGATCATGAAACTCGAGATCGTCACCCCCGAAGAGCACCTTGGGGATATCGTCAACGACCTGCAGCAGCGTCGCGGCATCGTGACGCACACGCAGAACCGCGACCACGACGTCGTCATCGAAGCTCGAGCCCCCTTGCGGGAACTCTTCGGCTATTCCGGGGCGATCCGGAGCCTGAGCCAGGGACGAGCCTCTTGCTCGATGGAGCCCCTCCAATATGATGAGGCTCCACCTGATGTGGCCAAACGCTACCAAATGTGATTCAATAGGGGGCGACGAGTCGGGCGTCCGGCGGTGGGCGTGCCGGCCCGGCTCGGTAGCGTCTCTCCTCGAGCAGGTGATGCGATGGCCGACGAGTTTGCCGATCGCCTCGATCGCGAACCGCCACGCCGCGTCTGGCTGGCCTGGTCCGCTCCGCTGCTGGTGATGGGAGCTCTGGCCTGGTTCCTTTCCGGATGGCACAAGCCGCCCCCACGCTTCACCAGCTACGCCCAGATTTCCTACGAAGACGATTGGATCGAATGGCCCGACGTGCGGCGCCACTTCGAACGAGGCTCACTCGGACAGCTCTCGGCGGACCAACGGCGGGCCATCACACGGCTCTTGCTTCGTACCACGCGCTATCTTGATCCAGAGACGCTCGATGACTTCATCGACTGGAATCGTCTCGTCGACCAGGTCGAAACAACAGGTTATGTGCGACCTTTGGGAGACGCCCAACGCGAAGCGGTCGCCGACCTGGCCGCACAACTGGCCTTCGTCGATGTCATGGGGCAACGCATCAAATTGGTGGGGCTCGAAGAGATTGCGCCCGACGAATACATTGCGTATGTGTTCCTCTGGACGCGCGAACGCTGCATCCCCATGCAGTGGTGGCTCTCCACCGACGGCCGGCGCTGGCGCTGGTACGACTGGCGGGACCTGGGAAACCGCCGGCAGTTTTCCGAAGAGATCGCTGTCGCGTGGGCCTATGGCGATGATCCCGCCTGGCACGGTTCGTTTCTCGGCGGATCGTGGAACCAGCCCAACGGACCACCCCTTATCTTGGCTCAAGATCAATGGAACGAAGGCCGGCGGTGGTCGGCCATCGAAAAGCTGCATCTGGCCGCGAGTTGGCCGGTCCATACCTTCCTGCAAGATCCCTATTCGATCGAAGTGGCCCGGCAGTGGATCGGTATGCGGCGGTATGCCGAAGCCCTCCAGGTGCTCGATACCATCCAAAAGCCGCGGGAAGTTCCCGACGAGGCCCTGATACGGGCGAGGTGCTTGGCCGCGCTGGGACGATGGCGTGATGCCCTCAGGTTCCTCGATTCCTATGAACAGCGGCTTGGATGCACCCCCGACTCGTGTCGCCTGCGGCTGCATATCGCCAGACAAACAGGCCATACTCGCATGCTGTGGGAAGTGTGCCGCGCCTGGCTGAACTTGGACCCTTCAGCGCTGGCCCCCCTTTTGCAATTGGCCCAAAGCGAGCCCGCGGACGCCGCCGAAAAGTTCGTAACGATCCTGCAGTCCCTCCCGTCGGCCTCGCGTCGCTGGAACGACGCTACCCGCGTCGCCGTGTGGGAAAAGCGCTCGTCCGCATGGCCCGCCCTGCACCTGGCGGCGGAGCGGCTCGGCATCCACAACACCTGGAGCCATGCCCTGGACGCGAGCATGGCCGAATCGCGAGGGGACCTCGAAGCCGCTCGCCTCGCATGGCTCGCCGCCCGAGATGCCGCTCAAGGCAAACTGCGACTCTATTGGAACCGCCGGCTGATCCGCGTTTTGATCGAGTCCGGCCAGTGGGAACGGCTGACGGAAGATCCCCTCGGTCCCACCTTCGCCCTTTGGACACTCGTCACGACTCTCCCCTCGGAACGGGCTCACCTCGATGCGGACAAGCTGACACGCCTGTGTCGTTCGTTTCAACGCGACCACCCGGATTCGTATTGGGGGCATCTCATCGTTGCGGAATCGGAGCGGCTGGTGGGTCATTGGCAGGAAGCCGCGGTGGCGTACGAAGCGGCCTTCGCTCACCGCGATGCGCGACTCAATTCACGTGCCCGCCGCGGCTGGCTGGAAGTCTGCCGGCAACTTGAAGGTCCTGTCGTTGCCTTCCACCGAGCCATTTCACCCGCCGAAGCCTTCGCACCTCTCGGCTTGTCTCTGGCCCAAGCCGGAGATTGGACGACCTTGAGGGCCTTCCTGGAAGAAGCCCCCTTCCGACTCGACCTGAGGTCGCCGCTCCTTCAGGGATGGCAGCGTTACTTCGAGGCGCACCTGCGTTTGGCCGAAGGGAGAACCGACGAAGCTGAACCGCTGCTGGCGGAGGCGGTCCGCAAGGCGGCCCCGTTCGCCATGGGCGGATGGCTCATCGAAAACGCGGTTCCCGATCTGATTCGAGTGTCGCTTGACCGAGGGACATGGCATGGATGGCTGGCAGATCCGTTGGTGGGCGGGCGCTGTTGGTGGGCCTGGGTCGACGTCCTCGAGCAACTCAATTCGACGTCCTCCCCTTCTCCGCTGACACTAGATGATTTCTTCGCCGCTTACTCGGACATTCATGGCGACCGTCCCGAGCTTCTCTACCATCAGGTGCGCCTGGCGGTCCAACGCAAGATCCCTGCAAAGGTGCGTGATCTCTTGTGGCCGTGGCCCGAGCCAACCATGCTCCAACTGAGCCCCGACCACGAGGCCGACTGCCGTCGCTGGTTGATGGCGGCGTTGATCTCCGATGGAGACTGGGCGGAGGCGGAAGATTTGGCCGTGAGTGCTCAGGCAAGCGGCGATGCGTCCTACCTGGTTCACTATGCGCTGCTTCGGCGCGATCTCGCCCGTGCGATGCGGCTTTGGGCGACACTCCCGGTCGAACAACAGGCCGTCTCTGCCATCGCTTTTCTTTGGCCGGTAGCCCGCTGACGCATACGGTAGAGTGCCACCAGGCTGCCGGGATTCCGGCGTTCCGTGAGCCGTCGCCGATCCACCCGATCGTCGCAGCACGCTACATCGTCTCAAGCCGCGCAAGGGGTACAACCGATACGAATTGTGGAAGAATGGGTACTCGTAGGGTCATAGAACATGCTGCGGCGAGCGCAACGTCAATGGTGGAGCGTCCTTCTCACCGTCGCGCTGACAACGGTGGCGGCGGCTCCCCGCACGTTATGTGCTCGTTGCCACGGCTGTGTCTCTCACACACCGCCACACGGAGGTGGGGTCGCCTCTGTGGGTGCCTATCTCCACGCCGATTGGGATGCCTCCCATCCTCGGTGCCCGCTTGATCGTCATTGCCAGACATCCCGGTTCTCGATGGCGTTGGGGGACACGTTCACCCGAAGTTACGAAGAGACAACGTGCCCCTCTCCTCTTTCGGCTGGTGATTTCCGGGAAAAGGCTATGCGCGGGGGCGCCAGCTGTCCGGGAGTGTTCCCCAAAGTCTACCCGCCCAGTGCCCTTGCGATGCGGACACGACTCGGCTCGCTACTCTGTTGAAACGAACCGGGTTCCGGCACGCGCTTCGGCCTGCGCGTGTTTCTCCGGGAGGTGGCTCTGCCTCCTCGTCCTCATCACTCCTCTTCGAACAAATACTGGCACAATCATGAGGCGGTTCCCAACCCTACTTGCGATACTCCTGATCCTGCTAGTGGCGGCGTGCAGAACGGTGCCACCTTCGTCACAGACCTCCACGCCCGGCGCCGAATCAACGTCCTGGTTGGTGGAGACGCCCGGGTCTGAGGGTGAGTCGGCGGAAACTTCGGAAGATCGACCGACACAAGCGGTCACCTACTCCTCCTACCCGTCCGCACCGGAAGCGTTCCAAGAGGGTCCAGCCGAGTCGGTGCCCGCAGGGCCACGGACCGAGGGAGTGATGGTATTGGAGCAGTTTGAGCAGATGGCCGAACAGAGCAACCCGGCGTTGGCGGAAGCCGCGGCTCGGATCGACGCAGCGCGAGGGAACTGGTTGCAAGTCGGTTTGCGTCCCAACCCGACCATCGGCTATTCCGGCCAGCAGCTCGGCAGTGGCGGCCAGGCGGAGCAACAGGGGGGCTTTTTGGGGCAACAATTCATCACTGGCGGAAAACTCGGGCTCAACCGCGAAATCGCTGCTTGGGAGATCCGTCGCGCCGAGAACGAATGGGAGGCGACACGCCTACGGGTTCTGACCGATGTCCGCATCGCCTTTTACGACGTCCTCATTGCCCAGCGACGGCGCGAATTGACGTCCGAATTGGTCCGGATCAGTGATCAGGCGGTCCAAGCAGCGCAAGCGTTGTTTGAGGGCGAAGAGGTGAGCGAAGCGGATCCGCTGCGAGCGCGCGTGGAAGCCGACACGGCCCGGATCTTGCTCCAGAACGCCATCAACGCCCATGTGGCGGCGTGGCGGCGTCTGGCCGCGCTGGTGGGCGCTCCCGACATGCCGCTGCAGCAAGTGGAAGGGAAGCTGAACCCCGACGACATGGCGATGTCGTGGGAGGAGGCACTGGCCAAACTACTGGCCGAAAGTCCGGAGTTGGCGGCAGCCGAAGCCGATGTCGAAGCGGCTCGATGGGCCGTCCAACGAGCCTACGCAGCGGTCGTTCCCGATATCGACGTCCAGGCCGTCGTGCAGGACGACCGGGGCACCGGCAGCAGCAATGCCAACCTTCAGGTGACGTTTCCTCTTCCTCTGTGGAATCGCAACCAGGGTGGGATCCAGCAGGCATTCGCTCAATCGGTGGCTGCCGAAATGGCGGTCAACCGCTTGAGGCTCGATCTGCAAACACGCCTGGCGGATGCATTCCAACGCTACCGCACAGCCCACAACCAGGTGCGCGAATACTCCAAGCCAGGCGGCATCATTGCCAACTCCCAGCGGACGTTGGAACTGATCCGTTCCGGCTATCAAGCGGAAGAGTTCGGCATCCTGGATCTGTTGACCGCGCAGAGGACCTTCTTTCAAACGAACCTCGCCTACTTGGACGCCTTGCGCGAGCTGGCGGCGGCCACCATGGAGATTCGCGGCCTGTTGCTGTCGGGAAGCCTGTCTCGGTAGCCGCCGATGTCAACTTCCCTGCGAATCGGGCGAGTCGGGGGCTGACCCGAACATTTCGTCGAGACTCGGCGTGGTCTTGGCATCGTCCCGTGCCGGTCCTTCTCGCCCGTTTCCATCGTCGCGCCCCGGTCCTCCCTGAAGCAACGGATAACTCCGGACGGTCGCTTCATCCGGTTCCGCTTCGGCCACACCCCGGAGGGCTTCCGGCAAGAAGCGAATCTCGGCATCGCGAAACGAACGGAATCCCGTGCCCGCGGGCATAAGGTGTCCCAGGATGACGTTCTCTTTGAGTCCCACGAGCGGATCTTCTTTGCTCGCGAGCGCCGCTTCCGTGAGCACTTTGGTCGTTTCTTGGAAGCTGGCCGCCGAAATGAAACTCTCACTCTGAACGGCCGCTTTGGTGATCCCGAGCAACTGCGGTTCCGACCGAGCCTCCTTGGGCTGAGTCGCCGTAGCCGACTTTCCACCATGTGCTTCGACTTGGGCGTTCTCGAGTTCGAACTGGTCTCGAGGCACGATCGCGCCGACTTCGAACTGCGTGTCACCCGGATCCTTGATCTTGACACACTTCGCCAGCCGCTCATTGGCTTTCCGAAACTCGCCTCGGTCCATCACGATTCCTGGGAGGAGATTCGTGTCACCGGCATCGACGATGAGAACCTTGCGCAGCATTCGGGCGATAATCGTTTCGATATGCTTGTCATTGATTTCGACACGTTGGCTGCGGTACACCTGTTGGATTTCGTGCAGCAGATACTGCTGAACCGCCTCTTCGCCCGAGACCCGCAAGATATCATGGGGCAGCAGCGGACCGTCGACCAGCGCCTGGCCGGCCCGAACAAAGTCACCCGTGTGCACGAGGAACCGCTTGCCGTGCGGCACCAGATGCACTTTTTCGATGCCGGCTTCCTCGTTGCGAACTACAATCGTCCGTTTGCCTCGGTGCTTCTCCTTCTGGATTTCGACGATCCCGTCGATTTCGGCGATGACGGCCGGATCTTTGGGTTTGCGAGCTTCGAAGATTTCGGTGACGCGAGGCAGACCACCGACGATGTCGCCGACTCCGGAGGCCTCGCGCGGCGTCTTGGCCAGGATCTGCCCAGCATACACGGTCTCTCCGTCTTCGACTTCGAGAAACGCACGTTCCGGCAGGTAGTAGACGTCGAGGTTGTTTCCTTCTTCGTCGACGATGACGATCTGTGGGTGGCGGTCCGCCTTGTGTTCAACGATCACGCGTCGCACGTGACCGCTACTGTCCTTTTCTTCACGGGAGGTCTCGAGAATATCCTCATAGCGTACCTTTCCGTCCACCTCGGCCAAAATGGGAATACTGTGGGGATCCCAGTGACACAAAACGGTTCCCGGTTCAACCTTCGCCTTGTCTTCCACGAGCAATTCGGCGCCCATGGGGACTTCATGCTTTTCGAGTTCGCGCCCCTTCTCGTCCAGCAAGGCGATTTCCGCATTCCGAGCCAGGACGACACGTTTTCCTTCCCGCGTTGTAACCGCGCTGACGCGCACGAACCGGACCTCCCCAGCCTGCTTCGCCTTCGTCTCATGTTCTTCGATACTGGTGTTGACAGTTCCACCGATGTGAAACGTCCGCATCGTGAGCTGCGTGCCGGGTTCGCCGATGCTCTGAGCGGCAATGATGCCGACCGCCATACCCTTTTCCACCATGGCCCCGGTCGAAAGGTCCATGCCGTAGCAGAGTTGGCAAACGCCGAGGGAGGCTTCGCAGGTCATGGGACTCCGCACTCGGATCTTCTCGAGCCCCATTTGTTCGATTTTCAGTGCAGCCTCGGCGGTGATCATCTCGTTCTCGCGCACGATCACTTCGTCGGTCACCGGGTGGACGATGTTTTGACAACTCACGCGGCCGGTGATCGCATCGACGAGGCTCACTTCCACCTTTTCGCCTCGATAGATCACCCCCTTCGTAACACCTCGCAGCGTGCGGCAATCCTCTTCCGTGACAACGACGTTCTGGGCCACGTCGGCGAGTTTCCGGGTGAGATATCCCGAGTCGGCTGTCTTGAGGGCCGTATCGGCGAGTCCCTTGCGAGCACCATGCGTCGAGCTGAAATACTCCAGGACGCTCAAGCCTTCTCGGAAGTTGGCCTTGATCGGCGTCTCGATGATTTCGCCCGTCGGCTTGGCCATCAAACCGCGCATCCCCGCGAGCTGCCGGATCTGCTCAATGCCACCTCGAGCGCCCGAGTGAGCCATCAAGTAGACGGGATTGACGTATCCAGAACCTCCCCGATCGTCCGACCGCATCGCGTCCATCATTTCCTTACTGATCTGTTCGCGAGCATGCGTCCAGACGTCGAGCACCTGGTTGTAGCGCTCAATATCGGTGATCACACCTCGTTCGTAGTGTTTCTTGACCTTCATCACCGTCTTGTCCGCCTGGGCGATGATGGCCGACTTGCTCTTGGGAGTCACCAGATCGTCGGTGGCGAACGAGAGTCCGCTGCGAGTGCTTTCGCGGAAACCGAGTTGCATCATGTCGTCGAGCAGGTCGATGGTGGCCCGGCGCCCGAGTACCTGATAGCAATCTGAAATGACTTGAGCCAGATCGCCGCTGCGCAGCGGCATGTTGTAAAAGTCCATGCCCTCCGGAAGCATCATATTGAACAGGACGCGGCCGTAGGTCGTCTCGATCCTGGCTCCCGGTTCGGAAACCTCCCCGTTTTCATCACGAGCTCGGCGATTCTTGGGCAGCCGGACGGTGATCCTGGCATGCAACTCGATGACCCCTTGGGCGTATGCCAGATCGGCTTCATCGGGCGAGGCGAACGCCATGCCCTCTCCTTTGCGCCCCGGGAGGGACAGGGTGATGTAATTGCAGCCCATCACCATGTCCTGCGAGGGGCTCATGATGGGCCGACCATTGGCCGGTGCGAAGATGTTATTGGTCGACATCATGAGCGTGTGAGCTTCCACCTGCGCTTCGATGGAGAGCGGCAGGTGGACGGCCATCTGATCGCCGTCGAAGTCGGCGTTGAACCCTTTGCACACCAACGGATGGAGATGGATGGCGTTCCCTTCCACGAGGACCGGCTCGAACGCCTGGATTCCCATCCGGTGCAAGGTGGGAGCACGGTTCAGCAGGACCGGGTGGTTCTTGATGACCGCCTCGAGCACGTCCCAGACCTCGTCATCCTTCCGCTCGAGCATCTTCTTGGCGCTCTTGATCGTATCGGCATGTCCGAGTTCCTTCAGTCTGCGGATGATGAACGGCTGATACAATTCCAAGGCAATCTTCTTCGGGAGTCCGCACTGGTGGAGTTTCAGCTTGGGCCCCACGACAATGACTGATCGAGCCGAATAGTCGACGCGTTTCCCGAGAAGGTTCTCGCGGAACCGTCCTTGCTTACCCTTGATCATGTCGGTAAGCGACTTGAGTGGCCGATTGCTGCTGCCAAGCACGGGTCGCTTGCACCGGTTGTTGTCAAAGAGGGCATCGACGGACTGCTGCAACATCCGCTTCTCATTGCGAATGATGACTTCCGGGGCATTGAGATCCACCAGCTTGCGCAGGCGCGTGTTGCGATTGATGATGCGCCGGTAGAGGTCGTTCAGGTCACTCGTCGCAAAATGGCCAGAATCGAGCTGCACCAGCGGCCGAAGATCGGGCGGAATGACGGGAATGACGTCAAGCACCATCCACTCGGGACGGTTCTCACTGTCCCTCAACATCTCCACCAGACGCAAACGTGTCACCAACTCCTTCTTTTTCTGCTTGGAATTGGTCTCCTCGAGTTCGACTCGGAGTTCGTCGGCGAGGGCCTTCAGATCGAGCCGCTCGAGCAACCGGCGGATGGCCTCCGCGCCCATCATCGCCTGGAACGTCCCCTCGCCATAGTCCTCGCGCGCCCGGCGATAATCGTCTTCGGCCAACAATTGGCCCACTTCCAGATCAGTCTCTCCCGCGTCGACGACGACATAGTCCTGGAAGTAGATCACCTTTTCCAAACTGGCGGTCTTCATCTTCAACAGCGTTCCAAGCCGACTCGGCATCGTCTTGAAGAACCAGATGTGCACAACCGGTGCAGCCAGTTCGATATGCCCCATGCGCTTGCGGCGCACGCGCGAGTGCGTCACTTTGACGCCGCAGCGGTCACAGATCATGCCCTTGTACTTCATCCCGCGGTACTTCCCGCACGCGCATTCCCAGTCCTTCTCCGGACCGAAAATCCGCTCACAGAACAACCCGTCCTTCTCAGGCCGGTAAGTCCGGTAGTTGATCGTTTCCGGCTTTTTGACTTCGCCGAACGACCAACTGCGGATGTCATGAGGTCGGGCCAGGCTGATGCGCACTTTTTCGTAGTCGTTGATGCGATCGTACGAGCTGTCGCCAAACGTCATCTGCGGAAACTCCTCTCAACTCGCCCGCAGGCGGGGGAATACCGAGCGGAAAAAGGACATCGAGAAAACGAATACCCAAGGGATCTTGCCGATCAAATCCGTCGCTTCTCGAGACGGATGTTCAACGCCAGCCCGCGAATCTCGTTCGTCAACACGTCGAAGCTCGCGGGCGTCCCTGCTTCGAGCGTGTTATTGCCTTTGACCATCGATTCGTAGATCTTGGTGCGTCCCTCCACATCGTCGCTCTTGACGGTGAGCAACTCCTGCAAGATGTACGCAGCGCCGTAGGCTTCGAGCGCCCAGACTTCCATTTCACCGAAACGCTGGCCTCCGAAACGGGCTTTCCCGCCGAGCGGCTGCTGCGTGATCAGGGAGTAAGGACCGGTGCTGCGCGCGTGCACCTTGTCGTCGACGAGGTGATGGAGTTTCAGCATATAGATGTAGCCGACGGTGGTCTCTTGCCCGAGCGGCTCACCGGTCCGCCCGTCAAAGAGGCGCGTTTTTCCGTGGCGAGGAAGGCCAGCTTCCTCAAGGCAATCGTTGATTTCTTCCTCAGTGGCACCATCGAACACCGGTGTGATCGCCTGAAATCCCAGCTTGGCGCCGGCCCATCCCAAGTGCGTCTCGAGAATCTGTCCTACATTCATACGGCTCGGGACGCCGAGCGGATTGAGCATGATCTGCAGTGGCGTTCCGTCTTCGAGAAACGGCATGTCCTCCACCGGGAGGATCTTCGCCACGACACCCTTGTTTCCGTGACGTCCGGCCATCTTATCGCCGACCGAGATGACTCGCTTCGTCGCCACGTAAACCTTGACCATTTGCAGCACGCCGCTACGCAACTCGTCGCCTCGCTTCATGCTGTTGAGCTTGCGGTCTCGAGCATCGATGGCGGCTTCGACTTCGGGCGCTTTCGCCTTGTAGATCTTCTGGACTGCCTTGATCTTCTCTTCGCTGCGCAGCGATGCGATATGGGGATCGAGCCGGAACTTCATGGCCTGCTCGACCAGGTACTTCACGTCTTGCTGACCGGCCAACGGCGTCTTGTCTTCGTCCGTGAGCGGCCGGCCGATCAC
>WFWZ01000042.1 GCA_015490875.1 Planctomycetaceae bacterium
CTCCTCGAGAGGCCACGGTCGATTGCCGATTCGAGCCGGGCAAGGTTTCGGTACGCATCGAGGGGTCGAGGCAGTTGGAGCGAACGATTGAACTTCCCGAGAACGCCTACACGTTCGACAACAATTGGATCGGCTCGTTCGCCCTTATCTTCAGTCAGTTGCCATTGAAAAAAGGAAACGTGCGCATTGAGACCTTTCATCCTTCCACGCTCCAACGCATTCCACTGACCATTACCTTCGAAGAGCGAGAGTCTGTGAAAGTGAGTGGACAGGAACTCGAGTGCTGGCGCTGCCAGGTGGCTCCGATCCGCAACACATTCTGGGTGACCACCGACGGCCGGTTGGTCAAAGTGGTCGCTGGCAACCTGTCGATCGAACTGGATGCGGCCCCGTAACGGGCCGCGTCATGGCGGGTTGAACCCGCCGGTGCCGCATCCCGCTAACCGTCGCCATTGGCGGGCCTGTGCCTGTGCGACGAGACAGCTCGTGTTGACGGAACTGCTTGGCCGGACCTATACTTGCGCACTTCCAGCGGTTCCCCTTCCGTCACCCCCTGCAAACGTCCTGATCGAGGACGATCGAGCTGCCATCATGAAATCCGCTCGCCGCCACGAACTTCAGACCAATTGGTTGGCCGATCACCTGGGGCAGTGGCTTCAGGAGTCCCAACCAGTCCTCACCAAGGCGCTGGTGGCGATCGCTGCCGTTGCCGCGATTGTCGCCGCCTATCTGTGGTATAGTTCCGCGAAGCAGCAATCGCAGGCCGAGGCGTGGCGTTCGTTTTTCTTGGCTCTTTCGGGGCAGGATACGGAGCAAATCCAGAGTAGCCTGGAGAATGTCGCCAGCGATTACGGCGACTCCAGTGCCTCGCTTTGGGCCTTGGTGATCTCTGCCGATGTCGACTTGGGGCAGGGAATGCAAGCACTTTTTCAGGACAAAGCCAACGCGATCAACAGCCTCGGATCGGCCGCCGAGAAATACGAACAAGTGCTCACAGAACTTGGAGATGGAACGAGCCAGCCCCTATTGCGCCAGCGTGCGCTGTTTGGATTGGCGCAGGCCAAGGAAGGTCTGGGGGAAGTCGACGAAGCGATCAAATACTACAAGCAGGCTGCGGACGTCGATGCCAACGCCATTTTGACCGAGCAAGCCAAGAAGCGGACCGAAATGCTCGCGCAAAATGACATGAAACGCTGGTACTTCTGGTTCAAGCGACAGGAACCCAAACCGCCCAGCGCAGAACGTCCGGCCAGCGGTTTGCCCGGCAGTTTGCCCTTGATGGATGACCTCTCCGACTTCCCCGACCTCGGGAAGGCGCGTGATACAAAGTCCTCAAATGACGGGGAAAAGAAGGGAGAGGCGAAAAAGGGTGAAGGGGCGCCCGAAGGAGGAACCGACAAGGACAAGGCATCGCCTCCGAAGGAGACACAGGAGCCGGCGAGCTCGAAGTCCTCCGACGCATCAGGGAAGAAGGGTTCCTCCGAGAAGAAGCCGGACGCATCGAGCAAGTAGTGTGTCCTTTCTCCCCTGTGCGCTCTGGCGTCATGTCCTCCGATGCGGACACTTTCGGCTGGTCGTTTGTCGTGGATGAAACCCACGAGGGAATGAGGCTGGATGTCTTTCTCGCCCACCAGCTTCCGCAGTTCAGCCGCGTGCAGTTGCGAGCCGCTGTTCAGGCGGGCAAGGCGACCGTTCAGGGGAAGCGGCAAAAGCCCTCCTTTCGCGTCCGGGGCGGCCAAGTGGTGAAACTCGACTCGATCGACGTGCCTCGAGAGGGGCCGACGCCCGAGTCGATTCCGCTGGAGATCCTCTATGAGGATGAGCATCTCGTGGCGGTGAACAAGCCGCCGGGAATGGTCGTCCATCCGGCTCGAGGCAACTGGCGAGGAACGCTGACGAATGCGCTGGCAGCGCACTTTCAATCTTTGAGCGACGTGGGGGGGAGCCACCGCCCAGGGATTGTCCATCGGCTCGACCGAGACACCAGCGGCGTGATTCTCGTCGCGAAAACGAACGCAGCCCACTACGCGCTGGGCGATGCCTTTCACGACCGGCGTGTCGAGAAAGAATATTGGGCGTACGTCTCCAGCGAGCCCGACCGCGATGCTGATCGCATTGTTCAACCAATCGGACCTCATCCCTATCAACGGGAAAAGATGGCGATTCGCAAGAACCTCGAGGCAGCGCGCGAGGCGGAGACTTTCTATCGCGTCGCTGCCCGCTTCGACGGATTCGCCCGACTCGAAGTCTTCCCGAAGACAGGTCGCACGCACCAGATCCGCGTTCACTTGACGCACATCGGTTGCCCGATCCTCGGAGACAAACTCTACGCCGGACACTCGCGTGTCACAGCGAGAATGATTGTCCCCTCAGCACCCGACGAAGTCATCCTCGAGCGCCAGGCTTTGCACGCGCGCCGCATCGCACTCAAACATCCCATGACGGGGGAGCCTCTGGAGATCGCGGCGCCGCTTCCAGAAGACCTGATCCGACTCGAAGAGTGGCTGAAACGGCGGCTCGTGGAAAAGAAGAGTCAACGGTCTTGATAGACCCGGGTTTGTTCTTCTTTGGTCACGAGTACACCGGACTGGTCGCTCGTAACGCGAGCCCGCACGATGTGTCGGCCTGCGGATACTCCTTTGGCACGCACGCGATAGACGACCTCCTGTCCGGCGGCCAATTCGGGAATCGCTGCGAAAACGATCAAGCCGTTCTCACGAGGCTCAGCCTGGGTTGCGCCGACGGCTTCGATCGCCGTGATACCTTCGGGAAAAGCCATGGTAAGTTGGATGTTGGTATCCGAACGGGATCCCTCGTTGCGAATCTTTACCGTGTACGTCGTTTCGGCCCCCAGTTCGATCGGATCGGCCGAGTCCTCGATCGTGAACATCAACTCGGAAAGTCCCTCGACGGCGATGGCATGTTCGATGACGGCTCGGTCACACAAAGGCGCCGTGGCCTCGAGTCTCAAGAGTTGTTGGCCTGGTTCGGTGGGAACCACAACGAGTCGTGTTTCACCTTGCTTGTGAGCGGGCAGTTCGACGAGGTTCCAGCGGACCGTGTGGCGGCTCGAGTCATATTGCCCGTTCTCACCCGCCTCGATGAACCGCATTCCCTTCGGGAGTTGCAGAACGATGTCGACGTTCTTGGCTGCCGCGGTGCCCGTGTTGCCGATCTGTAAGCGGTATTCGGCTTTTCGGTCCACGAACCGCCGCTTGGGGCCTTCGATGCCAACGATCAGTTTGGGAGCCACGACTTCGATGTCGAGTTCACGCTGGTCGAGCAATCCCCCGGCGCCACGCACCGTCAAACGGTTGATGCCCTTGCCAGGAGCCACCGCGTGCAAGACAAGGGAAATCCGTTGGGTCTCACC
Organism: Planctomycetaceae bacterium; assembly: GCA_015490875.1. GTDB lineage: Bacteria > Planctomycetota > Planctomycetia > Pirellulales > Pirellulaceae > S141-3. The sequence goes on from WFWZ01000042.1 coordinate 3,374, forward strand.
GGGAGCCATCGTCCCGATGGCGTATTCGAGTTTACTCCCTTTCTCATGACGGAGGACTTCGGGGGCGTCCTCCTGGAGCACGACGCCTTCGGCGGCTCCCGTACCTTCGTTTGAAACCACGATGTCCAAAGTCGCCGTGTTGCCAAGCAAGACAGTCCGTGGACCCGAGACGGCTAGCTTGAGCACCGGGCGCGTGCTGACCGCGCGGGCGGAAGCCGTAGCCGCGAACGACACCGTAGCGACACTGCCGATCTCGCCCTCCGACTCGGGAATCACCTCCACGGCAATCCGCATTTGGGCTCCCGGATCCAGTGTCGGGATGCGCCATTGGAGCCCCCCCTCCTCCAGTGGCGTGGCAGGAGGAGTGGTTTTGACAAGGCGGGTTCCCTTGGGCACGCGGTCGTGCACGAGCACTTCATGAACAGGGACGGTGCCCGTGTTGCGAACCACGATGGTGAACGTCGCCGGGCGATTCACCTGAACTTCTCGAGGCCCCAACTTTTGGATGGTCACGGCAGGGGTTTGCGCTCCCACGGGGGCATCGGGAGCCGGCACGTCACGCGCGAGGCGCGCCACCGGAGGAGCCGCGGGGAAGGGAGACGCGCCCCCCAAAGAGCGCGAGCCCGGAGCGGCCCCACGATCTAACCCACCCGGGAAATCCTGGCCACCGGGGACAGGCATGGCTTGCCCAGCCCCCCCGTCTTCGAGGGGCCCTACTGCGCCGTCCGTGGTATTCCCACCAACCCCCAAGCGGACCTGCGAGCGTCCTGGGTCCAAATCCCGCAGTGAGGACGGCGCCTGTCCCGGGTTCTGCGGTGCGGCTACCGGCGCCTGTCCCCGGTTTTCCGCAAAGCCCACAGACGCCTGTTCCGGGTCCTGGTGCACGGGTACCTGTCCCGCCTCGCCGGGCAATCCGACCGGTGCCTGTCCCAGGTGTGTCGGCGCGTCGACCGGCGCCTGTCCCAGGTCGCGTGGTCTTCCGACCGGTGCCTGTCCCAGGTCTTCGTTCCGCACTACCGGTGCCGGTTCCACGTTCTGCGAAGCAGTCACCGGTGCCTGTCCTCGGTGGGCGGCGTCGGTCTGAGGGTCCAATGGGCGGGGAGCGGCCAGTGAGGCGACAGGCGGGGCCGTAGGGACGGCTTCGACTCCGGTCTGGGACCGAGCTGTCTCTGAAGACTCGGCCTCGCTGCCCAAAGGGCCAGCGACCGCCGACGATTCTGGGCCGCCCACATGCGCCGAGTCACTGTCGCCGGCAAGCGGGGGCACAGCATCTCCTTGCGAAACGGCGGCTCTCCCTATTGGTCCCTTGGAGCTTTCTGCCGCTCCAACGGAGCTGCCACCAGATACCTTCTCCGGTTGCGGCGGCGTAGGCGAAAAGGCCCGTTCTGAACCCTCTTGCGGCGCTGCGTCGGAGACACCTGCCACCGATACCGGTCCTGCCGAAGCTCCCGGATCGAAGGCTCCTCCCGACGGGGGTATTGGAGCGGGATCCTGCATATCTAGGTGAGAGCTGGCAGGAGATTCGCTTGGAGCGCTGTCTGCCACCGGAAATGAGGAGGGCGCAGCGGGAATGTCCTGGTTCCCGCCTGAGTCCTCGTTCGTAGAGGTTGCCTGAGGTTGAAAACTCGAGGTGGCATCAGCCGTGCCAGTCGGGGCCTCGGAGTTGTCAGTTTCCGTCGTTTGCTCTGGTGGCTGCTCCGTATGGCTTGCGTCACCGGATTGCCTGGTCTGCTCGGCGGCTTCCATCCGCTCGGCGATACTGGCAGGTGGGCCCTCCTTATCCTTGGGTTGGCGTGCCGCTCGAATCGGCGTTACGCGTTTCGATTGGCCAGTCGACTTCCCATGCTGCACATCATGGTCCGCTTGGGCGACCTTTGCCGTCCCCGACTTTCGCGGCCAGATCATCCAGCCAACGCCACTCAGTACCATGGCAGCGGCCAACACGATTTGCACCCGTCGCTGGAGCAGGATTTCGGAGGCCGCCTTGCCTACTGCACTGAGTTTGCTTGCCGCCGACGTTGTCGACGAACTTCGACCTTCTTCACGATCCCGTTCCTGCTTGCCCGTCACCGCGACCACCTCGTGTCTTGTTCTTTCGTGTCGTCTCAGGTTTTGGCAGACCACTAGGGAGGCGGTGATACGAAATCGAGGCGCACCAGAAAAGAGCGATTGGGTAAACCAGGCAGGATGGGTGGCGGCGGAATCCAGTGGCCGGGATGATGGTCGCGGGCAGTCACTCCAACGGAGCCATGGAACGCGATTCTTGGCTTCCGTTGGGACCTCGAGTTCAGTTCGGGGGTGGGACTTCCAAGACCTGCCCCTCTTGGTACTCGGGATTGTGCGAAGCGACAATGACGGCGCCGAGCCGCGGGTCGTAGACCGCCACGGCTGCAGCCGGGGAGCCGTGTAGTTGATGAAAGGCCATTCCGTACCGCCAAATCGGCGCTCTTCCCTCGATCACCACTACGCTTCCGCGTGGGATCTTCGGTACTTCCGGCAGCGGCTCGGTCGGCGTGATCGGTGCATCGACGCCGATTCTATAGAAGACGACTGGAACCTCGTTTGTGTCTGCTTCCATATGCATCCCTTCGTTGTTCCAACTTCCCATGCCCAAAAAGGACATGGGGACGTCAGAGGGTTGGTTTCAACCGGCGTTTCTTGTCAGGAGGCGCCTGTTTGTCGTCCTGAAACCATTGGTACGTCGGATAGTGAACGGGGCGGCGCGGGTCGTCCTGTGTGTAAATCATCATAGCCCGCAGCTGTGTCATCGTCTTGTCATTGCGTTCGCTCAGCGAGGTGGTCCGACGTGTGAGCTCCGTATCCAGAGCCTCCTGTTCGAAAGTCGTGGCCGAATCGCAGCCGCGATACCGATCGACCGGGTTCGTACGGATCGTCAGGCTGGTAATATGGATACGGGCGCTGCCTCCGCCATGGGGTTTACAGCCACCGAGCTTGTGGCGCATAGGGCCGCTGAGTTTCACGGGTTCTTTTGCTTCCGGCCCCAAGGACTCCTTACTGAGCGTGACCTCAACTTTTTCTTCAAGCACGAGGCAGTAAAGTAGCAGGTTCAACTCTTCGTCCCGTAGGTTTTGGAAATCGACAGTAAATGGGAACCGGGTACCCGGAGGGGCGGGGCGATGGTCCGTCGTCTGCCGACTCCCCGCGTGGGGAGCTGTGAAGGTTTCCGTGTTTGGCCGGTGGTGATAGAGTTTTCGCCGCTTCAAGTCCGGGTAAAATGGCTGGTGCGTCGGCGTCGGCTGCCCCACGGCCACCGTCTGCTTGGGCCATTGGTTCGGATTGGCTTCGCCTTCCATTTCCGCGTCACTGAATTGAATCAAACCAGCAAACACGTTGCGATTGTCTAAGTACCCAAACGTACGAGCGACGATGTCGTATTCTACCCGTCCGTTCAATTCGACTCGCGCCTTTGAAAGTTCGTGCGCCGAATCAACGTGAACGTTCGGGAATGGGATCGCCGCGTTGCCCACCAACTCCGCTAATGAACGGATGACGCCCTTGAGCGATGTCGCCGGAATGTATGGCCGTCCATTATGGTTGCGGACGAAGTTCCCGTGCCCATCACCGATGATCAACGGTGTTAGCGCCTCAAGGCAACACGCGATTCGTCCCGACAGCCCATCAAACCGATGGTGGTAGAGCGGTTCCGCATGTTGGACGGGCTCGTCGCTCACTTCGACCCAACGATAGGGGTTCCAGTACGATTCTCCTCGAGGCATCAGTCAGTCTCCGAATATGGTTGCAGGTCGCAGAGTCGGACGAACTGGGGTTGGTACGTGGCGTCGAGCCACCGCTCGGTTTCGACCACGACGCCTCGTGGACTATCTTGAAGAGGATAACGAAAACGATGGGGAATCCTGAGTTCAATCCACTCACCTGGTGAGGCCTCGGTTTGCTGGCCCCATAGCAGATACCGCCTTGTTTCTACCGTAAGCGCACTGAGTTCCTGAGACTGGTCGCTCAATAGCGCCGCTTCCCACTCTCGGTGGCCCAGGAACACGCAGCGGCAAGGCGTTTCCTCCAGGGCCGGAAGCACCCTCCATCGCAGCTCCCCATCTTTGGCAAACAGTCGACCGGCCATGGAACGTTGTACGGCTTCGGCAGCAGTGCACTGCTTTGGCTCCTGGCCAGCCTGACACCACAAGAGCTGGCCCTCCAGACCCGGCCACCAACTGAAGGCCCAGCCGTCGGGTGCCTCGATCCAACATCGCAACGGGGGAGCGTCAGAGGGGCGCTTCAGTTGACCGATCAACGGCAACAGATCTTCGAGGGTCAGGTCCGACGCTCTGAGAACCGCGCTCATGGTCGCACCTCCTCATAAGAATCGCTTGAGACTTTGCCTTTGGGACCACCGTGCCACTGCAAGAAGGCTTCAAATGACGGAGTCAGTGGCGCGAGCCGTTTGTCCCAATCGGCCGTCAGATCAAACTGCCAACGCAGGCCGCGCCGTTGCGGATCCGGCAACTCGACGGCCGGGTCGGCGGTCCAGTCATGCAGGCCGTACGCGACCCGCTCCTCGTCGGTGGCAAGCTGATAGAGTCCTGCAAGCTGACCGACCTTGCCCATATACGATACTTTGTAGTCGATCACTTTGCCGCGAACCCGGCCGAGTCCACGACTGCGTCCCGAGCCGATGGCAATCAACTCGTCCATGATGTCAACGAGTAGAAGATTGAGTGCCGCGAGCTGCCACAGTTCGAAATTCAGGAGGCGAATACTCGTACGAAACCGTCCTCCCGTAAGCGTCAGGAGATCGAATAAGACTCCAGGAACCGTACCCCCAGTGAAGCGATCGATGCCGACGCCGTTGCGCTGTTCGAGCGTCGGGAAACTACCCCGGATCGGATAGGCGTCGCTGATGCTGAAGCGACCTCCGAAGTTCAACGATCCAAACATGCGGCATGCAGCGCACGAATCGCTGTAGCGACAAGCCGTTGTGTCGTCTCCCGAAGGAACACGATAACCGCACCCAAAGGCGCCCCGTTCGCTTGCCACTGGAACCGAGTAATCTCTCTTCTTTGGATCATAGTACGGAATGCAAACACTGCCCGGTTGTAACGTGCGCGCGACTCGTTCCAGGTGGCTGCGGAGGACCCCCTTTAACGAGGAACCGGGAAAGTAGTATTCTTGGGTGCCGGATCGATAGGTGACGACCGGTACCATGTCCGGCCCATCGACGGTCGAGTAGCCACTCTTGATCAGAATCGGATCGACCGGCTCTAGTTCGAGGATAACGTCGGCCTGGCAGAGAGTTCGTCGAAGCATGGGGAGTTCCTTTCGATAGTCGTTGCTGCGTTTGTTCGTGGTTGGTGGAACACCTTGGAGACTGGGCACGGCAGAATGGTTTCGCCGTTTTGAAAACGAATGCGAGTACTAAGCTCTGCGCCAATCGTTAGCTCGCGGCAGAATCAGGAACTTGGCGCACGCTTTTCGATGTACTCGGCGAAATACTTCTCCCAGTCGCCGAAGTCCGTCAACCGCTCATTGGGATTTGTCTTGGTCAAATACTGGACTCTTTGCTTCGGGTCGCTCATGTCGACACCGCGGACCAATACATCTTGCAACCGAAATCGGCCCAATCCACGGCTGGTAAATCCGCCGATGGTGGCTCCCGAGGCCCATTCGAAGAGCGCAACCCCTAAGAGAGCGAGATCTGAATCACTTGGATTCTCCAGGTCCAAGACGACTTCGAACCGGCTTCCCGGTGGAACGACTTCGTAATCGTACTTCAGTCCGTCGACGGCCGTTTGGCTGTCGCGGTCGATCACCACACCGTCGCGCACCTGAACAACTTCCGCCCAATCGACCAGCTGGCCGTCGGAGACTCGGATCCGTCCGGCCATCACGGGGGATCCAAACAGTTTGCATACGTCACACGTGTTTTGCTCAATCCAATCCAGCCGCGCCGCCAGACCATTCCGGGTGGCTCCCTGGTAGTCCTCGCGCACCTGGTGGTAATACTTGACGTCCGACGTGCAGCCAACACCGCTGGCCTCAACATCGAGCATGCAAGCTTTCAGGTCGAGTGCGTGAGCCAACGTCTCGCATGTGCTGCGCAACCGACCCTTCAGTGATGACCCCGGTAGAATGGGTTGGCCGGCCGGATCGAGAACCACCCCTAGATCACTCAGCGTTTCTCCCTCGGTGCCCGACCCAATTCTCCAGGCCGTATCGAACACGATGGAAAACATCATCTGGACTTTTTTCCGTAGTGCCATATTGTCCAAGGCTATGGATGCCATCTGTAGCCTCCTTATCCAGATTCAACGACTTGCGTCTTCACGCTTTCCAAGGTGGTACAAATAATGAGTGCAGAAGCGTTGAAAGAAAACCGGGAGATGTTTCGCATTCCATTCTTCGATCCATTCTTTCTGCCGGTGCTTGAGTCGCTTGCGGTGACTACGTTCTTCGTTCGATTTGCAGGACTCCTTCGACGGGATATTCTCCTCTCGAAGCTCTTCAGGCATCCACGATTCCGCTTCTACGGCTGGAGACCATTCCAGCCTACGCGACTGGCATAAATCGGCTACGAGCTTCCAAAAGACAACTTGGCCGTTCAGCTTGGCCTGCTTGCTCGGCCCGACCGATTTCAACTTGGCTTGGATCCGGTCGCCCTGGCGCGTCGCGAAGGTCTTGATAGATCCCGGCTGCTGGACTGAGATTTGGCGCAATCCGTGAATCTGCGCCCGCGTCACAGGCACGCCGTATTCGTCGACGAATGCATCAACAATTTCGATCACGCTGTCACGATAGACGGTATCTGCAAGATGATGCAAGACTTCACTCATGTCTCGACTCCCATCTGAGCCTGTGCCACTTGATACAAGTACTCGCTGACAACAGCTCGCACCCACCCGCGGGCAAGCCGCAGACGGACGGCCATCGCTTCACACTCATTTGACGCCATGCTATTGGAATCGATTCTCAGTCGATTCAGCTCAGATAGTATTGTGTCACCGATTTGCCTCCATTTCGCATTGCCTGTTTTTCCCATCTGATTCTTTACAAAGTCCTCGATGTCGGCGAATCGAGTCGCCGAACATGCGACTTGCTGCAAGTTCCGCACTTGCGTGGCAATGCGATCTTTCTTTGCGTCAAAACCGAACACATCGAATAACTTACGTCCCAGTTCGGAAAACTGTCCATGGTGCGCGTCGATGTACTTGTCGACTTCCCGCACGAGGTCCGGGTTCAAAGCTGCCATGAGACAAACTCCTATGTGCAAGTTGTAAGATGGATGGGATCATTGACGATGATCCGGCCGTAGCCTTCGTTGCGCCGAAGGCCGACGCCTTCGATCGTCAACTGCTGCAGTCTCTCATACAACGCTTCGCGATCGTCGGTCGAACCATGAAGCCAGTACAGGTAAACAGAACCGCGTGCGACCATCCATTCGTCCTGTCGGGGCAGCCCGTGCGCAGCGTTCCAACCTCGGAGCAAATGCCGGCTCGTCATTGCCGCGACACAGCGCAGGGTTCCGCCAGAAAAAGGGGCGGTGGCCGGCCGCTGCCTCACGGGAAACAGCCTATCTGGATTGGGCAAGGGAGGAAGCCAGGAAACCATAGCGGACAGGTCATTCGTGCATCGCAAGAACCGATCGACCAGAATCGCACCGGTCGGTAGGTCGATCGCGAAAAGCAGGTCGCGTTCCGCGTCGAGGCTCGGAGGAGCCTTTGCGCTGAGGGGCATGGAGCGCGAGAGACTACTGCCGACAAATGACAGCAGGTCCCGACTCCAGCTTTCCCAAGCTTCTTTGGCATTCGGATCCGATGACTCCGCGGTCTCGGCAAGGCACAGGCGCACGCGCCCATATCCGCGGGTCCGATGATGGCCGAGGTAGACGATGCCATCCTCTTGGTCAAGGAGTTCCCTCAAAGCAGCTCGCGAGTCGTCATCTGCCTGGATCCACCCAGTCAATTCAGGCTCCGGAGTATCCCAGCGCGGCGTCAACGCTTCCAACGTGTAGAAAATACCGTCGGCTGCCGTGCTCGTCGCGCGGTCGATTCCCACATGAGCGGCGACATGTTTCCGAGGAGCGACAGAAGTGATCGATTGCGTGGCGTGGTCGTTCCAGAAACCAACGTGAGCCTTCAAATCGGCGCGGCAGGTTGCTTTATGGCACCGACGGAACCTCTCGTGTACCTCGTCTCGGACGCTGCCGTGCAGGAGATGGAGTGCCGTTCGGTAGGCCAATTGATCCACCTTGGGATGTTCCTCCGGCTGACGTTTGCAGGCTGTTGTGGTCAGAGGATATGTATTAGGGCCTGGATCCAGGGGACCGAATCGGCAGCGGTTCTCGTTGAGGAAGAGACGCCGGAACGCAGCATCCACCTCACCATAGCGCTGAAGATAGACGGCCGCCAGTCCGCCTCGGAGCGTCGTGCCCGAAATCGACGGAAGTGTCTCAGAACGTTCAGACTGACGATCACGCTTCAGTGCCAAAGGAGCCTCAAGCCGGGCTGTGATGCGGTAAATTCTCATTGGCCGCTTTCCTCTCGAATCAATTGCACCATTTCACTCCAGTCAGCCTCTTCGAAGCATGCGAGCGCTTCCTCCAGCGACATTGCGATTCCGTTCCAAAGGATCTCGTCAACCTCCACACAGCATCTCCCCAACCCGGCGCTCTTGTCACCTCCAAGTTGGTCGATCGACAACAATCCGGCGATCAGCAGTGCATACTCATAGGGAAAACCACCGGTGTCTTGTGTCAGAATCCCGTGAGCATGGCGGGCTCGTATGCGCCCCCGCAGCTCCTGCAACCCACCGGCCAGTTCTGTCGTAAACAGGTGCTCTTCTTTGACCGTCCCCGTAAGGCGATCCATCGCCGTACGCGTCCGAACCGTAGAACGCTCGGCGCCATTGGTCTTGGCTTTCTCCGACGACATCCCCCCAGGCTGCACCCAAGGCAAAGCGTTCTCGACGCACAAGCAATCACCTTGAAACCGTGACCCAAAAAGCCGGTCAACGATCAAAGTGCTTTGGGCAAGCGGCCGGAAATGTTCCACCAGTTGACGCTGCTGATCAGAATCTACGGCGTGAGGTCCTACAGCATCCAGTCCGAGCGCCAATGCTAGTCGCTCACACGTATGCCGCAGCACCCCTTTGATTTGTGACCCGGGAAGGAACGGTGGGCCGCCCGGTCCCCCCCATCGTTGAATCAGCCGATCCGTAGCCGGCGTTCGAAACCCACTGCCGACGTGCCAATCCGCACGCCACCGGATTCGATAAGTCAGGTTCAATCGTTGAGGCATCACGGTCCCCGCGAGCAATATCGACCTAAGTTTCACAAGATGTCCGCGGCCTCGACCAGGTCCGCCACTGCCAAGATCCGTCGGTCACCTCGCTGGAATTCGGGAAACGTTTCCGCGTCGCACACCCATCCGTCCGGACAGAGGCCTTGAACCGCATCCCAAAGCGCCCGCCGTTCATTCCGGAGCCCGGTTGCCTTGCAACGGCTAAACAAGTCGCGAATTACTCGCTTGGCTTGCACCGAGCTTTCCAACAAAGCAGCCTGATGCAACGCGTGCAACTTGCTGCGTGGAAATCGGACGCGGCGTAGTCCGACCACGCTTTCGCGCAGAGCACGCAGTTGGGATACGGTCAACGGTCGCAGCGTTCGAGCACAGTCGGAGTGGCAACGATAATCGCTGCTGCGTGTCTGCGCGAGCGAAAAGCTGTTGGCACCCGAGACGATGTGAAAATCGATGTGCGGCCCGGCAGGCGAGTGGGAAGGACCATCGACGTTTGCACGCTTGGCACTTTTCAGCAGCTCTTCAGCGAGGTCCAGCAATAGGTAGAACGGATAATTGCTGCGCGCAATGGCAACTCCACATGAAATGGAAAACTGTGTCACCTCCAACCGCTGAAAGAACCCCCGCACCTCCGCGTCCTCGACACGCTCGAGCACCGATTGCGTCCGCTCCTCAAAGCGATCGACAACCGCTTCCGCAAACGAGAGCGCACGATCTGCCGGCAACAACACAAGTAGATCATCACCGCCCAGCAATAGGATGTCCGCCGGAAGCCGAGGCAGGTCTTGCTGCGAATCCGCACTGCGAACAGCCTCTACTTCATCTTTGCAGACTCGTGCGAGGGACTCAAAACACGCCTCCCGGAGGTTACCATCCACGATTCTGCTGAACGCGCGGCAAACGTTCCGGTTGTCGAGCTGTTGAACCACTCGCCCCATAGCGTTGCCGTCCGCATAGACAAGTCCAATGTCTCCATGAACGCGCCCCGAACTGAATTCACCGATTTCTGTGATCGTTTCGCATCGTAGTCGGTCCCAGCCATCTGCGTTGGGCCAGTGCCCGAGTTTACCGCAATGCTGCATCCACTCGGCC
>WFWZ01000043.1 GCA_015490875.1 Planctomycetaceae bacterium
CTTTTTTCACTATCCTCATTATTATCCGACCACTACGCCCGTGAGTGCCGTGCGAGACGGACGCTGGAAGCTGCTCGAGTATTTCGAGACAGGTCAGACGGAGCTGTATGACTTGGCCGAAGATATCGGCGAAAAGAGGAACGTGGCCGAGCGATTCCCCGAGGAGGTCGCGAAGCTCAAGAGCATGTTGCATCGGTGGCGCGACGACATCGGCGCGCCGCTCCCCGAACCCAATCCCGAATTCCGAAAAGAGGTATCCCGATGAGTGCGCAGAGTCGAGCAGGGGGCGAGGGGGCTGCAAGTTCAAGCCAAAGTGTTGCCGAGAAGCTGGCCGAGCGACATGTACCGGGCAGTACAAGTCCCAAGCCGGCTCGTCTGGTGTCGCTGGATGCCTACCGCGGCTTCATCATGGTGATGTTGGCGGCATCGGGATTCGGCGTTGCCGCGCTCGCGCGGCTGCCGGAGTCGGCACCGGTTTGGAAGGAGATCGACTACGCTCGGTGGCAGGAATTGGCGTTTCATTTCGAACATCCTCCATGGCGAAGTCGTTTCGGTTGGATGGGGGTTTCTTTTTGGGACCTCATTCAACCCGCCTTCATGTTCATGGTCGGGGTGGCATTGCCGTATTCGTATGCGCGGCGCGTGCGCCTGGGACACTCGACGCGACGCATCTACGCGCATGCGGCCTGGCGAGCGCTGGTGCTGGTATTGATGGGGGTCTTCTTGCAGTCACAGCACACGTCAACGACGAACTGGAGTTTCGTCAATGTGCTGAGTCAGATCGGTTTGGGATATCTCTTTCTGTATCCGCTTCTGCATCGGCGAGTCACGACGCAGGTAGCCGTTCTGGCCTTGTTGCTTGTGGCCTATTGGGGCGTATTCGCTTCCTACCGTCCGCCGGCGGACTACGATTATGCCGCCGTAAACGCGACGCCCGATACCGTGTTTGACGGAAGATTCGCTTCCTGGTCGAAGAATGCGAATATCGGACACGAGTTCGATGTCTGGTTCCTGAACTTGTTTCCTCAACCCAATGGAAAGTTCCAGTTCAACCCCGGCGGTTACGTGACGTTGAATTTCGTCCCGTCGATTGGCACGATGCTGCTTGGGTTGATGGCTGGGCAGCTCTTGCGGCGGCAGCGTTCGGCGCTTTTCAAACTAGCGGTACTTGTCGCGGCCGGAGCCGTCTGTATGGGCCTGGCCATCGTCGCGGATCTCTACGTGTGTCCAATCGTGAAACGGATCTGGACTCCCAGTTGGGTTCTCTTCAGTGGAGCCTACGTCTTGTGGATGCTGGCCGGGTTCTATTTGCTATTCGACGTCTTGCCGCTGCGATGGGCTGCGTTTCCACTGGCGATCGTGGGCATGAATTCGATTGCCATGTACTTGATGGGGCAATTGATGCGCCCATGGACCGTGCGTCAGATCCACACGCATTTCGTCGGATATCTGGAGACTTTGGCGGGGAAACCGATCTTTTCCCCGGAGTGGCTTGGACCGGTGCTCAATCCCACGTCCGCCTTCATCGTCTTCTGGCTCATTGCTCTTTGGATGTACCGCAACAAGTTCTTTGTGCGAGTTTGAGGCTGTCGCGTTAGAGTGACGTGGGTGCTGGCGTCGCAAAGTGACCTGTCGCGGCGCGTCACGGGTGGGAAAGGACCTCTCCGGTCGCCGAGCACTCATCGACGTACCGCGGACATTCGGGGAGGGCTTCGAGAAAGACGCGGCCGTAAGGCTTGGAGAGGATACGCGGGTCGAGGATCACCACCATGCCTCGGTCCTCGGTACTGCGGATGAGTCGTCCGAATCCTTGTTTGAGGCGGATGACGGCTTCGGGAACCGAATACTCCATGAACGGATTGCCGCCTCGTTCCCTGATCGCTTCGAGTCTGGCTTGGATGAGCGGGTGGTCGGGGACGGAAAAGGGGAGTTTCGGGATGATGACATTCTGGAGCGCTTCCCCCGGAACATCGACGCCTTGCCAGAAGCTGGCCGTTCCCAGCAACACGGCGGCGGGGTGTTTCTTGAATTGTTCCAGGAGTTGGTGACGTGGCGTGCCGGCGCCTTGAGGGAAAAGGCCGATTTCGTGCTTTTGGGCCCACGGTTCCAGATACCGTGTCGCTTTGCGGAGGAACGCGTAGCTGGTAAACAGGCAGAAAGCCCGTCCGTGCGTCTGCTCGAGGTAATGCGGGAGAAGGCGCAGACATGCTTGTTCGAACGCCTCGCGCTGCCGGCCGGGATCGGGAAGGCCGCGGACGAGAATGAGCTTCATTTGGCGGTCGTAATCGAAGGGGCTTCCCACCTGGAGTGTCTCGGCATGGCGAAGGCCGATGCGTTGCTGGAAAAACGCGAAGCCTTCCCGCTGGCCGGTGGTCAGTGTGGCACTGGCCAGGATGACGCGAGGGACGGATTGGAAGAGATGTTTTTCGAGTGCCGGGGCGACATCGACGGGAGCAGCAGAGAGGCGGATGCGGGAAGATCCATCGCGCCGCGACTGGGATTCGAGCCAGTACACGAGCGATGCGTCCTCTTGTCGGGACCACAGTTGGATGGCACTGGCGAGGACGCGAAGGCGCGTGGCAGCCGACTCGAGCTCCACGCGATCATCGGGCTTTTTCAGTTTCCCTGCCCGTTCGTGGAGCTGGGCAGCGAGTCGGCGGAGTTTTTCGACCAGGGGGCCTGGGTCGACGATTGGGTTGAGCACGCGCACAGGGCTTGGGCTTGTCGAAGGCACTGGAGAGTCGGATCGCGTGGCAAGTTTTGCGTGTACCGATTCGAACCATTGGCGAGCGGCCCGGTCGCAGGCGATGACCTCTTTCCGGAGCGTCTCGTAGCGTTTACCGGTCAGGTGCCCTTTTTGAGTTCGAGGATTGAAGAGTCTTCGGAGTTGGTAGGCAACCTGGCCCGATCCCACTTGGATACCGAAGTACTCGCCCGCCACTGATTCGATGGTGTGCGCTTCGTCGAAAATAACAGCATCGTACGAAGGCAAGACGCCTCGCGCCCGAGCGGCCCGCAGCGCTAGATCTGTGAAGAAGAGGGCGTGATTCACGACGACGATCTGGGCATGTCGCATGCGACGCTGAGCCTGGTAGTAGAAGCAGACGTCGTAGCGGGAGCAGCTTTTTCTCAGGCAGTTGGAAGCGTCGCTCTCGATTTCCTGCCACAGGGCGGGGGTCGGTTCGAAGGGAAGGTCACTGAGCGACCCGTCGACGGTATCGTCGAGCCACTGGTGGATGGCGTCGAGTTGATCGGCTTCGGCGCCGACGAAGAGGGATCGTTCCTTCTTGGAAGCTCGCGCCAGGCGTCGCAAGCTGATGTAGTTGCCTCGCCCCTTTCCAAGGACGGCAGTGAATTCACGAGGAATGACGGCATTGAGGAGGGGGAGGTCTTTGGTGAGGAGTTGTTCTTGGAGGCTGATCGTGTGGGTCGAGACGATAACACGTTCGATGTCGTTGTCGGGATCGGTGACCGCGAGGATGGCGGGAACCAGATATCCGAAGCTCTTGCCGACACCCGTTCCCGCTTCCACAATGAGATGTTGGGATTCGGCCAGGGCTTCGGCCACCGCGTTGGCCATTTCCAGTTGGGGCGGCCGGAAGCGGTAGTTGGGCAGCCGTCGAGCAATACGGCCTTGAGGTCCCAGGATTCCGTGGGGCGTCAGCATGGCGAGGGTTCCAGACAGGGGACTGATGGAGCCAGGACGGGCCCTCCTGCACGATACCAAGCGGGCGGAGGACCCGACAGGCGCCAGGGAAGAGGGGAACAAGAGGGGACCGAGCCGGCCCTGGCGACTCGACAGACTCCCCCGTTCGGCTTAGAGTAGAAGTTTGGAGCCGCTTGCGCCGAGGAGCCGTGAGTCGGCCTTCCCAACTCTTTTGGCAGCTGTGGTCTCAGGGCGAAATCGGGATGTTGGCTCGTCGTGTCATTCCCTGTTTGGATGTCGACCGAGGTCGCGTCGTCAAGGGAACCAACTTCGTGCAGCTCCGGGACGCCGGCGATCCGGTCGAAGTGGCGGCTCGGTATGAGGCAGAAGGAGCGGACGAGTTGGTTTTTTTGGACATCACGGCGAGTCACGAGGAGCGGGCGATCATGCTCGACGTCGTGCGGCGGACGGCTGAGCAGGTCTTCATGCCGCTGACGGTGGGTGGAGGCGTCCGGACACTCGAGGACATCCGCCAACTCTTGTCGGCTGGAGCGGACAAGGTAAGCATCAATTCGGCGGCGTGCCACGACCCCGAGTTTGTCTCGGCAGCGGCTCGGCGATTCGGTCGCCAGTGCATCGTCGTCAACATCGATCCTAAGCGGGTCGAGGTTGACGGGCGGGAGGTGTGGGAGGTCCACACGCACGGCGGCCGGCGACCCACCGGTCTGGAAGCGGTGGCTTGGGCCCAGCAGGTGGAGCAATTGGGTGCCGGTGAAATCGTGTTGACGAGCATGGATCGAGACGGCACGCAGGACGGATACGACTTGGAAATGACGGCGGCGGTCAGTTCGGCCGTGTCGATTCCCGTGGTAGCCAGTGGCGGGGCCGGGTGTCCCGAGCACTTGGCGGAGGCCGTGACCGTCGGCCGAGCCGACGCGGCGTTGGCGGCCAGCATTTTCCATTTCGGGCAGTATACGATCGAGGAAACCAAGCGAGTGATGGCGGCTCGCGGAATCCCCGTGCGATTGGAGGTACCTATCAGCCATGACAACTGATCGTTCCCACACTTCGCTCGATGACGATTTGGAACAGTACGGCGGCGACGACCTCGAGGAACGCTTTCTCCGAAAGCGAGAAGAGCTCGAAGTCGACAAATACTTTCGCGCGCTGGTCAAGCTGGAAGGGAGCGACTTGCACATGAAGGTGGGCCGGCCGCCGATCGTTCGCGTTCATGGTGCGCTGAAGGAACTCAATCGTCCGCCGATCGAACTGGAAGAGATGTGCCGGCTTCTGTTTCCCATGATGAACAAGCGGCACCGGAAGATTTTCGATCGGGATGGGGGCGCCGACTTTGCCTACACGGTTGAGGTGGACGGCGTGAATTGGCGGTTCCGCGTGAACATGCTTCAGCAGCTTGGTAAGATCGGCCTGGTCGCGCGGCGCGTGAACAACTTCATTCCCGACTTCCGCGGCCTCCATCTACCTCCTTCAATCGAAAAGCTGTGTCACCACGACCAAGGGATGATCTTGCTTGCGGGTGTCACGGGTTCGGGTAAATCGACGACGATCGCCTCGATGCTCGACTATATCAACCACCACTACCGCAAACACGTCTTGACGCTGGAAGATCCGATCGAATTCGTCTTCACCGAAGACAAATGTCTAATCAACCAGCGGGAGATCGGCTCGGACGTCCGCGACTTCGCGATTGCCATGAAACACGCCGTGCGGGAAGACCCGGACATCATCCTCGTCGGCGAGATGCGTGACGAAGAGACCTTCATGACGGCGATCCATGCGGCCGAAACGGGGCACCTCGTCTTCGGCACGATTCACGCTTCGAGTGCCCCATCCACGATTGGCCGTATTCTCGACTTGTTTCCCGAGGAAATGCACGCGGCCATTCGCAGTGCCATTGCCTTCAACATGAAAGGCATCATTGCGCAGAAGCTGCTGCCGTCGATCAAGGAGGGAGTTGGGCGAGTCCCCACGTGCGAGATCATGCTCTTCAATCCCACCATCCGCAAGTTGATTCTCGAGTCCGAAGACGAGAAACTGGCCGACGCCATCCGGATCGGTGCGGAGGAAGGTATGCAGGACTTTACGATGAGTCTGAAGCAATTGATCGACGACGAGCTGATCGACCGGAAGACCGCCTTCCAGGTCGCCCCCAACAAAGAAGCGCTCAAGATGGCGCTCAAAGGCATCTACGTCTCCCAGCCTGGTATCCTCTAAGTGCCCCCTTCGAGCTTTCCTTCCGAATGAACGTGCACCATGGTCTTTAAGAAACTGTTCGGCCGAAAGAAAAAAATCACCGCTTTGGAAGGCCCCCCGGTCAAGCTGGGAGCTCGAGGCGCGCCGACGCAAGCGGAGAACCAGGCTAACCTTGTCGCCGCTCGGCAATCACCCGCCTTCGTGACTGTCAAAGAGTGGCTGGAAGACATCTTCAAGAAACGTGCCGACCAGGTGGTGCTCGATTATACGGCTGCGGGCGTTGCCGTTCGGTATCAGGTCGATGGGTTGTGGCATGCCATGCCGGGCCGAGATCGTGAGTCAGGCGACCCGGCACTCGCCGTGATGAAGAAGCTTGCCAACCTCAATCCCAAGGAACGCCGCGCCAAGCAGCAAGGTTATTTCGCAGCCAAGTATTTACAGCTCGAATTCAAAATTCACCTCACCGCCGAGGGCACGAAGAATGGAGAGCGCGTCCTCCTGGAGATCGAAGGAGCAGAAGTCAAATTCGAAACGCTCGACGACTTGGGCATGCGCGAGAAACTCCAGGAGCAGCTCAAGGAAATTCTTAACCAGCCGAGCGGCCTGTTCGTTTACAGTGCTCTTCCCGGAGGCGGCCTTAGCACGACGATGCAGGGGACCCTTCGCGCGACCGACCGGTACTTGCGCGACTTCGTCGCGCTGGTCGATAAGACGAAAGAGCCGCTTCCCTACGTCGAGAACATCGAGATCATCGAATACGATCCAAGCAGCGACGATTTACAAGAGCTCTTTCGTTCGGTGATGCTGAAAGAACCGGACGTCCTGATTATTCCTCACATCAGCGACCCTACGTTCTTCAACCAGGCGCTCGAGCAGACAATTGCCGAAGAGAAACTGTTGATTACAAGCCTTCGGGCGAAGGACGCCGTCGAAGCGCTCTTGCGAATGCTGGCGATGAAGATCAATCCGGAGAAGATGACGCAAGCGTTGCGAGGTGTCCTGTGCCAGCGGTTGGTGCGGAAGCTCTGCCTGAGTTGCCGGCGGCCGTACAAGCCCAACCCGCAACTGCTTCAGAAGCTGGGACTGCCTCCGGAAAAGATTCAGCACTTCTTCCGAGCCTTCAATCCGAAAACGGACATGGGAGAAGACGGCAAGCCGCTCCCTCCCTGCGAAGTCTGTGGAGGCCTGGGGTACCGCGAGCGGACTGCCGTCTTCGAATTGCTCGTACCTCGTGAGGGACTCAAGCGGGCGCTGTTGCAGCAGCCCCGGCTCGAGGTACTCCGGCAGATCGCTCGTCAGGAGGGGCATCGGGGGCTGTTGGAGGAGGGGCTCTTCCACGTCGTGCGAGGCAACACGTCTCTGGACGAACTGAAACGGGCCCTGCAAACGTAACAAGTATCCAGACGGGCGTCGGGAAGCCTTCCCGGCCCTAAGTGGATGGTCTGCCTATACCCGAGAGTCACGGAATTGCCATGTCTCAGGCCGAATCGGAACGTTACGTCGGCGATGAATCCACCTATGTGCCCTTGAGCAAGACGGCGGTGGTCGCCTTGCTCTTGGCATTGGCGGCTGCCGGCAGCGTGATCAATTCGCTTCTCGCTTTCCTGGGGCCGATGGCCATCGCAACTTCGCTCATGGCACTCTACGTATTTCGGCGGAAAAAAGGTGCTTTACGAGGACGCAAGCTGGCTGTGGTGGCGCTGTGCCTGAGTTTCCTTTTCACGAGCTGGGGTTTGACGCGGATGTTCTGCCACCGTTGGTGGCTTTACCGGCATGCGGACCAGTACACGCGGGACTGGGTGAAGTGGATCGAAGAGGGAAAACTGGCGCAAGCGTTTGCTCACACGCGAGGAGCCGGAGCGAAGAATCCCTACACAGGCCAGGTGGAGGCCTTCGAAGGGGAGGAGTTTTTCAAGTCCGAACCGATCAAATCGATTCGCTCCGGGAAAGGCAAGCTGACCAAACCCCGATATCTTGGCATCCTGGAGACACCCAGCCGCGCCTACGTCCGCATTTCCTACGAGTACGTCATCGAAGAAGAAGATGGGGAAGAACGCATCGTTCCCGTGATGGTCGAACTGATGCGGTCGTACCACGCCGATCGGAATCGCTACCACTGGTATGTGAACCAGGTGAATTGACGCGGTTTTGGGGGCTCACGTCTGGGGGTGATTTCCCGATTCTGTGGGCTCGCGCCCACAGCTATTCTCTGTCGCCGCTTCGCGGCTTACCGAAAAGCTACTGCTGCTCTGCGGCTGATGTATCACGGCCTCCGGAAACCGGAAAACTGCGGCATTGACGCTGCACGGTCATGGCGACGATAATGTTTACAGTAGAAACTTTTCACACTTGAGCAATATCATCCGATCCGCCTCCCAATGAAATTCGATCGCATTACTGTCGACCCGCAGCAATTGAACGGGGTCCCTTGTATCCGTGGATTACGCATCCCCGTCGCGACCGTTGTAGAAATGGTGGCACAGGGCATGAGAGTCGGCGAAATCATTGATGCTTATCCAGATCTTGAGGCTGAAGACGTTCGGCAAGCGCTCGCCTATGCGGCTGATGCCGTACGAGAGCGTGAATTGCCGCTCTTGAATTCAGGATGAAGTTTCTCGTCGACAATGCGCTGTCGCCGATATTCGCCACATGCCTTCGATCAGCAGGGCATGATGCCGTTCATGTGCGAGACGTTTCGTTGGGCTCAGCCTCCGATCACGTCATATTCGACGCAGCAGCTTCCGACAATCGGCCAGACTGGACTTCGGGCTAGATAGCCCAGGCAGCCCGATCAGAAAACGAGCCGCATTAGGGCATCACGAGCGTCGTCGTTTCGCGCGCCACGACGGGCTCTCGCTCGAGTTCGCTCGTCGCCTCCACGCGCACTTCCGCCGTCGTATCGGGGCCCTTGGCGGTCACCTCGATGCGGATCTCCTTGAGTGCTTCTCCCGGACGCAACTCCTGGATCGGTTCGAACGTGATCGTATGCCGGTCCCGACTGTCCTGAGTCACCGCCAGTTGCGATTCGATGGCTTCGACCGTTACCGACGGAGAAAAGTGGATCTTAAGCTGAATGCGCCGATCGGAGGTTCGTCGGCGGTTCGCCACCTGGATCACATACGTCGTCCGTTCTCCGATGCGGACCGGATCCCGAACGTCGTGCACTTTGATTTCCAGACGTCCGGACTCTGTCGGAGGTGTCGGCGGAGGAGTCCCCGGCGCGGCGAGAATCACGGTTGTCCACCGCTCCTCGCTGCGGATGCCTCCCGCGGCCGTCGCCGTGACGCGTAATTCGGCCTGCGCGGCCGGACGCTCGCAACGACACTGCACCTTGCGCTCGGTCGCCTGCCCTGGCTCAAGCCGCTCGATGGTCCACACCAGTTGCCCCGCCTCGACCTGGTGACCGCCCGTCGCTTTGGTCGGTACCAATGCCGGGTCGAATCCGACCATCAGCCGAATGTTGGTGAGTGGCATCGTGCCGTCATTGCGGGCCGTGATCGTGTATTGAGCGGTCTCCCCGACATGCCGCTGCGTATCGCCTTGGATCGTCAGTACCAGCGGGGAGGCACCGGCCGGCAACGGCCGGCGTGGCGGAGGTCCCGTAGGGGTCGGCTGGGGAGAGGGTGGGGCTTCGGTGGCCTGCAGTGCCGACTCAAGGGACACTGAGGCGCCATCGGGAGTCGTAATATCGACTCGCTGCTTCAACGTTCCAGCTCGGACCACGCGGTACCGGATACTGAAGCCGTTGGTCTGTCCTGCAGGCAAGGGTCCGAGCGAGCGGCGAATCGGGGACGTGGCGCCCTCGGCCTGCTCGAGTCCCTCGTCGAAATGGATCGTTACGATCACGTCGCTGATTGGCTGAGCCGAAGTGTTCTGCACTTCCAGTTCATAGAGAACGTCTCCCCCAACTCGCGCGGTCTCGGGTTTGGTCACCCATCGAGCTTGCAGTCGGTGAGCGGGAAGAACGCGTGTGTCGACCGCGGCTTCCATGCGGGCCACGTCGGCGCTCGTCGCCACCGCGGTCCACCGCACGTCACCGGCACGTGTCGCGCGACACGTTGCGTCGACGATGCGCGTGCTCCGTGGGGGAAGTTCTCCCAGATTCCACTGTAACTGGCGCCCGAAGACTTGAGCGGCAGGTTGGCTGTTGAGAAACTCCAGGCCATCGGGAAGCTGGACGGTGAGTGTCACCTGACGAGTCGCGATGTCGCCAGGGTTGCGGATCTCCATCCGGTACGTGGCCACGCCGCCGACCGGCAACGTGGTAGGGCCTGTCGCACGCAGATGCAACCCCGGTGCACTCCAATGAACGGTTGTCGTCCCTTGCCCCAACGGCAACGTGCGTCCGTCCGCCTCAGGTCTCAAGACCTCCATCGTCACCGCGACGGTTTCGGGACCAGCCGTAGTCTGACGCAGCGTCACAGCGGCAGCTCCCTGCGCATCGGTGGTGGCCTCGGCAGATACTTGTCCCGTTTCCATGAAAACCACGTTTCCTGGAGGGACACGATACCGGACTTTCCAGCCTTGGATGGGTGTACCGTCTTGGCGAGTGACCTGGGTTGCCAGTCGAATCGGTTCGCCGGCACGAGCGGTCGCCGGAGCAGGAAACTGCCAACGGGCATCGACCCAGTAGATCACCGCCGTCTTGCGCCGTTGCTCCCAGTTCTCCGCGTTCGGTGCCACTACGGTGACATGCGTCGTTCCCGAGGTAGGTGAAGTGACCGAAATCCAACTTTGGCCTCGGCGAACCGTCACGTCGTCCGACTTCTTCGCCGTACCACGAGTCAACAGGATCTCTCGGCAGACCGTACGCGTCAGTGCGTGATCGCTGGCGAGTTGATCGTCGCGCCGGTGGAACCAGTCGGAAGAGGACTGATTTGAGCTGACAAACTGGCCGACACTATCGGGGGAGATCGTCCATTGGATGGGCTGATCGGTCATGAAGAAGCCGTCGTTCGAGCAGAATCCGGCGAGGAGGACAACTTCCGTTCCGACGGGAGCCGAGATCTTGCCCGGCATGAGCACGAGGTATCCCTTCTTGCCTCGAGGCACCCGGGGGCCGTGCAAGAGGGACCGCCCTTTTTGGGCTGAAGCGGGCTTCGCCGGCGGAGCCTCGGTGCACTGAGGAATCGGAGGCGGTACCGGGTAGGCCGGTTCCGGAACGCAGATGATCTCATTGGGAGGAACCACGGTGGTGTAGTTCGGTGGTGGCAAGAAGATCCGCTCGCCGCTCGGGTCGATCCTCGGCAAGCGAAGCTGACTGCAGGCGGACAGCAGCAGCAGCGTCCAGATCATCGTTCCTGTGCCGAGGATACGAGCCACTCGAGTTGACCTCATGCCATTCATTCTTCCGGCCTCATCGACGCGGGCGCACTCTTCCACCGCCAAGCAAACGTACCATGCGTTTTGGCAACATGAGGCGTTTTTTCCACCATCACCGTTGCCGAAAGGCATCCCCCTTGGGCTGAGCTTGCGGGTCGTACGGCCTGGGAGGCCTCGAGAGCGGTGAGAGACTCCGGCGCCACTTTTTTCCCGCCGCTGGCCGGGGTATACTCGAGGGGAGAACGCGTGGCACGCGGGGAACCGCCGACGCGGCCGCCTCCGCTGTCGCACGTCCGATCTGCGGGTGTAACTCAGTTGGCAGAGTGACAGCTTCCCAAGCTGTATGTCGCGGGTTCGAATCCCGTCACCCGCTCTGAGAGCTGCCAGGGGGCTCGAGCCCCGAAGCTCGCAGCAATCCTTCAGAGAGGAAGTCGATCGAGTGTCCGACAGGCGGCCTCTTCGGTGCGAGTGTGTTCCGCTGGCGGGCCAGGAGGTGGCCCTGCACATCGACGGACGCGAGGTAACTCGCTGGCATGGCTCGCACTCCGCCCCGCGACCTTTCTTCTTTCCAATCGTCGGTCCGTCGCAGACGTGGCTGACGCGCATGGGACACCCAGGAGCTCCCAATCACGACCACCACCGCAGCGTGTGGATGGCGCACCACAGCGTCAGCGGCATCGACTTCTGGTCGGATGGTCCGTCCGCTCGCGTCCGGCAACTCCGCTGGTTGGCTTTCGAAGACGGCGATGAGGAAGGACGCTTCGGATTCGAACTGGAATGGGTCGACGCGGGCCACGACCCTCGTCCGCTGATGCGGCAGACCCTCTTGGGCGCCTTCCTGCCCGATGCCGGGGAACAGTGGATGCTTGAACTTCAGACGGAGTTCCAACCGACGAGTGACGTATTGGAGTTGGGCAAAACGAACTTCGGATTCCTGGCCGTGCGTGTGGCGCGCAGCATCTCGGCTGCTTTCGGCGCTGGAGCCCTCCTCGATAGCGAAGGACGCCGAGGCGAGAGGTCGATTTTCGGCCGGCGAGCGCGTTGGATGGACTACAGTGGACCGGCTCGAGCCGGAAAGACGGCTCAGATGCGCGACGTCGGCATCACCGTCATGGATCACCCGGCGAATCCGACACATCCCTGTCACTGGCATGTGCGGAACGACGGATGGATGGGCGCGTCTCTTTGCTACGGCGGACCGATCGTCATCGAGAAAGCCAAGCCGTTGTTGCTTCGGTACCTGTTATGGATTCATGACGGCGCGGCACCGGTCGAGTTGATCGAGTCACGATGGTCGACCTTCGCTGCTCGAAAGCCCCTTCTGCTAAAACACCGCCCCCGCCCACACCATCACTATGGGATCGTGCGAGCATCGGGAGGTTAGC
Organism: Planctomycetaceae bacterium; assembly: GCA_015490875.1. Lineage (GTDB taxonomy): Bacteria > Planctomycetota > Planctomycetia > Pirellulales > Pirellulaceae > S141-3. Next base: position 12,568 of record WFWZ01000043.1, read on the forward strand.
CGAAGCTCGTTAGGATTCCACCGGCGGTTGAGACTTCCGAGACTTGGGCTCGAACCAACGGTAGATCGTCGGGAGGACGACCAGTGTCAGGAGGCTCGATGTGATGACGCCTCCAATCACGACGGTCGCCAGTGGCCGTTGCACTTCGGCGCCGGAACTGGTGGAAACGGCCATGGGAATGAAACCGAGGGCGTCGGTCGTGGCGGTCATCAGTACGGGGCGCAAGCGGTCCATGGCTCCCTGTTCGACAGCGGTGGCCACGTCCTTTCCCGCGGCGCGCAGGCTGCGGATGTGTTCCACGAGGACCACGCCGTTCATGACTGCGATTCCGAAGAGAGCGATAAAGCCGATGCCCGCCGAGATGGAAAACGGCATACCTCGCAGCCAAAGAGCAAAGATGCCGCCCGTGGTGGCGATGGGCACATTGAGAAAGATCAGCAGGGCGAGGCGGCCTGAGTCGAAGGTGATGTACAAGAGGGAGCCAATGAGGAAAAGCGCAAGAGGAACGGCGACGGCTAGGCGGCCTGCAGCATCCTGAAGGTTCTTGAACTGCCCTCCCCAGGCGATCCGATAGTTGGGGGGCAACTCGACCTCTTTCTCAACCGCCGCCTGGGCTTCCGCCACGAAGCTCGCCAGGTCCCGGCCACGCACGTTGACTTGCACCAAGAAACGTCGTCGAATCTCATCGCGGCTGATCTGGGCCACTCCGGGAGCCACTTCAATGTCGACCAACTGTTCCAGTGGGATCTGCCGGCCAGCCGGGTCCGCAACTTTCAGCCGTTTCAGGGACTCCAGATGGTCTCGCCAATGAGGAGCCAATCGCACTTGGAGTGGAAAACGGCGTTGCCCTTCAAGCACCTGTCCGACCTGCTTGCCACCGATGACCGAAATGGCATCGAGTACGTCCGAAACGTTGATGCCGTAGCGGGCGATCTGGTCTCGTCGGATGCGCATCTGGATGTAAGGAAGACCGCCCGTCTGCTCCGCCTGCACATCCGCCGCACCGGGAATCCGCCGCACAACCGAGGCTACCTGGTTGCCGATCTCCTTCAACTTCTCCAGATCATCTCCGTAGACGCTGATTCCAATATCGAGTCGAACACCGGCGATCAACTCCTGCACGCGCAATTCGATCGGCTGAGTGAAGCTGAAATTGTTGGCAGGAATGTTTTCCTCGAGAACCTTCTTCATGGCGGCAACGAGTTCGTTTTTCGAACGGAATCTCCATTCTTCTCGAGGTTTGAGCATGACAAAGATGTCACTCGCTTCCACACCCATCGGATCGGTTGCGATTTCGGCTCGTCCCGTCTTGGAAATGACCGACTTGACCTCACGGGGAAACTCCCTGCGCAGCACACGTTCGATTTCCGTTGTCATTTCGATCGACCGCTCAAGCGAGACGCTCGGAAGACGGATCGCCTGGATCGCCATATCTCCTTCGTCCAGTTTGGGAACAAACTCGGCACCAAACGTCGAAGCGATCAGCAAACCGAGGAGGAACGCTCCCACAGCGCAGCCCACCACGATCGCGGGGTGCCGCATGGCGCGTTGCAGCAACGGCCGGTAGCCTCGCTTGCACCAGCGCACCACCAGGGCATCGCGTTGGCTGAACTTGCGAGCCAGAAAGAGGCTGGCGAGAACCGGCATAACTGTGAGCGAAAGGACGAGGGCTCCCACCAGTGCCGACATGAAGGTAAAGGCCATCGGGCCGAACATCTTGCCTTCGATGCCGCGCAGCGAAAGGACGGGCAAGAAGACGATGATGACGATCGCACCCGCGAAGAGGATCGGCCGTCCCACCTCGTGGCCGGCCTCGCGAAACACCTCCAGTCCTGCCCGCTGCAGGTCGGGCTGTCTCCGCTTGGCGTCGGCCACATGCCGAATGGCATTCTCCACCATAACTACCGCGCCGTCGACAATGATGCCGAAGTCGAGCGCTCCAAGGCTCATCAAGTTGGCCGACACCCCGAAGTAGTTCATCGAGATGAAGGTAACCAGGGCCGAGAGAGGAATCGCCGAGGCCACGATCAGCCCGGCTCGCCAATCGCCGACGAGCAGAAACAGCATGATGACGACGAGGATCGCCCCACCGCTGATGTTCTCCGTGACCGTATCGATCGCCCTGCGAACCAACTCGGTACGGTCATAAAAGGTGTCGATGTAGACACCCTCCGGAAGAGTCTTGGCGATCTCTTTCACCTTCTTTTTCACGCGATCGACGACAACGCGCGAGTTCTCTCCCATCAGCATCATCACGATGCCGACCACCGCTTCGCCTCGCCCGTCTCGAGTGACATATCCTTGCCGCAGCATCGGAGCGAACCGAACTTCGGCGACATCACGAACGTGGATCGGCGTGCCGTCTTCCCGGGTATCCAGCACGATGCGGCGGATATCTTCGAGCGACTCGACCAGACCCTCGCCACGAATCAATTGTTGCTCTTCATGGTGAACGATGTACCCGCCGCCCGCATTGGCATTGTTTTGCTGCAGCGCTTCGAAAACGCGTTGTAGCGGAATGCGGTAGTTGAGCAGCGCGTCGGGGTTGATCTGCACCTCGTACGTCTTGAGTTCCCCGCCGAAGGTGTTGACTTCGATAACGCCAGGGACGCTGCGCAGTTGAAAGGCGACCTGCCAGTCGAGGATCGTGCGCAGCTCCTGCAAGCTGTAGTTGTATCCGGGCTTCGCTCGGAGCTCGAACTGGTAGATCTCACCCATCCCTGTGGCGATCGGCCCCATCGTGGGCGTTCCCAGCCCTTCGGGAATCTGTTCTCGAGCCTCCGTCAGGCGTTCTCCGACCTGCTGCCGAGCCCAATAGATGTCGGTCCCTTCTTCGAAGACGACGGTGACGTTCGAGAGTCCGAAGCGAGTCACGCTCCGGATCTCTTCGACTCGTGGAATACCGCTCATCGCGGTCTCGACCGGAAACGTCACGAACTGTTCCATCTCGACCGGGCCGAGTGCCGGTGACGAAGTCAAAATCTGAACCTGGACGTTTGTCAGGTCAGGTACTGCGTCGACCGGCAATACGGTCATCGAATGGATGCCGATCGCCACGACCAGCAGCGCCAACAACAAGATGGCAAAGCGATTGTTCAGCGATGCATCGATGATCTTGTTGATCATACCCGAATCGTCTCCGGAAAATGGCCGCGAACAACCTTATTAGTGACTGTGAGAGATTTTGCTTTTCAGGAGTTCTGACTTGAGCGAAAAGGCGCCTCGCACCACGACGGCTTCTCCCTCCTTCAGTCCGCTGCGAATCTGCACCATCCCGTCATTTCGGTCTCCCACATCGACCCATCGCCGTTCGAAACGGCCTTCTCCCACTTGCACGAAGACAGCGCTGCGGCCTTCGATCTCGATGACGGCCGAAGCGGGAATGGCGAGCACCGTCCCCAGCGACTCGCCCGGCAACGCCACCTCGACGAACATCCCCGCCTTCAAGTGGCGTTCGGGGTTGGCGACGCGCGCGAGCAGCCGCAAGGTCCGTGTCTGCGGATCGAGGATGTCTCCGCGATAAAAGACTTCGGCCGTGTGTTCGTGATCCGAAGTTGGAGATCGGAAACGAAGAGTCTTACCAACATGCTGCAGTTTGGGAAGATCCTTCTGGTAGATGTCGACTTGAAGCCACAACACGGACAAATCGGCGATCGTGAACATCTCCGTGTCGCGCCCCACGCGCTCGGCCAAGACCACATTCTTCTTGATCACGGTACCCGCGAATGGGACGCGAATTTCGTAATGAGAAATCTCCTCTCCTTCCTTCTCCGGGTCGATCTCCTTCAGTTGATCCTGATGATATCCGAGGATGAACAGTTTCGACTGAGCCACGGCAACGGCCTGTTCCGCCTGCTGGCGTTCCTGCTCGGCCATCAGTGCCTCTTGCCAGACCGTGAACTTGAGCTGTTCGCGGAGTGCGAGAAACGTCGCCTCGTCCGCTTCCAACGCCGCCTTCGCCGTAATCAACTGCTTGCCCGCAACGACGTTCTGTGAGGCGAGCGAACTGAGGCGTTCATAGTCGGCTTTCGATTTGTGCAATCGCGCGTAGGCCGAGAGGAGCGCCTGCCGGTTCTCCCCCATCGGCTTATCGGCGAACATCTGATCGATTTGTGTGATCGGAGTCCCCTTCTCCAGCGCCTCGATCAGCGCCCTTGTGTTGTCACTGATCTGCCGTTTCCACTGACTGTTGACTCGGGCAATTTCCGCCTGCAATCGGGCTCTTACTAGCTCGAGTTTCGCGGAACCGACTTCGGGGCTGTCAATCACCGCCAAGACCGCATTGGCCGGTACATCGTCTCCGAAGTCGACATGCACGGAGTGGACCCGGCCTTCGACGAGGGAATAGACGTGAGCCAGCCGGTCTTCGTTCAGGACGACCTTGCCCGTAAACCACGAGACTCCAGAGATTTGACGCTTGCGCGCTGGCTCCACCTGCAGGCCGGCAGCCGACCACTTCTCACGAGGTAGGGACACAACCCCCTCCGCTCCGTGCTCGCCGTGGCCGTGCTCCTCACCCTCCTCATCATGTTCGGCTGCCGGAGCACGTATTCCCGCTCCGCGCCACCACCACGTCGCGCCGGCTCCTCCGATCACTACGCCGCACATCAAGGCGACCGCCCACAGCCAGCGGCCGGTGCCGCGGCGTTGCGAGCGGTTCGGTGCTCGAGCCTCATCGTTCATCGCGCCACCTCCTCCTCTCGATAAAGCGGTGTTCCCGATCCGCTGCTGCCGGGAGCCAATTCCGCATTGACCTTCGGCAGCGAGCGCGCATGCCAGGCGATGACGTCGGCATACTGTGGATTTCCTGCTAGATTTCTCCACTCGTGAGGATCTTGGCGGTGATCGTAGAGTTCCTCCGACCCGTCCGCGTACCGGATATATCGCCAGTGCTCCGAACGCACAGCATGATTGTTAGGCCCAAACGTGGTGATCACCGGACGGTCCCACTCGGCATTCGCGTCACTCAACAGTGGCCGTAAACTTTGACCTTCCAGCTCGGGATGGGGAGGAAGTCCGCAACACTCCAGCAGCGTCGGGTAGACGTCGATCAGTCCCACCGGCCGACGGCACGTCGCGCCCTGGGCGACCCCGGGGCCAGCCATCCACAAGGGCGACCGTGTCGATTCTTCCCACAGCGACCGCTTCGCCCAACGCTGCTTCTCTCCGAGATGAAAACCATGGTCACTCCAGACGACAATGAGCGTATTCTCTGCCACTCCCGATTCGTCGATCGCCTGCAAGACCGTCCCGACACACTGATCGACGAAGCTCACACATGCGAGATATGCCTGCACAGCATCTCGCCACTGGTGATGCTCGACGAACCAACGATGGCGAGGCGCGGCTCCGCTATAGGTCAGTCGCAAGGCGAAGGGCGAAATATCGTTCAAGTCATCCAGCCGGACGGCAGGAAGCTGAACGTGATCACGCGGATAGAGGTCGAACCATTTCCGAGGCACATAGAGGGGGACATGAGGCAGTGAGAAGCCTACGGCCAAGAAGAACGGCCGATCGCTTTTCGCCAGCTCCCGGATCTGCCCAGCCGCCCACGCGGCCGTCTGAGCATCGGGAACCTCGGCGTCGCGGTCATACCACGCACCCCAGTCCCAAAGACGAGAACTTCCGGGCTTATCATAACTCAGTTTTTGCTTCGGCCACCGCCGTGGGCCGCGCCGACCGATGACGTCGAACGACTCGCGGTCGACCTCAGCCAACTTTCCGTGAAACACCTTGCCCATCGTAGCCGTTCGATAGCCGGCTCGATGAAAGGTCTGAAACATCGTTTCTGCACGGGCCGTCTTGGGAGCGTCGCGCAAGAGAGGTCCCAGAAAGTAGACGCCCGTGGTGGATGGCCGCAACCCTGTCAGGAGGCTCACACGAGACGGGTTGCAAATGGGCGCCTGGCAGTGAGCGTTGGCGAAGCAGACACCGCGGCGAGCCAGAGCATCGAGGTGAGGGGTCTTGACTTGAGGATGCCCTCCATAACAACCCACCCAATCGTTTAGATCGTCGATAGCGATCATCACGATGTTGGGAGGCGGATCGCCGGCAGCGAGAACGCGCTCCCTATAGAAGACAGTGACGGCGACGATCGCCAACACGGACACGAGTTGCCGTAGACGAGATGAGGACGGGAACAATCTATGAGGTATTCTCGTCATTTTCGGTCACCGATCGAGTCGCTTCGTGAAGTGCTCTTCCTGGGCTTTTCGATATGATAAGCTGGATCGGAAGGTGGAAGGATATAGTGGGATATCTTCCCTTGAACTTTCGCCCAATGCAGTGCTTCCTCGAAACGCTTCCGGTCAGTGATCGAAGAAGGAGCCACATCGATCACGTCATGCGTGTCGCTGCAGTGCTTGGAGACTCGTGACGGACCGAGTTCCAGGATCTTCGCTCGCATGAGCGCAATCACCCGATCTCGAGGCTCCTGCGCGTGCGCCGCGTAGACGTCGATGACCTGGTCCCCGTTAGGACCGTATAGTTTCTTTTGGGAATCCACGCCATACCGCCGGATGTTGTCGTACATGACTCGAGCCTGATCCGCGGGAGTCCGCACACCGCTGGTCACTCTGGCACTCGCCAATCCGGCTCGGTCCAAGATGGCCCGTAATGTCAGAAGTGCGTCGATCGAAACGACGACATTCTGGTTGACGGAAAGTTCCAGAAGCGCCGCCCAAGTTTGGCCACCGACAATACCGTCGACTTCAAGTCCCGATTCGCGCTGAAAGCGCCGTACGGCTCGCTCGGTAGCAGGACCGAAAATGCCATCCACCTTCAGGTTGGGTGACGGCGATAACCGACGGTTGAGAAGCTTCTGTAGAACGCGAATGGACTCAACGTGCTGCGTGTCTCCCCGCTGCAATACCGGCTCGATGCGCTGCGCTGCCGCGGAAACGGGAATAAGCGGCACGACGATGACGTCCACGAGGAGTCTCAGCAAGGTAGTTCGGGAAAGCACAGCGAGGCCTTTCCAGATGAACATCACCGATCGTGAGTCTGGCTACGCAGTTTGTCGCCCGACTATCATCTTCGACCAGGACCAGGGCTGAAAGATGCGGACCGCGTCGGCGTTCTCCAGCACGAGACCGCCCCCATTGTACCAGAACGCCGTCCTACCAGGAGCCTCCCGACCCGCGAAAAGGTGAACCGGGAATGCGGATCGTGTTATGGCGATTGCAAGAAACAGAAAAGGAGGCCGCAACGAGTCCGACTCCGCCTGCTCGGAAGACTCGTTCCGGCCTCCCACAGAAACTCGGCCTCACGACGATCGCTCTCGAGAACGCCTGCCCACTCTAGGGGCGAGACGAACCCGCGTGAGTCGCCGGGCACCGCAGATCCCCGCCCGTGGCTGCCAACGTTCAGTGGCTATGGCCATGTTTGTGGTCATGCTGATGGCCGTGTCTCTTATGAGAGTCTCCCTTTCGGAGTTTTTCGGCGTTGGCAAGCGTTTCTTTCGGGTTGGCCATTGCTTTTCGCTTACAGCCACCACAGCAGAGAAAAACGCTCTTTCCTCCGACATCGACCTTCACTGGAGGCCCCATCAGCCCGAGCATGCTATCGGTGTTCACTGCACAGAACTTTTGTGCCTCAGCCGCGCGCCGGTCTTCGGCTGACAGTTTGGCTAGATTGGCCGTGGCCCGGCGCAGTTTCTTGGCGGTCTGAACTGCCCCCTTCGGATTCTCCTTGACTTCGTCGATGCAGCCCTTGCAGCAGACGAACACCGATTCGCTTCCCACCGTCACCTTGATCGGCTTGCCGCTGGCTCCCAGCCGAGTCCTCACCATCATGGGGCAAAACCGCTGGCTCTCGGCCGCTTCCCGATCGGCGGCCGGCAGAGCCGCGAGGGATTTGGCGATCTTGGTCTCGTCCGACTTGCCATGGTCCTCCCCTTCGTGAGCGAACGTTAGAACCGCACTGAACAGCACCGCGATCAGACCGGCGGCAATGGGGGTGGCACGGCGGATTCGAAATCTAGTCATGACCGTCTTCTCCTGACTTCCTGAAGAATAAGAAACGAACTTGGCGGGACGTCGGAACGGTGCACTTTACGTACGGTGCACTTTACGTGTTGTGCCGACGCCTCGGTTGCCGACTTAGATGCGTCATCCGCCAAGGTTCTTCACGGGTCGGCTAGCAGTTTTCAGATTCATGGCCGGATGGAGAATAGCAAGAGGAAAGGGGGATCGATTCCTGTTGGCTATCGCTCCGGAGTCGAGCGAACCAATCCGGAGACGACATCGAGCGACAACGGAGAAAACGCACCGGCTCGATAGTGTTCGACGGCGATGGCCCCCATCACCGCATTGTCCGTGCACCAGTGAGGAGGAGCGATGTGGAGGTCGATCGACGCCTCCTCGGTCATTTCATTCAGCCGCTTGCGCAGCAGAGGATTCGCGGCAACGCCTCCCCCCACACAAAGTCGTTTGCGTCCAGCTGTTTCCAGCGCCAGAGCGGCCTTGGCGACAAGGCAGTCGACAACGGCTTCCTGAAAGCTGGCAGCCAGGTCCGCCTTCTCTTGCCGCGTCAGCGCCACCGCATGGACGTCCTTGTTGCCCGGTCCCGTGATGGCATACCGGACCGCTGTCTTCAAGCCACTGAAGCTGAAGGCGATCCGGTCCCGGTCCCGAAGAAAGGCTCGAGGAAAGCGATAGGCATTCGGGTCTCCTTCTGCCGCCAGCTTCGAGATGGCCGGTCCTCCGGGAAAGGGAAGCCCCAACATGGACGCGACCTTGTCGAAGGCCTCACCGGCTGCATCGTCGATTGTTCCACCCAGCAGTCGGAAATCGGTCGCCGACCGGCAATCGTACAAGTGCGTATGACCGCCACTGACGACAAGACCGACACAAGGAAAGACGTCGATACCAGCCGCCATCCGGCAAGCATAGATGTGGGCGTGGAGGTGGTTGATGCCGATGAGTGGTTTTCCGAGCACCAACGCGATCGTCTTGGCGGCTGTCAGCCCTACGAGGAGAGACCCGATGAGCCCCGGTGTATGGGCGACCGCGACGGCATCAATCTCACTCCAGGTTAGATCAGCTTGGCGGAGGGCCTCTTCGAGCACCGGGAGTATGCGCTCCATGTGAGCTCGAGCCGCGATTTCGGGCACGACGCCCTGGTACGCCTCGTGCAATTTTTCTTGCGACGCGACCACGCTGGACAGAACCTCAAGCCGGTCCGTGACGACGGCGGCGGCCGTCTCGTCGCACGTCGTTTCGATCGTCAGCAGTCGTACGGGTGTATGGCTCATCCCAGATTGCGATTTCGATTCTAGCTGAAACGCCAAGCTTGCCGATATTAACGAAACCACGGTTGAACGGCATTGTAAGGCTTGGCGGTTCGGCACCGTCTTTTTTTCATAAAGGCTTTCCGACCGAAACCACCTTTTCCAAGCCCGCCATCTTGCCCACCTTCGGCAACCGATGGTTTTCCCTGTTCAGTCTCGGGCAAACTCAGTAAACTGGCAACCTCCAAGTCCTCGACGATCGGATACCACGCGACGATGTTTCTACACGAGAAGTCAATGCGAATTGCCCGATGCCGCGCGTGGTGGGCCCTGGTCGTCTGGGCAGGGCTTCTCGCAGCAGGCTTCGCCGCGCCTAGCGGCGCTGCTGAAACGGCCCCTTGGTTAAAGAGTTATGTCGACTGGGATGTCTACGAGACGACTGCCCATCCCTCGGCACTAGCACCGCTTCGCCTTTCGACGCTCGGTCCCACACCCCGCGTCTCCCCGATGCCATCGGCGGTGCGTGCCTCGTCTTATGGCGAATCGGAATCCGACATATGGCATTGGCAGCTCCTTCCCGCCGGCAACGCGTATCCCTCTTATCTGGCAGGCGTCCAAGAGCCTCGGATGCAGACGAACATCACGTGGGATGCGTCGGGAAAGTGGTATTGGGAGCCCGAATTGGGCGGCCGGATTGCCCTGCTGCGTTATGGCAACCAAGACATCTTTCGGCCGCAGGGATTCGAACTCGTCGCCGAGGGGGCTGCCATCGGGCGGCTCGATTTGGCCGAAAACGTCGATTTGACGGGAGTCGACTTCCGAGGTGGACTCTACGGAGCCTACGCGCGGGGAAACCATGTGACCAAGTTCGGTTACTACCACATGAGTGCTCACCTCGGAGACGAGTTTCTGTTGAAGAATCCGACATTCCCCCGCCTCAATTGGGCTCGTGATGTCCTCATCCTGGGACACTCGATCTATCTCAGCCAAGATCTGCGGGTTTACGGCGAGGTCGGATGGGCGTTCTATGCGGACGTAAGCAAGGAATGGGAGTTCCAGTTCGGCATCGAGTACGCTCCGGTCTACCCGACGTCGTTCCACGGGGCCCCCTTTGCTGCGTTCAACGTCCATTTGCGCGAGGAGGTCAACTTCGGAGGCAACTTGACCGCTCAAGCCGGATGGGCGTGGCGTTCCCCGGCCACAGCCGGACTCTTTCGGCTCGGCCTGCAATACTACAATGGCGAAAGCAGCCAGTTTTCCTTCTATGATCGGTTCGAGCAGCAACTGACCTTCGGCGTCTGGTACGACTACTGAACGCCGCGGGCAGCTTGCTTCTCCCACCGGAGCGGGACCCCACTCGATCCGTTTCCGAAGACCGTCCCCCGGGACGGCACAGTCCAGGTTCCTAATCCACAGCCCCCAGAAGTGACATCTATGCGTCAAGTGGATGTAGCGGTGATCGGAGGCGGGATTGTTGGGTTGGCCACGGCATGGCGGCTGTCAGAACGATTTCCCGGCGAGTCGATTGCGGTCTTCGAAAAAGAAAAAGAAGTCGGATTTCACCAGACCGGTCGCAATTCCGGAGTACTGCATACCGGCATCTATTACCGTCCCGGCTCACTCAAAGCCCAGAATTGCCGAAGCGGCAAACAGGCGATGGAAACCTTCTGTCGCGAGCAGGGTATACCGTTCGAGATTTGTGGCAAGGTGATTGTGGCAACGGAGGAACGCGAGCTACCGGCCCTCGAGGAAATCGAACGGCGAGGAAAAGCCAATCAAGTCGCCTGCCGGCGCATCGACACCCAGACGCTGAAAGAGTTGGAACCGCATGCGCGCGGGATCGCCGCACTGCATGTCCCCGAAGCGGGAATCATCGACTTCCGGCAAGTGGCAAAGAAACTCGCGGAACTGTTGCAGTCGCAAGGACATTCGATCGTGACCGAACGTCGAGTCGTGCGAGTGACTGAGCGTTCTGACGGTGTCGAGTTAGAAACCCGGCGCGACCGCTGGCAGGCTCGATGGGCAGTCAACTGCGGAGGCCTCTACTGCGATCGCATCGCCCGAATGGCCGGATTGCGGCCGGCGGTCCGCATCATTCCGTTTCGCGGCGAGTACTACGAGTTGAAGCGCGAGGCGCAGCAGCTCTGCCGCAATCTCATTTATCCGGTCCCCGACCCCAGGTTCCCGTTTCTAGGCGTCCACTTCACACGCATGATCCATGGAGGAGTCGAGTGCGGACCCAATGCCGTGCTCGCGTGGGCGCGAGAAGGCTACCGCAAGACGCAAGTGAACTTGCGGGAACTGGCGCAGACCCTCGCGTATCCCGGCTTTTGGCGACTGTCCCTTCGCTATTGGCGCACCGGGCTCGGGGAATATGTGCGGTCCTTCAGCAAACGCGCGTTTGTGAGAGCCCTGCGGAAGCTGGTCCCCGACGTGACGCGACAAGGACTGCGACCGGGGCGCGCCGGCGTGCGAGCTCAAGCGGTCACGCGGGACGGTGCGTTAGCCGACGATTTTCTGCTCGACGAATCCGAGCGCATGATCCACGTCCTCAATGCACCCTCGCCCGCCGCCACGTCGGCACTCAATATCGGACGCCTCATCGTCGATCGCCTGGCTGAAAAACGCCACCTCTGATCGGCGTCCGTCTCGGCACGAGACGGCAAGCCGGCAGGCGTCGTCGTCACGCCCCGTGTCGGCAGGGGTGGTCCGTAGTCAAAGTGGAGCCGATCTGCAACAATCGACCTCTGAGTCTTCGTCCTCCCGGTTTTCCCCGTTTGCCCCAGCGGTGCCATGGCGTCTACGTCCGATACAACGGTTCCCGCTCGAATCCTTTCCACCCTTCAGAAGATCGTCGGCAACCGGCATGTTCTCTCGTCGCGTTCGGAACGGCTCGTGTACGAGTGCGACGGTTTTACGCTGGAGAAGAACACGCCCGATGTCGTCGTCTTCCCTCGCACCACGGAAGAAATCGCCCAGATCGTGCGCCTGTGCCATGAACATGGCGTCCCCGTGCTGCCGCGGGGAGCGGGAACGAGTCTCGCCGGCGGAGGCTTGCCGGTCGGCGGTGGCGTGCTTGTCGTGTTGACGCGCATGAAAGACATCCTGGAGATCCACCCCGACGATCGCTACGCGGTTGTCGAGCCGGGATGTGTCAACGTCTGGCTGTCGCTGGCTCTTCGCGGTACCGGCCTGCATTATGCTCCCGATCCATCCAGCCAGGGAGCATGTACGATCGGCGGCAATGTGGCGACCAACTCCGGAGGCCCGCATACGCTGAAGTATGGCGTCACCGTGAATCATGTCCTGGCCGTGGAAGTCGTCCTGGCCGATGGTGAAGTCGTCGTCTTGGGAAGTCCGGCCGAAGATACTCCCGGTTTGGATCTCCTGGGAGCGATGGTGGGAAGCGAAGGGACCTTGGGAATCGTGACCAAGGTTTGGGTGCGTTTGACACCCGACCCTCAGGGCTACCGTACCATGCTGGCGATCTTCGATTCGGTCGACGATGCCACGACGGCGATCAGTCGGATCATCGGAGCCGGCATCATCCCGGCAGCTTTGGAGATGATGGATCAGGGAATCATCGAAGCCGTGGAGGCGGCCTTCCAGTTCGGATTCCCGCTCGACGCCGGCGCCGTCCTGCTCATCGAAGTCGACGGACTTGAAGCCGGTCTCGATCGCCAGCAACAAGATGTGACGCAACTGTGTCGTGACTGCCGGGCGAGGGAAGTACGTGTGGCAGCCGATGCGCGCGAGCGCATGCGGCTGTGGAAGTGCCGGAAGGAAGCATTCGGCGCCATCGGGAGACTCAGTCCCAGTTATTGCACGCAGGACGGCGTCGTCCCTCGCACACAGCTTCCTGAAATCCTCCGTCGCATTCGCGAGACCGGCGAGAAGTATCGCCTGCGGATCGTCAACGTCTTCCACGCCGGTGACGGCAACATCCACCCGATCCTGCTTTTCGACGAGCGGGACTCCGATCAGGTCGACCGAGTGCTGCGAGCAAGCCATGAGATTCTCTCAGCATGTTTGGAGCTCGGAGGAAGTGTCACGGGAGAACATGGAATCGGCGTCGAAAAGATCGGGTTCATGGATCAGATGTTTTCCTCATCCGACCTCGAGGCCATGCACGCTTTGCGGCAGGCGTTCAATCCTCGCGGGCTACTCAGCCCCGGGAAACTCCTTCCGACGGCTGGCGCTTGCGGTATCGAGCAGCGGCATCCGGGGCGACGCGCCGCACTTTAGGGAAAAGAATCGGATCGACGACTAGGCTGGAAGCGACGGCCCTTCGGAAACGTTGGAATAGGAGATCGGTGGGATGGCAACGGCGCTTGAGACGCTTCCTCTTCGTGAAACCCAGTCGATCGAATCGGTCGAGGCACTGACTCGGTGCCTTCGCCAGGCGAGTGCCGAAGGGGTGCCGGTCTATCCGATCGGTGGTGCCACGAGCCTCGAGTATGGCATGCCAGCTCGCGAAGCGGGTATCGGTGCGGATCTGACGCCTCTTGCATCGATCGTCGATTATCCGGCTCGAGACCTAACCCTTACCGTTCAAGCGGGCGTTCGTTGGTCTCAGGTACAGGCTGCCCTAGGTGAAGAGAATCAGGAGTTGCCACTGGACGTGCCGTTCCCGAGCCAGGCGACCGCCGGGGGTATCGTGGCCACTGCGTGGACGGGTCCCCGACGATTCGGCTACGGTGCGGTTCGCGACTACGTCATCGGAATCGAAGCGGTGAGCGGCCGGGGCGACGTGTTTCACGGAGGAGGACGAGTTGTCAAGAATGTGGCAGGATACGACTTTTGCAAGCTGCTGACCGGTTCGATGGGGACGCTCGGCATCCTCAGCCAGATCACCTTCCGAGTCCGGCCCAAACCGGAGCGCCGTTGCTGGCTGAGTGCCCCGGTCGAAAACTGGGAGGTTGCTCGCGAATTGGCGCTGCGGTTGCGGCGTGCGCCGCTGGCCGCAGTGACGATGGGCGTCGTGCGAGGTCCCTATTGGAAGCAGACTGCATGGAGTGAATGTATCGAAAGTGTGGAAGACCTTAGATTTGTCCTGTTACTTGAAGGACTAGCCGAAGAAGTTGCCGGCTCGATCGAGACGGCTCGCCACGTCGCGACGGGATGGTGCCGTTGGCATGAAGACGACGAGCCCTCCTTGGTCCAGTCGCGTCTGGACGACTTGGCCGCATTTCCCGGATCGACCGAGCCGCCTTTGGCCATTCGAGCCAAGACAGTTGCTAGTGGCGCCGAACCGGTTGCCCAGGCCATCCTGGCAATCGATGCCGACGCCAGTCTCTTCGCTGATCTGGCCACCGGGATGGTGGATGCCCATTTCAGCGTCTTCCCTCAAGAAGGTCTTAGTGCGACGCTGGTGAAGAAAATCCAGCCGATCGCTCGCCACTATGGAGGCCATGTGCGATTGCTTCGCAATGCTTCGGGAGCAGAAATGACGCATCAAGTCGTTTGGACGGAATTGGGACTTCCACTACAACTGATGGAAAACGTCAAGCAGGCCTTCGATCCGAACAACATCCTGAACCGAGGACGTTTCGTTTGGTGAACGTGAAATCAGACGGTCAACCAGCCGATTGGAAGCGACACTATGAACTCTCCCTCGCCCTCCGTCGATACGCCGGAAAGTCGTACCGAATTGGGGATCGACTACGCAACATTTCTCAGTTGCGTCCATTGCGGGTTATGTACGGCGAGCTGCCCCACTTATAAGGAGACCCTCGATGAGAACGACAGTCCGCGAGGCCGTATCTATCTCATGCGGTCGGTTGCCGACAAGCGGATCGAGTTGACCGAACCGATTCGCCGGCATCTCGAGTTATGTCTCGACTGCCGAGCGTGCGAAACGGCGTGTCCTTCGGGGGTCGAATACGGCAAGCTGATCGAACCGTTCCGCAACCGAATGCTTCCGGCGCCGCGAGATGTTTTCCACCGATGGATCTTGTGGAAGCTCTTTCCAAATGCCAGACGGCTGGAACGCGCCCTCTTGCCAGCACGTTGGGCCTCCTCGTTGGGACTCCTCTCCTTCGTACGCGCGACGGGGCTTTGGAAACTGCTGCCTCGACGCCTCGGCCGGTTGGTCACCCTTTTGCCGCCCCTACGAAAACACCCTCGCCTTCCTTCGCGCGTCGAAGCCGTAGGTGAACGTCGTGCGACGGTAGCCCTTTTTACCGGCTGTGTGGCCGATGCCCTCTTTCGCGACGTACACTGGGCGACGTTGCGCGTTCTGCAGGCCAATGGCTGCGACGTCATCGTTCCTAAGAACCAGGCATGTTGCGGCGCCATCCATTATCACTCGAGCCAAGAAGAGGAGGCTCGCACACTGGCCGATCAAAATGTCAGCGCGTTTGCGGACTTGGATGTCGATGCAGTGGTGGTCAACGTGGCCGGTTGCGGCGCGATGCTCAAGGAATATGGCCATGCCTGGCCGGAGGATGGAGCTGGGAAACGGGCGCAGTTGGCCCAAAAGGTGCGTGATGTGAACGAGTTTCTCGACGAACTCGGCTGGGTAGCACCCCTCGGACGGCTCCCTCTTCAAGTCACGTACCACGATGCCTGTCACCTGGCGCACGCTCAAGGAGTCCGTGAGGCTCCTCGCCGTCTGCTCGAGCGCATTCCCGGTTTGTGCATCGTTCCACTCGATGAATCGGACACCTGCTGCGGAGCCGCGGGAAGCTACAATTTGACGCAGACGGAGATGGCCGATCGCTTGGCTCGGCGCAAACTGCAAAACATCCTCCGCACGGGAGCGCGCACCGTTGTCTCAGCCAATGCCGGATGTACGCTGCAGATTCTGCGGCAAGCGACCTTGGAAGGAATCCGCCTTCGCGTCGTCCACCCGGTGCAGCTGTTGCAAGAAAGTCTCGAGGCAGCCCAGCAGTGAGACTCACGGCGATTCGCCATCGTTCCACTCGCGTGCCAGAGTTTCCAGCTCCCAGCCGCACAAGTCGTCGATAACGGTCGTCAAGGAAGGACGTGAAGCGGGACACTCTGCCAGCATGGCATCGAGGAGCGGGCCGAAGAAGTTCACCACGGTCGGATCGCTCCAGCCTGCTTGCTCGAGCTGGCGTCGGTGCGCGACGCCCCTTGGCGATGCGCCGGGAGGCTGGCCAGTGAGCATCTCACAGGCCATACGCCCGAGGCTGTAGACGTCGCTTGCCGGACTGCACGTCGGATGCTTTCCAAGCCGTTCGGGGGCTGCGTAGGCGGGCGTTCCCATCAGCCCGCCCGATCCGCGAGCCACGTCGATCGGTTGAACGAACCCCAAATCGATCACGGTGGCGTGTCCCGCCGCATTGATCATGACGTTCTCCGGCTTGATGTCCCCATGGAGCCACCCCGCGGCGTGCAACGCGGCAACTCCTTCGGCCACTTGGCGAATCCACCACGCAACGAAGCGAGGGGGAATCGGCCCGCCGGTATCGATCTGACGCCGAAGTGTTACACCTGGAAGGTACGGCATCACGAGATACGGACGAGCTCCCTCGTGCTGCCATGCCAGGACGGGGACGACGTGGCGATGTGAGACGCGACTGCCGGCAGCAGCTTCGACTTGAAGCAACCACCGAGCGCGCCGATCATCTTGGCCGGAGGCGACTTTGATCGCATAGTCTCCCGGTTGATCGAAGGGGAGTTCCACCGGAGCCGCACGATAGACGGTCGTCCACCGCCCGCGTCCCAACACTTCTTGCAATCGCCAGTGCCCCAAGGTGGTCGAGCCGGAGGATATCACCGGCGTGCCAGGTTCGGGGGCTACGACAGAAAAAGGGACGGTGGACATGGAAGGATGGGTCCGCAAAAGGAACCACGTGTGCCGTTCAGGCAAGAGACGTAATACGCGGAGACTTGGGAAGAGACGCCCGAAAAGAGTATCGGCGTAAGATAGCCAAGAAGTTTAGCAGCGATACGGCGAGGTCGTGGAGCGTTAGTTCCCGACGTATCGAGCGTAAACCGACCTCGCTTCGACCGGGTCCTGGGTTCCCTCCACGATGGCTCGACCATCTTGAAAGACGGTGATCTGGTATCCGTCGGTTTCCAAGCGCACCAGGAAGGGATTGCGCACCACCTTTCCCAGTGGCGCCCATTTGGCTTCTAAATCGGCGAGCGAAACAGGATCGGCGTGGGGGAATCGGAGTTGCACTGCGTTGCGGCCGCAAAGGACGGCGTCTTGGGGAGCCCGCTGACCGCTGGCCCACGGATAGTCCCCTCGATGGCATGGGCATCGGTCGTAGGGAGCCAGTTGTTCCAAGCCGATTTGGCGGACGCGATTCTCCCACAGGTCGAATACCTGCAGGTACGGACTTGCCGCCTCCTGCCTCCCGGTAAGAACCTTGATCGCTTCGAGTGACTCGATGGCGGCGATGGTGAGGATGATCGGGCCGACGATGCCGGCCGTGTCGCACGTTTCGCTAGCGCCTGGTGGCGGGGGTTCCGGGTAGAGGCACCGGAGGCAGGGGGTGTCGGGAGGTAGAATCGTGAGCGTCTGCCCGGTGGCGCCTAGGCAGCCCCCGTAAATCCAGGGGATCGAGTGCTGGAGGGCGATATCGTTGATCAGAAACCGAGTCTCGAAGTTGTCGGTCCCGTCAATGATGACATCGACATCTTGGATGAACTGCCCGACGTTGCGCCAGTTGAGGTCGGCCACGTGTGTTTCCAAGTGTACCGACGCGTTGATCTGCTTCAGTTTTTCGGCGGCGGCCACCGCCTTGGGAAGCCGGCGAGCCACATCGTGTTCGTCATAGAGGACCTGGCGCTGCAAGTTGTTGAGTTCCACGAAGTCCCGATCGACCAACCGCAGTCGCCCGACGCCGGCTCGAGTCAGCGTTTCTGCGATGACGCTCCCCAACGCCCCGCAACCGACGATCAAAGCGCGGGCGTCGTGCAGCTTCTGCTGGCCCTCCAGTCCGATACCCGGAAACTGAATCTGCCGAACGTAGCGTGCCAGGTGCTTGGGAACGGGAACGTTCTCAGTCGACACGGTGAGCCTCTTGGTAGTGAGTACCGTCCGAATCCAATGCGGCTCTCGAGGACGACCAACTCCCTCGTCGAAAGCCGATGAGGGCTTCGCGACGAGCGTGAAAAAACCGCAGCCAGCGCTGGTCTGGCTGCGGTTACTGTAGGCAACAACGGGGAGACTGGCCAGAGCCGGCTAGTTGCCCCCGCCACCCCCCTGGTTGTTGTTGAAGCCGCTGGTGGGACTCGAACGACCCGAGACGTCAAAAACGGAAACGTCACCGATGGCCGAGAAGAGCGGGAACGCGGTAACGCGCACGTAGCGACGATCACCGGAAACGACACCGGTTGCCGACATGATCGTTCCTTCGGGAAGGACGGTCGGCCGAATGCGGAAGCCGATACCCTGTCGAGGCAGCCGACCTCGGGAAGCCGCCAACTGACGTTCCTGCCGCTTGCGGTCTTCATCATCATACGACCCGTCCGCCAATGATCCCGACGAAGCGGCTCGCCGCAGCTGCTGCCTCACCTGATCTCGGGATGCCAATTGCTGTTGAGCCTTTTGCCATTTTCGAGCCGCAGCAATCATCTCTTCACTCAACCGAACTTTTCTGCGCCCTTCCCGGACATCGAAAATTACGAGGGCATCTTTCTGGGAGATGGGGATCTGCTTGCGGATCTTCTGGCCGTCCCGCGTTTCGATTTCCACGGTCACGGTATCGGCGGCGACACGTCCCCAGATCTTCCGGATACGGACTCGATACTCACCCGCGAACGCCTCACTGCAGACGTATTGCTCGCGGTACTCTTTCCGAGTCACATCGGGATTGCCGGCGAACGCATCCCCGACGAGCACACCGCCGGAGGAGGTCATCGGATTAAAGAGGGAGCAGACGGTTCCGGCCGGCTCGAGCACCAACAAGTCGACGTCGGCTTCCCCGGTCCAGGTAACCGTGACCTTGCAGTCACGCTGTCGGGCTTCGGCAAAGCGCCGAGCCAACTCGGCGGCCTCGGCCGCTTTCCCTTCCGCCTTCAACTCGGCTACCAAAGCCCGGGCACTCCGGTCGGCCTGCACTTCGACATGGCGAAACTTGGCCGGCCAGGCCTGACGCAAGACGCCGAGGCAAGCCCACTTTAGCGCCTCACGGTCTTCCATACGCCGCGCCACCATCAGAGCATAGGCGTAAGGCTGGGGATCATACGGTCGCAGGGTCGCCAGATTTTGATAGAGCTGAAACGCACGGCGCTCATGGCCGGACCGAGCGAAGTAATGAGCCACTTCTTCCATCCGCTGCGGATCCCCGGCCAAGTCGACGATCGACAACATGGCTCGCTCGATCTCCTGAGGCGACCGACCGGCTCCTCGCATGGCCAAACTGAGACCCTCATACATCCACGGCTGAAGATGGCTGTGCCGCAGAGCCGCCATGAGCATATCGACGGTCTCTTGGTATTTCTTCTGCTGCATCAATTTCAGCGCGGTGGCCCGGACGCGTCGAGCCAGGTGATGACGCGGCGGTCCTGCCAGTTGCGCTCGAGCCGCAAAGAAAGCGTCCCAAGTCTCGTTCTTCAGGACGATGGGCGGAGCGTCGACGATCGTTTGGGGTTGCGATTTCACGTCGCGGCTGTCCTGGATCCGCAGAATGCCGTCCTCATCCTGGCTCTCCTTCTTCGATTCGGCTTTCTCTTCACCGAGGTTCAACTCGTCGTCAACCATCAGGAGGCCACCGCCAAAGCCGCCGCCGCCCAGGCCGCCGCCGAAACCACCACCACCGAAGCCGCCGCCGAAGCCGCCGCCGCCGAAGCCGCCGCCACCGAAACCACCTCCACCTAGGCCACCAAAGCCGCCTCCCAATGGAATGATCGGCACGACGAGATCACCCACTTGGTAGACCTTGGTGACAAGGTTCTCTGATTGCGAAGCGACTTCCTTGGTGGTGATCATCAAGACATTGTTCTTGATCATGAACGTGAGGTCTTGCGGGTCGAGGACCAACCTCAAGGCATCCCGCAAGGTGACACCGGTGACGTCCACGCTCACTGTCGGTTGGTCGATTTCCACATCGGCATCCACGAGCGCTTGTCGGTCGAACTGAACTTGCAGACCGTAGGTGTCGCGCACGTACTGGATCACATCTTCGAGGGTCTGTTCGACGAACTCGAATCGATCCACCGTCTTGTCCAGTGCCGCGCGAATTTTCTTGACAGCTTCCGTCTCGCCCAACAACTCGAACGAAGCGTATTTCTTGCGTGCCTCGGAAAGGCGAATCCATGTTTCAGCGTCGGGATAACGGACAGGTGGATCATCGGGGAATGGATCCGCGGCGCGGTCGACGAGATAAAGCGTATCGGCAAAATCCCGGTGTCGTTTTTCTCGGAAACTCTCATGGCCGACAATCTGCCGCATCAGGCGGGCTCGCCAAACCGCCGACGTTCCGATCGACTCATTCGGGATAAGCCGGTCTCGAATGGGCTGCGCGATTTCCTCATCGGCGACGAGATACTTCTCGGAATCGTCTCCCGCTTCGGCCATGAGCGAATGGAATCGCTCCATGAGCTTCTTCGCATCGCCCCGGTTTCGCTGCAACTCCTCGACAAGGCGACGTGACTCTTCAGCTCGAGCCTGGTTTTCCGCAACAATGCGGCGTTCTTCATCAACGGCCAACTGCCTGCGAGCCGCTTGTTTGAGTGCCACTTCGATCTGGTCGATGAGGCGCGCTCGCATCTCCGGCTGCAACTCAGGAGCCTCCCGAACCTGCTCGAGCAAGATTTTCAGACTCTCCTGAGCTCGGTCCGGCGCGTCGGCCATGAGTTTGCGAGCCGCTTTGAGGTGCACTTGCACTTCGGCTTCCATTTTGGCCGCCAAGACCTGCTGCTGGCGGCGGACTTCCTCAAGCAACTTTCCGGCCGGCGCATCGTCACCTGCGCGACCAGGCCCATCGCCTGCCTTCTTTTCGCCTCCATCGCCCTCTTGGCCGGCAGGCTCTTGAGTCGCCACGTACCAGACATGCGACTCCAGCAACCGGTCCCAATCAAAGGAAGAAACCGAATCGTTCGGCTCGGAAGCGTTCTTCCCTGCCGAGTCGGCTTCGCCCGACTTCTCGTCGGGATCGGCGAGGAGCCGAGCGACTTCCCGCAAGCCCTCGGAACCGGGAGTCGGCATCCGCAGGCCGTCATCCTGACGCACGATTTCCAAAAACAGAGGCAAAAATGCGACGTCCGAACTGGAGGCTTCAGGCTTCAGTGTCAACTCGAGCACGCGGTCACCTCGAGCCGATTCCAAGCGAGCGGTCACCTTGACCGTCTGGCGTTTGGCTAAACGCCCCACCACGATCGAATCGCGATCGCCTCGCAGCGGCGGCAATACGGCAGGATACGCTTCGGCCACCGAACGACTCCACGTCGTCTGCATTGGATACCATACCGGAACATGAACCGCCTTCGCCAATGCCGTTGCCGCAGCATCCACGATTGCTTCGCCTTCCCGATCGACCAACGTCGTGCCACCGGTGTGGTGTGCCAAGATCGCTGCGAATTTTACATCGCGTTGAGGACCGATCACGTACGTCGAAATGGATACGTGATCGATGCGGCAACGACGAATCAACTCACGCAGTTCACTGTCATCGAAAAGATTGGCCCGGCTCTCCGCATCACCGATCAGGACAATGCTGCGAGCTGCGCGGCGCGAGTCTTGAGCGAACAGGTCCAACGCACGCTCGAACGCCTGCACCAAGTCGGTCGCCCCGAGCGGCGTTCGCGCCTCGAGTCGCTCGAGCGCCTGAGTCACCTGGGACGAGCCAGGCGAAACCCACCCGGAAGTCAGCCCTACCAACTCGATATCCACGGCGGCAATCTGAACTCGGTCGTCGGCCGACAAGCCTGCCACGAAACGCCGCACCAAACGAAGACTGTCTTCGCGGAACAAGCCAATCTGACTTGCCGATGTATCGACCAATACGACGACGTCGGCCGAGACCGGATCCTCCGACTCCGGTAGGATGCTCAACGCAAACAAGGTCTCGCCATCCGCCGTATCGTAAGTGGCCAACCGAGTCCGGTAGGAATCGGCCACCGCCACCTGCGCCCACTGGCTCGAGGCCACAAGCAAACCAGCCATCAGTGCCAGCCAGAACCGACCGCGTTGGGACATCATGCTCACTCCAAACAGAAAAGAATCCCCAGACCGCCCCCAAGGGCGCACCTATTGTTCCCGTCTTCAACAGCCCAGCGCGAACCCATCCCGCACAGGATCTATTGTACCTCCCCACGTCCGATCCCGCCATATTTCCTCGGCGGTCGCCCGAACTGCCTCCTGCCAGGACCCACGCCCGAGCAGGCCCTGTGCCAATAACCAGTCGTGAGCATCCAGGCAGTTTAGTGTAATTGGGGAAAACCAGGCAATCTAGAGAGTTTTCGGCGGTTTCGGACAGAACCCACACAAAGGGGGAGGGACTGGAGAGGGCGATGAGCCGGTTCTCGGGATCACATCGGCTCGCCCGGCCGAGCCCCCGGGTTGGGAAACGTCTGATCTGCAAGGAATCTCTCCCAAGACTTCTCGAAAGCCGAACCGGGCCGCGCTGGGAGGAGCAGCGCGACCCGGTCGTGGCATGGGTGAGCCCTGGACGGGTTCAGCGAACAAGGTGGCCGGAATCCTCGCGGGCCAGCTCTAGCATCATTTGGCGGGAGACTCGCTGGAGTGACTCGCCAACGCGGTCCAACAGCAATGCCAAGCGAAGACGGGCTTCCCGGCGAGCTTTTCTGGAAAGGGTTGCTGCTCGTCCACCATCGGTCGCCCCCACCGGGCGGGCGACGGACGGGCGAGTGGCAGCCGCCTGCGCCTGAGCCACCTCCGACGAACTGTGCGACGCCATCTCCTCCAGAACACGCGGCAGCGTTGCCGCCAGTTGGGAGAGGGTCGCTCGAGCTACGAGAGCGGCTCGCTGAACCGACTCCTCCATCCTGAGCTCTCGCAGCCAGCAAGCCCCACGTTCGCGAGCGTCGGAAAGGAGGCACATCAGCTCTTCGACCTGCATCTGGGCCGCCGCAGATTCGGTGGGCATGTCGTCATAAGTCAACTCATACGGAAAGTCTTCGTACTCGTCATCCGAATCATCTGCCTCAGAAGCCAACTCAGCGGGTGCCGCCCCCGTGTCACCGTCATACTCGTATGCTCCCTCATACTCGTAATCCTCGTCGTACCCCCCTTGATACTCGTAGTCGTAGTCATCTTCCCAGTCGCCGTCGTAGGCTTCCTCAGATCCCTCTGTGGCCTCGTGGTTGGAGCTTGCCGAGCTCTGGTCATCAGCCCCATAGTAGTCGTCAGCGCCATAGTAGCGGTACGCTTCCGCTGCATCGTCCACCGGCGTTGGGTTTACCTCATCCGCATCCGCGATGCCGTGGCCATCGTCGGCCGAACCGTACTCGTAGTCGTCGTCGACACTGTATTCGTCGCCGCGAGACTCGTTACTTCCCTCATAGCCGTCGTACTCGTACTCGTAATCGTACTCGTCCTCAGCTTCGCCGTCGTAATCGTCGGCGTCCTCCCCGCCATACTCATATTCGTAGTCGTACTCGTCCTCGTATTCACCCGCAGACTCATCTTCTCCGGTATACTCATCTTCTCCCGCATGCTCGTCGTCTGACGCTACGGGCGGGTCATCGTCATAGGTCAACTCGTAGGGGAAATCGACGTACTCGTCATCCGAGTCCGTGGGACCAACCTGGGCCTGATCAGCCACTTTCATCGCCACTTCTTCCTCGGAATCGAGCGAGACGGCCACCTCTTCTTTCTGTGAGCCGTAAACCGCCTCGTCGTAAATCGGGTCGCACCCCGAGGCATAGAAGTGCCACGAGGGAGATCGCTCGGTGATGCGGTGAGCATCGCTGCGAGTTGCCGTCGGGAGAGCGTACGGGAACCACGGATCGTCATCCACGAACGGAATAATTCCGCCGCATTGGTCGCCGAAACTGGGAACCTGGCCGCAGACCGTGCTGGTTGCCAGCAATCCCCCACCCAGGAGTCCCATCAACGCAAAGAGAGAAAGAGTCGGACGGTGCATCGTTTTCAATCCTCCTGATTTCTTCGAAGTGCCCATTCCATGCCGGCTCGGTTCGCCCCATGATGAGCGTCCGCGTTAAACGTATCGGGCAGGGCAAAACAGGCCCGTTAGGCAATGGAGCAAAACAAGTCAAAGTTGGCTGATGGATGGCGAGTTGCCACGGCCAGCGAAAAGGGAAGGAAACTGCGCCCCGCATCGGTCACGCCACTGGGTTGGAAAATGACGGTGGTAGCATGGCACCGCGCCAGGTGCTACCCTCGCAGACGCTTCCAGCGTTATCCTCGCCGAAGATAGACCGGTTCGGCCGACCGTTAAAGTAAACCTGTATTGTCTGTTTTTGTCTGTTCCTCCCCACGTTCCGTACGACCCATGTCCGACCTCCACATGACACCTCCCGTGGATACTTGCCGGAAGATCGCCCGGCTGCTTGTCGACCAAGAGAGAGCCCATATCATCGTCCCCCCCGACGCCGAAGGAAGCGGCAGTTGGTTCGGCGGTGGCAATCTCTGGCCTGGTTCGGACGGCTCGTTGTGGCTGGTCGGCCGCTACCGCAATCCGGGCGACTCACGCACAGGAGTCCAGGCCGGCACACGTGGCTTCGCCCTGGCCGCCTTCCGGTCCGAAGATCACGGCCGTACGTTTCAGCTCGTGTGGAAGCGCTCCAAAGAAGCGATGGCTCCGGATGGCGAAACCGTTCTTTCGATCGAAGGAGCGGCCCTGTGGGAGCGAGATGGCAAGGTGGAGTTGCTCGTTTCTTCCGAAAAGTCCAGCCGTCGATACGCGCCCGAGGTGGCTCAGTTCCAGAAACCGGGTACCGGCGTCTGGACCGTCGACCGGATCGTCGCGGACAGCCTGGAAGAATTAGCCAGCGCTCCTGTGGAACCTCTCGTGAGCTCCCCTTTGCCGGAAATCTGTCACGTCAAAGATCCGTTCCTCTATCACGGCACCGATGGGACGACCTGGTTGGGAC
>WFWZ01000044.1 GCA_015490875.1 Planctomycetaceae bacterium
AGCTCCGCTGGCCAGCGAGCCCGGCTCCATGGCACGGACCACCCCTCGCCGAAGACACGGCGCACCAACCGCCCACCGATTGCGCGGGCGAACAACGCGGGAACAACGGCAACGCTCCCCGCGCCCGCGGCAAGAATGGATGGCGCGTGCTGAGCTCCCCGCCGCGGTTGCCGCGCTCGAATGGACACCGCTTTCGGCGCCTTAGCACAATAATTCAGAAACTGGAAGTTCTTGCACGGCCAGCCGTTCAATTTGACGTTCCACCTGCTCGCGTAGAGTCGCCGGATGCGCGATGGCCTCACGCATTGCCCGTTCGAAAGCTTCGCGACTTCCGTAGGGATGCCGGTAGTCTCTTTCATCCGGGACGGCCTCAAGTACTTCGTCAAGCATTCGCCCAGCCTCTGCCGTCCGACCGCACCACACCAGCAGCAGGATCAGGTCACACATCAGAATTACATTCGACGTCAACGAGGGCATTCCCATCGGTGCTCGTTCATGATGCTTCCGATATGCTTCCAGTACTTGCTCAATCGTCACGGGACCGTCCAACGGAAGCAACGCCTGCTCCTTCATCCGCTGGACCGCGTCGAGATACTTCTCGTTGTGCTCCCGCACCTCGACATCATCAGGAGCATGGGTCCGATACGTACGCAACGGTTCATTAAGAGTTAGTGCGGGTTCCGGTGCTGGCCAACGTCGACCAAGGAAGAACACGTGAAAGGACGGCTTATACAAGTCACCATGCGAGTCTCGATCGAGGGAAATACCTATAAGCAACGGTCCCACACGGCGCATCAGCCACCGCCGTTTGTAAACCCCCATTCCTGGGAGTTCTCGCGCCCAATCTTCAGTGATCTTCTTCTCTACAGCGGGGGTCAGCTTTTGTCGAGGCTTTCGTTTCATGGCCTGTAAACTGGTGTCACAGAAGTCGCACCCTTCACATTGTCCTGCACTTTAGGCGATCAGGTTGCAAGGTCAAGCAGAACGTCCAGGAGGCGTCGGATTTTGCGATTGTCTGGGGCGGAAGGTAGAGCGGCGAGAAAATTTTTCTGCAGCATTTTTCGGGAAATGGATCGACGACGGTCGGCATGTGAAGGGCGACGGTCGGGGTTGTCCCAACGACGTGCTCCGCGGTCGGTCAACTGAGATTTGTCGCTGTCCCAGCAACATAGCTCAACGAGCGTGTAGAGCCATTGGTTCAAGTGCCAGCAGCCGATGCTCGACCACACGTTGCGGACTTGTTGTTGTCCAGCGCCCCAGACTTCCTTCACATCATGGAAATGCTCTTCGATCGCCCAGCGTGCTGCCACCGCTTCCAAAATGTCGCGCACCTGAGCTGACGTGTCCGTGCAAAAGTAAGGCGCCCAACTCTGGTCCTCGAATCGAAGAATCACCACACGGATCTGGCCGCTGATCAGTTTGGACGTCGCCAGAAACGTCTGGTACTGACGTGTCACCTCGATGCCGCGGTTCCGATAGGTGATGGTCTGCCACCCACGGCGTTGTCCGGCGCGCCTGGCCAAACTGATTCGGTTGTGACCGTAAATCCGGTTGCCGTGAGAACCCGCGGGCGGCAGGTCGAACAAGCGGGCATCCTTGCGCAAGCGGCTGACGACCACGACGCCCATTTTGAGTACGGGCACGAGGAACGGCCGCATGGCATAGGCACCGTCTACGACAAGCCATACTGCCGACTTCTGCCCCAATGCGCGGATCGATTTCAGGAACCACTCCAATAGTTCCACGCCGAGCTGATGTTTCGTGCGAAATTCCCAGGCGCCATGTTTGTCTGCCAGCTTCGGCACGTCGACCTCGCGGACATACAGCATGGAGCGCAGCGGTTGAGCGATCACTCCCCACAGCGGATGGGTCACCAACCACGCCATGACGACCCAGTTGTGTCCGTAGAGCCACTCGCCATCGGCCGGGCCGGGGGTCGGGTTGTGATGAACGCCGGCCCCTTCCACGTGCCGTCCGTAACGTGCAGTGGGAGAGTCATCCATCCCCAGCAAGATTCGATCCCCAGGTCCTGGAGCGAACTTCTGCACCACCAGACCGAGCACCGCCGTAGCGAGCTTTCCTGAAGTCCGCCCCACGCTGATCAAGCAATCGTAAAACCGGTCCCAATCATCTTTGACTCCAGCCGCGACGAACCAGCTACTGGCGGTACGCCGACCGTCAGCCAGCAACATTCCGGCTATCACGATCGCCAGCCGAAAAGCGATTCTGGGATCCATCACTGCCTGCAAGACCGAGACCGCCTTTTTCATCGTACCGGTCAGCGGCACTTTGGCCTTTCTCGTCTTCTTGCGACGGGTATTCTGACAGAGCAGTCGCTCGCGCTTGTCGTGCTGGGATTTCTGTTGCTTCTTGTGCTTGGGTTGCGGTCGTTCCTGAGATCGTTTACGCTTGGCCATCCGTGGCTCTCCTGTTGCGGTGTTTCCTTATGTGACAAAGAAAACAGAAGCATCGGGAGAGCCGCGATTTCAATCAATCCCAATTTCTCCTCCTGGCGACTCAGAGATCGCCTAAAGTGCAGTATCCAAACAAACAGCGTTGGAATATTCTTTCAGTTTGCACCGACAATGTCGATCACTTGCTCATACTTTTGTCCGTGTTGAGGGTAATCCGAAAAACGCCTGTCCTTTTTTGTCTGTTCGCCGCGACTGGACACCGCGTTCTGAAACAACCTCGATCGTCGCGGCGGCTAAAAAATGAAGTACACGCTACTCGCCGTTGCTTCTGCTTCCGTAAGCAACGCCTTAAGTCCTTCGAAGAACATTACGACATCACGGTTGCCGTGATCCGCATTTC
>WFWZ01000045.1 GCA_015490875.1 Planctomycetaceae bacterium
GCACAACCACGAAAGACACCAAAAACACGAAAGGGAAATAGGGCATGAGCTGGAATCAGCGTACAATCCGTTCCCATTCGAGTTGTGGATAATGACCGAAGTTCGTCAGCAATCCCAGCCTGAAGCCCGTTGCCTTCAGGTAGTTGTGAACCTGCGCGCGATGTTCGTCGAGCAGCTTCGAGACGGCCTTAATCTCCAGAATGATCTTTCCGAAACAGATGAAGTCTGGTTGGTACGTCCGTTGCAACCGCCGGCCTTTGTAAGCCAACTCCAGCACGGACTGGGCAACGTACGGGATTTCCTGTAACGCGAGTTCGATCCCCACGCACTCCTGATATACCGGTTCGACGAACCCAGGCCCCTTCTCTTTGTAGACCTCAAAACACGCCCCCATTACCCGGTAGCTTTCTTCCTTGTAGACGATCCGACCATCCATCGGCTCACATCCCATAACCCCTTTTCGTGTCTTTCGTCTCTTTCGTGGTTCGCCCCAAGCACAACCACGAAAAGCACGAAATCCACGAAAGGGCTGGCAAAGAATGAATCGCGGTTACCGGACGAGACGGTCCAGGCAAGGAGTCGTAAACCTACCCCCCAATGCTCATCGAACCGGCTCCAGACAGGCTTGATTTCAGGACGAGTTTTCCAAGGCAGACAAAGTCCAGTCTATAGGACCCGACCCAATCCGACAACTTTTTCCCTCAAGATGATCTCCCGATCCGTTGGCTCACACTCCTTACCCCCTTTTCGTGTTTTTCGTCTCTTTCGTGGTTGATCCTGAATACAACCACGAAATGCACGAAATACACGAAAGAGTCGACAAAGAATGAATCGCAGATACCGGACGAGCCGGTCCAGTCAAGGAGTCGTAAACCTACCCCCCGATGTTCACCGAACGGGCTCCAGACAGGCTTGGTTCCAGGACGAGTTTTCCAAGGCAGACAAAGTCCAGCCTATAGAATCTGACCCAATCCGACAACTTTTTCCCTCAAGATGATCTCCCAATCCGTTGGCTCACACTCCTTACCCCCTTTTCGTGTTTTTCGTGTCTTTCGTGGTTGATCCGCCCCTTCGGGCCTTTCGTGGTTCGCCCAAGGACAACCACGAAATGCACGAAATACACGAAAGAGTCGGTAAAGAATGAATCGCAGTTACCGGACGAACCGGTCCGGTCAAGGAGTCGTAAACCTACCCCCCCGATGTTCCTCGAGTGGCTTCCAGGCATGTTTGGTTCCAGGATGAGTTTTCCAAACCAGACGAAGTTCAGCCTATCGAATCTCACGCAATCTGACAACTTTTTCCGTCTCGAGGATCTCCCGATCGATCCGCTCAGCCTCTTTACCCTTTTCGTGTCTTTCGTGTCTTTCGTGGTCGATTCGCCCCTTCGTGTCTTTCGTGGTTGATCCGCCCGGTGGTGAGATCCTCAGCGTCTACTTCTTCCCGGATGACTCCACATAGGAATCGAAGACACGTACTCCGGCCCAATTGTCCTTGTTTTCCTCAATGAACTTCAAATGCCGAGGGTGATTCTGGTACTTGTCGTGCGCAGCCTTGTTGCGAAAAACCAAGTGCAACGCCACGTCGAAGTCCGTGTCGTTGACCGATCGCTTCATCTCCTTCGCACGCACGCCGGCCGAGAAATAGAGAGTCCCTTCGTGGTCGGAAAGATACTTCTTGCAGGCGTCCACCAGTTTCTGCGCAGCCTCGGGCGAGTTGTCTTTCAGCTTGAAAAAGACCATGTGAGCCAAAGCCTTGCCGCTGTTCTCTTCCGCCATACCGCGCTCAGTCACCAGACAACTCCCCATGCAAAAGCCCACGATCGCCAGCGTACGCCACCAGTTGCTCATGACACGATCCCTTTCGACCAACGGTTCTCAAGGTGCAGTTACCAGTAGTTTCAACGCATCGAGTGCTGCGAGTACGTCTTCGGGCCGAACGTCGGTCCAGCCGGCCGTCTTGTGACGCAACAATGCCAGTTTGAACGTCTCGAGCGCCTCCTGCAAGTCTTCCGGCAACTCGGGCAGGTCCGCAAACGGCCGCGTCGCAGGATGTCCTTCCTGTTCGCCTTCTTCCACTGGAAACGGCACATCACCGGCATCGTTCGGCTCAACGGAGCCTTCTTCCTGTCCTTGCACCCGACGATCATGACGCTCGGCACTTTCCGCCGCCGGTTGTTTGCTCCCGGCACGCTCGTCCGAAGACGTCGTCGCTCGAACCCTCTCCTCCACCGACTCGAAATCCTCATCGAGTTCCACTTCGACGGGAACGGGCCGCAGGGCTTCTTCCTTGGAAAGCCCGAGCGTGTCGGCGCGCACTGAGCGCATCTTGGCGACCGACCAGCCGTTCTGAACGGCTCCCTCGAGCCACATCTCGGCATCTTCCCAGTCGAGCGCCACCTGGAAGTGACTCCAAAAAAGGCCAGGATATTGCTCGCGCACCTGTCCAAACCGCTGGTAGACGCGA
Source organism: Planctomycetaceae bacterium (assembly GCA_015490875.1). GTDB lineage: Bacteria > Planctomycetota > Planctomycetia > Pirellulales > Pirellulaceae > S141-3. Next base: position 2,464 of record WFWZ01000045.1, read on the forward strand.
CGCAACCGCCCCACATGCTGTGGCGTCACGCCTCCCACCTGGCGGCTCCAGACCTCGTCCGTATAGGCACTCGCCGGCGCCCCCGACTCGGCCAGCGCCGTCCGCCACTCGTAGATGATCTTCCCCTTTTCCCAGTTGGTCTGGCTGATCAGCCGTCCCCAACGGTCGACGAACGGCGCCGTCGCCGCTTCGAGTTCCGGCGATAGGATGTCGACATCGTCACTCGACACGTCGCGCACATCGGCGATTCGATCCATGAGGTTCCCCCTTCCGTCCACGTTGTCCCTCTCGCGGATTCTCATCCGGAGATCCAAGCGCAGCGCGCACCGCAGATCTTTAGGCCTACTTTCTCGGTGCACACCAGCCTTAGCCACTTGACCGTGCCCGGTTTTGCGAACTCAGGCCCCACGGCCAACGTACCACGCCGACCAACGGGCGAAAGGGTGGTCGCGTCGAAACAGGTAAGTGACCGCACGCGAACACGTTGCGCGGCACGGTGCTCAGGTGCGACGTTGGGGAAAACTTGTCAACGACCGTCGTGCCCGAGCCTATTGAGCTCGTTCGCACGACTGGAAGCCGCACGTCTTGTGCGAGCCGTCACAGAAGGGAGCTTTCTGACTGGCACCGCAGCGGCACAAGGCAATGGCCGGCTTCTCCCGATCGATGGAGAACTCATTGCCCTCCGCATCGACCAGCCTAAAATCACCCTCAACCAAAAACGGTCCGTGGTCGCGAACGCGAATCGTCACTTCGGCCATCGGTTCCTCCTGTGGCAAACCGTGTTAGAGACTCAATCGGTATCGAGTATCCAACCTGAAGCCTGCGCTGTCAACGGACGTCCCCAAGCTTCGCCTGGGGAAAGGCTGTTCCCAGACGGCGAACCTGGGTAGCGACCGAGGGCCGGAGATTTGATCAGTTCGTCGGCGCGCGCCTCCCGTTCTCGGGGAGGGAAATGCCGCAACGCGCGAAGACATAAAGAGGTAGAACAGCAAATGCGGCTAACAGCGAAATCACCGTGCGAGATTCCGGAATGAAATGAACGTTGAGAAGTCTTCTAGGCTCCATGAGGCAGTGAAAGGAGCCGATCGCAGTACTTAGGAACGACATTTTCCTAAGTTGGGAGGGCGAGGCTCCTGCCGAGCCACAAAAGGAGCTACAACGGCACCGCAGACTTGGACCTGCAAGTCAGAGATGACCGATTCCAGGACAGACGGTGTCCGGTCGGTCCAAGCATACAAGAGGTCCGTTGGCGAAACTCCGTTACATGCGTGACATGCTTCACTCTGTGCCAAATATAGGGAATATTTCGGCTCGGCAGGAGCCTCGCCCTCCCAACCCACGGATTGGTCCGCGTTAGAGTCGCCACCATGCGGCATAGGGGTGTCAGTGCCTCACGATCACACACGATCACTTAGCCGATTGAACCGATTGAAAGGGATCTCCAAGTCGTGAAGATTCTCATGGTGACGCCGGCACCTGCTCGATCCCGATTGGGCAACCGCCTGACAGCCAACCGCTGGGCTCGCCTCCTGCGATCACTCGGACACGACGTCCGCGTGACCGTCGACGAAGTCGCCGGACCAGCCGATCTGTGCATCGCCCTCCATGCACGCCGGAGTGCAAAGGCGGTTGCCGCCTACCGCCGCGCCCACCCGCACGGGCCACTCATCGTCGCGCTCACCGGCACGGACCTTTACCACGATCTTCCCCAGTCACGTCCGGCCATCCGGTCACTCGATGAAGCTGATTGGATTGTCGCGTTGCAGTCCGAGGCCGTCAGGCTTCTCAAGCCCCAATGGCGTGCCAAGGCCGAAGTGATCTATCAATCGGCAAAGCCCCCCAACGTAGCAATCTCGCCACTGCGCCGCGTGTTCGAGATCACCGTTGTCGCCCACCTGCGAGCCGTAAAGGATCCGCTGAGAACCGCCATGGCCGCGCGACTCCTACCCCAAGAGTCCCGCATCCTCGTCACGCATTTGGGTGCCGTTTTGGAGCCTGCTTTTGAACCTCGCGTTCGCCGAGAGATGCAGAGAAACCCTCGCTATCGCTGGCTCGGCGACCGCCCGCACTGGCAGGTCTGGCGTTACCTCATGCGCAGCCGCGCACTTGTCGTCAGTTCGGCCATGGAAGGAGGCGCCAACGTGATCGCCGAAGCCATCGTTGCCGGCACACCCGTCCTGGCAACGCGAGTCTCCGGGAACATCGGCATGTTGGGCGCCGAGTATCCCGGATACTTCGGCTATCGGAAGACCGATGAACTGGCCGAGCTGCTACGGCGACTCGAGCAAGATGTCGCTTTCCGAAACAAACTGACACAATGGTGTCGCGAGCTGCGACCGAGGTTTTCTCCGGCTCGAGAAAAAGCCGCCTGGAGATCGCTCCTACGGCAGTTCACCAAGTAGAACCGACGACCTCTCACTTGAGCCACTCGTCCATCGACACCGACTCGCCCCGGCGGATCGATTCCTGGGCTGCCAAACCGAGCGCCACGCTCAGTCGGCCCGACCGGCCATCCGTAATCGGCGTTGTGCCTCGACGGCAGCAATCGACGAAGTGTTCCAATTCCGCCAAGATGCCGCGATCGATGCGCCCAGAGGCATCCTGGAATCCGGCCTCTTCGGCCGAATCGGCGGTGTGGAGCTCTAGACGTTCGGGAATGCGGAAGTCGTGATGGACGAGCCGCTGAGCCTGGTTCCAAGTGTCGATCCGCCCGGCGTCGCCGACCAATCCGATCTCCGTGTCGCCTCCGTAAGGGGCAAAGAGGCACAACTCCAAAACGGCACGCCGCCCGCCGGCGAATTCGATCAAAACCTGGGCGTTGTCGAGTACTTCCCGGTTGAGCAGCACGTTCCGGCCGCCCGTGGCCGTCACGCGTAGCGGCTCGTCTCCGAGGAACCAGCAGAACAAATCGAAGTGATGGGAGTTTTTCTCCAGCAGCGTGCCGCCGGTGAGTTTTTCGCTGGAACGCCACCCCGGCCGCATCGGTCCTCGGTATTCGCGACACCACATGATCTGGACTTCACCCACCTCGTTCCGGTCGACCATCTTCTTCATGTGCCGATAGAGGCTCTGGAATCGCATCTCATGGCCGACCTGCAAAACGCGCCGTCGTTCCTCGGCCAACGCAATCATCCGGTCGCAATCGGCAACTGTCAGCGCCAAGGGTTTTTCGCACAGGACATGCAAGTTTCGCTCGAGGGCTTCCAACGTCGCTTGGCAGTGCTGGTCGTTCGTCAACGCGACGATCACGGCGTCGAGTTCATGCTCCAAGACATCATGCCAGTCGTGATGCGTCTGGAGTTGCTCGCCGACGATGGCGCGAGCCGCCTCGAGGCTCGCGTCGCTCCGGCTACTCGCCGCCACAACGGTTACGCCCGGTATCTTCAAGAGGTTGCGCAGGTGCGCCTCGCGGCCGAACCACCCCGCTCCCATCAGTCCGACTCGCAACGGAGATGACGCCTCGGTCATGATTTCAGAGCCTCATAGTCGATAGGGCGGTGACAATCGAGTGTCCGGTCGACCGGTGGCAGCGGGTATTTCAATCCGATGGCACAGTTGAACAACACGGCTGACTCGTCGGGCGAGATGCGTCCAGTTTCCAGTTCTTGGCGGTAGGCGGCGTACGTGGCAGCTCCTTCGGGACAAAGGAGCAACCCTTCCTGTTGGGCGACCTCGTTCCGAGCTTTCAAGATCGCCTCATCCTCGACCGCCGTCGCGAACCCGCCACTTTCCCGGACGGCTCGCAAGATGAGAAAGTCTCCGATGGCCACAGGCACGCGGATACCCGATGCGACCGTATGGGCGTCGGTCCAGAGTTCCGCGTGCTCAGTCCCCTCCTCGTAAGCACGTACGATCGGCGCACACCCGGCCGCTTGGACCGCCACCATGCGCGGCAACTTCTCGCCAAGCCACCCGATCGCTTGCAGTTCCTGAAATGCCTTCCACATGCCGATCAATCCGGTGCCGCCTCCGGTGGGATAGAGGATCACATCGGGAACGTCCCAACCGAGTTGATCGGCGAGTTCCAGCCCCATCGTCTTCTTGCCTTCGATGCGGTAGGGCTCCTTGAGCGTCGAAAGGTCGAACCAGCCCATCGCTTCCTTCCCGCCGGCGACGATCTTGCCGCACTCATGGATCAGTCCATTGACGCGCCAGACTTTGGCACCTTGAGCCGCGATTTCGCGAACGTTGATCTCGGGCGTGTCCTCCGGACAAAAGACGTAGCTCTCGATGCCCGCTCGCGTGGCATACGCCGCCAAAGCCGCTCCCGCATTTCCGTTGGTCGGCATGGCAACGCGCCGGATCCCCAGTTCGCGTGCCATCGAAACCGCGAGGCAGAGTCCTCGAGCCTTGAAGGATCCTGTCGGAAGGCGCCCTTCGTCTTTCACCCATAGCGTACCACGACCGGGCTGCAACTTCGGCAGCTCCACCAGCGGTGTTTCAACCTCCCCAAGACTCACGATGTTCTCGGCCTTTCGCACGGGGAGGAACTCGCGATACCGCCACAACCCCGGCGGACGTTCGGCAAGCTGCTCCCGGCGGACCGACCGCCCGAGAGCCTCGAGATCGTACCGAACCAACAGAGGTTTTCCGGCTTTGGAGAGTCCCTGAACGGTGTCGGCGGGATAGTGATCTCCTTTTAGGCCGCATTCGAGATGAGTGACGAAGGTGGGGGTCGTGTCCATGAGGTCGTACCAGAAAAGGGAGGAAGGCGGAAAACAGATCGTCAGAAATGGAAAGGCGGGGAAGCGGTCACGGCCGCTCACTGAGGCGTCGCATCCCAGGCTCGCTGAAAGATTCCTTCGCCCATCGTCGTGTAGGGACTGCCGAAGCTGTCGAGGTAGACGGCCATGCCGGCGGTCACGGCGTGGGCCCCCGAAACGGCCGCCTCGCCGATTTGCCGGCTGTTCCGAATCGCCGCGGCGATAATGCGACTGGGATAGTCGTGCGTGTCGAGCATGATCCGGATGTCGCTGATGAGTTCGCTCGCACCGTCGCCAAATTGCTCACGCCACCCTAGAAAGGGACTCACGTACGCGGCACCCGCTCGAGCAGCATGCCATGCCTGTGTCACGGAGAAAATAAGCGTTGCGTTGCAGCGGACGCCTTCATCCGTGAGTGCTCGGATGGCGCGATAACCGGCTTCGCTCGCCCCCACTTTGATCACGAAGTTGGGCGAGATCTTGGCGAGTTCCTTTCCTTGCCGAACGATCTCCTGCCAGTCGGTCACGTGCGGATCGACTTCGACACTGACGGGCTTGTCGGTCCCGGCGAACAGTTCCGCAATCGCTTCGATCGTCTCGAGGAACGGTTTGCCGGCCGCCTGCACATGACGCGGATTGGTCGTGATGCCGTCGACATCCCACATTTCGAGAGCATGCCGGATTTCGTCGACGCGAGCACTATCGAGGAAGAGTTGCATGGGGAAAATCCTCTCGGGGCGAGTGGGGCGAGCCACGTACGGTTGTGAGTGACAATACTCCGTCACTTGACGGGTTGGTCATTCAGCGGGTTACTCAATAGTCGCTCATACGAGCAAACGATATGTGCTTGGGTTCCAGGTAGGCAGCGATCCCTTCGCTGCCCAGTTCGCGCCCCAGTCCACTTTCCTTCATGCCTCCGAAGGGACATTGGCTGGTCGCGGGCGTCGAGTCGTTGATGCCGATCGTTCCGGCTTCGAGTTCTTCGGCACATCGCCAGGCTCGAGCCAAATCCTGCGTGAAGACATAGGCGGCCAGACCGTAGGGCGTGTCGTTGGCTCGAGCTAGACCATCGGTCTCGCTTTCAAATGGCATGACGGGGGCCACCGGTGCAAAGGTTTCGAGGTGGAGGCAGGCGGCTTCCTCGGGCAGGCCGGTGATCACGGTCGGCTCGAGGAACGTGCCGGGAGCTCCCTCCCATCGCTTCCCGCCGCAGTGGATGACGGCTCCTCGCCGCCGAGCATCCTCGATCTGATCGAGGGCGTGTTGGAGAGACCGTTCGTCGATGAGCGGTCCGATCTCGACGCCCTCTTCGGTGCCCGGCCCAATCTTGAGTTCCCGGGCTCGCTCGACAAGGCGAGACACAAACGTGTCATAGATGCCTTGTTGAACGTAGACGCGGTTGGCAGCGATGCAGGACTGGCCCGTGTTGCGGAACTTGGCAATGATCACTCCTTCGACGGCTGCTTCCAGGTCGGCATCGTCGAAGACGAGGACCGGGGCATGGCCTCCTAGTTCGAGTGACAATCGCGTGACGGTATCGGCCGCCTGGCGAATCAGTTGCTTGCCGACTTCGGTCGAGCCGGTGAACGTCACTTTGCGGCAGTGGGGATGGCTGAAGAACGCCTCCGCGATGGCGGCAGCATTACCAGCCACGAGCTGGAAAACGCCGGGCGGCAGGTCGGCCTCGGCGATGGCTTCGGTAAGGAGGACACTGCTGAGAGGCGTGGCACTGGCCGGTTTGAGGATCACCGGGCAGCCGGCGGCGAGGGCGGGAGCCACCTTGCGAGCCGCCAGGACGACGGGGAAGTTCCAGGGGGCGATCGCCCCAACGACGCCCACGGGATGCTGGAAGACGAGGTGGCGTTTGCCGGGGAGTTGGTGAGGGACAACGCGGCCGTAGACGTGCCGAGCCTCCTCGGCGAACCACCGGAAGTGATCGACGGTCATCGCCATTTCGCCTCGGGCCTGCGGCAGCGGCTTGCCGTTTTCGCGTGTGATCATTTGGGCGATCTCTTCGGCGCGGGCTTCCACCGCATCGGCGATCCGCGTCAGCGCTCGGCTCCGCTCCAATGCCGTCGTGCGTCGCCACGTCGGGAAGGCAGCCTGAGCGTCGTCGATGGCCTGGCGAACCCGCTCACCATCGACCGTCGCCACCGCTCCAATCGTCTCGCCTGTCGCCGGATCGGTCACCTCCAACGCCGGACCGGGGGATTGCCATTGACCGTTTAGGTACAGGGGCCGAGGTTCCATCGTGAGCACTCCTCGAGTGGGCAAGGATCGGGAGAGGTGGGAAGGGCCGGCGACTCGAGCCGACCGGTACTTAAGGTACCGCTTGCGATGATGGTTGACTAGACGCCGGCCGTCCAAGCCTGGGCCCTTTTTCGAGGCTCCGCTCCCCTTGTCGAATTGAAGAAGGTGCTGGAAAATAGCGGTCTCTCCGAGTCGTCCGAACTGCGGGCGACCCATTCATCCTATCCCCGTTGCTCGGGGCGGCCAGGCGAGACAGATCGGCGATGGTATTCGAACAGATCGAACAGCTGAAACGGGAATATACCGACAAATACGTTGTGGTCGATGAGTCGCGACCGGAACTCGTCCGGTTCAAGGGACTGACCGGGACGGTCAAGACGGTCAACATGAACGGCCGAGCCCTTGTCGAATTCGACGGCCATAACAACATCGGCTGGTACGACATTGATCCGGCGTTCTTGAAGGTCATCGATAAGCCGCTGCCCAAGCCTGAGCCCAAGGCGAAAGCCAAGGCCGCTCCCAAGGCCAAAGCTGCGCCGAAGGCCGCCGCGAAGGAAGCCGGTGCGGCGAAGAAACCGGCACCCGGCGGTGCGGGGATGTCCGTCGAGGAGATCTTGGCGGCGGCTCGAGGCAAAAAGGCGGCGGCGGGTAAGCCCGAGGCAAAAGAGGCTGCCAAGCCGGCCGAGGCACCCAAAGCTGCCAAACCGGCGCCAGGGGGCAAGGGGATGTCGGTGGAGGAGATCCTCGCGGCAGCTCGCGCCGAGAAACAGGGTGGTGGACCCAAGGCGGCGGCTCCGCAAGCCCCAGCTCCTGCACCAGCCGAGTCGGAGGCTCAGGCCGAGTCCGCATCGGCGACTCCCAAGCGGATGGATCCGTCGAAAATGTCGGTCGAGGAGATCCTCGCAGCGGCTCGCGCCGAGAAGCAGGGTGGTGCTGCGGCACCGGCTGCCGAGCCCGAGACGCCGGCCGAGACCTCTTCGGAAGAGGCATCTTCCCAACCCTCGGCGACTCCGGCAGAACCCGCGAAAGCCGACTCCTCCGAACCTTTGCCCACCGACGTCGAGGGCATTATCGCCTACTGTCGGCGCGTCGACGGCCAAGGCTAGGTGTCTGCGGTAACGCTACCGTACTTCGAGCATCCGTTCGATGGCGATGCGCGCCCAGCGAGCCGTTTCATCGTCGACTTCGACCACGTTCACTGGCGTGCCCGCGGCGAGGTTTTCCAGACTCCAGCACAAGTGCGGCAAGTCGATCCGGTACATCGTGGCGCACATGCAGACGACCGGCGAGAGGAAATGGATTTCCTTGTCGGGGTGCTTTTGCTTGAGTCGGTTGACGAGGTGGAGTTCCGTACCGATCGCCCAGTGACTGCCCGGTGGGGCCTCTTCGATTGTCTGGATGATCTTGTTGGTCGAACCGGACACATCGGCGAGTTCGAAGACCTCGCGAGGACATTCCGGATGAACCAGGATGCGGATCTCCGGATCTCGCTGCCGAAACATCTCGACGTGCTCGGGCCGGAACATCTGATGGACGCTGCACCAGCCCTTCCAAAGGATGACGCGACTATTTTCGATGGCATCGGGAGAGTTGCCACCGAGTTCCTCGGCGAACGGATCCCACACGGGCATGGCGTCCAGCGGAATCCCCATCCCCATCGCCGTGTTGCGTCCCAGGTGCTGGTCGGGGAAGAAGAAGACGCGGTCTCCTCGAGCAAAAGCCCACTCGAGCACCGCTCGAGCATTGCTTGAGGTGCACACGATTCCGCCGTGTTGGCCGCAGAAGGCCTTTAGCGAGGCGGCCGAGTTGATGTACGTCACCGGTACGACACGGTCCATGTCGAGGACTTCGCCGAGTTCCTCCCAGCAGTCCTCCACTTGTTCGATGTCGGCCATGTCGGCCATGGAGCAGCCGGCGGCCAGATCGGGAAGGATGACTGGAATGCGCCGACCATCCCGGTCGGCCAGCCGTTCGGGCCGATTGGCGACGATGTCCGCTGTCTCCGCCATGAAATGCACACCGCAAAAGACGATGGTTCGGCACTGCGTGTGTTCGGCTGCGAGTTTACTGAGTTGGTAGCTGTCGCCTCGCAAGTCGGACAGTGCGATGACCTCGTCCTGCTGGTAGTGGTGCCCCAGGATCAACAGTTCCTCGCCCATCGCATCGCGGACCGCCTGGATGCGGCGCGTCAACTCCGCCGAGTCCAACTCGCGGTAGGACTCGAATGGATACGTTTCCTGGGGCGTCTGCAGCGTGGACATGGTGGGACTCGTCCGAGCGAGGAAGGGAGGTTGGGAAGCGGCACGCCGCCACTGAGTCTACCAGAATTATAGGGATTCCCCACCAATCATCCAGGCTGCCCCACTCCTGCCGTCGAGTCGCCGCCCCGACGGGTCTTTCGCATCTTTCGCGTCTTTCGTGTCTTTCGTGGTTCCCCCCCGGAATACAACCACGAAAAGCACGATATACACGAAAGGGGTGGAAAAGAACAGGAAGTCCCGTCTGGAGGATCTCACAC
>WFWZ01000046.1 GCA_015490875.1 Planctomycetaceae bacterium
CACTTGCGTTGACGAAGAGCAGGTCGCCATCGAGCACCAGCGAGGCGCCCGAGCCCCAACCGTGGGTGCCATCTCCGACCGGCGCGCGCCACAGCTCTTTGCCGTCATGGCCGAACGCGAGTACGCCCGTCTTCCCGAAAAAGACATAGACGCGGTCCTCATCTGCCGCCGGCGTGCTGGCCGCGTAGCCATGGTCGCGAACATGTTCCGACTCGGGAAGTCTGGCGGGAATCGCTTTCTGCCAAACAATCGAACCGTCTCGCGGGTCGATCGCGAGGAGGTGGCGTTTCAAGTTGGAAAGGTCGCCTCGACTCTCGCCTGGGACTGCGTATCCACTGTAGCAAGTGACATAGATGTGGCCACCGGCAACAATGGGACTCGAACTTCCGGCGCCGGGAAGTTGAACTTTCCAGGCGATTCCCGAATCGTGACTCCAGCGAGTCGGCAGGTCGCCGCCGGAATAGACACCGTTGGCCGAAGGCCCGCGAAACCGCGGCCATTCCGAAGCAGAATCTCCGGCGTGGGCAGGTTGCGTGACGCACGTGGCGAGAGCAGCCAGGCAAGCGACGGGGCCGACGAGATGGCAACGGAACATGAGCCTCTCCTTTGTACCGATGTAGGACGTAGACGGGACGGGACAGAAAACCGCCCACCACGAGTTGCCACTATGATAGCAGCTCCAGACACTGGGCAGAGTCAGTGGCGCGTGTGGGCGGCGTCAGTACCAGAACCGAATGCCGCCGATGACGTTGCCGATTTGGATGGAACCAACGTCGAGGTAGTCGTAGCCGCTGTAGAACTCGACTTTGCGCACGTTGACGCCCACCGTCGCTCGCCCGTGGAAGAAACCGACCTTGCCTAGCGAACCCACATCGATGTTGGCAGAAAAGATCCACGGGCGCGCCGGAAGCCAGTCGCCTCCGTAAGTGAAATTGAATCCCCACTCGGTCGACCCGATTCCCGTGAGGTAATTCGCGCCGAGACCGGTTCGCATGACCCAATTGTCGGCCTGCGCGAAGCGGTAGACGACGTTCACATCGCCCAGCCACATATCGTCGCGACCATAGTCGGGGACCCATTCGCGGTAATAGTCGAGGCTCGCGTCGAGTCCCCACCGGCCACGCGTTTCATACAGCATCCCCATACTCACGCGCCGGATTGCATCGAAGTCCTCGCCATATTCGCCACGCACTCGCAAAAGCCATGGATAGTACGTTCCCATGAGCGACCGATCGGCATCGTGCAGCCAGTACCCCGGAAAGCCATCCTGGTAGGGGTAGGTCAAGAAGTCCCGGTCGGCGAACCCCTGATCGGACGCCACGGCTCGCGGAACCCAGAAGGGAGATGTGGCGACTATCGAAACAATCGGCCCTAAGACCGGCTCGACAAACCAATGAAAAAGCTCGTCCTCTTCGTCGTCATGATGGTCACCGTGGTGGTCGTCGTCGGATTCCGGTTGCGGTGGTTGCTTCTTCTTTTTCTTCTTGTCCGACGAAGGACCATTGCGGACCTCGCTCTTGAGTTGCCCCAGACGTCCTTGAGCGGCCGCGCGGGGAGCTTCCACATATCGCAGGACCACCGGGATCAGTAGCCACCAAAGGACAACGTGCCTTAAAGGTCGGACGGTGCACATGAAAGGCCTCGCGCAAGCGAATGGCACTAGGGGAGCCCCAGGGAGAGTGGCGGGAATCTACCGCCAACGCGGGGGCCGAGTCAAGAGAGGTTGGCCCCCAACAGGTGTGAAAGGTGTGAAGGTGTGAAGTGTGAAGCTCCTGTTGATTCTCAGCGATACACTTTGACATGGCCGCCGGCGTCACTATTCTGGAGGCCATTCGGACTTGCGCTGGCCGCTTTTCCAGGTTTTCTGTCCCTCGGAATCGGAAAGGACACCGTACGATGGCCACTTCGACCCGCTCGCGCCGCCTCCCTCGAACGACGTCTCATGTCACGCTACGCACGCGTTTGGCTCGCTTGAATCTGGCCGCCGTCGAAAAGCTGTTGGGTGACAAGGCGAGTGACCTTCTCCGAACGGGCGGCTGTTATCTCGACGATCTTGATTGGAATCGCGACGTCTACCTCCGAGGCGACCTGTTTCGGCTGACGATTCGCGATCCGGAGGTGCCGGGAGGCACGGTTCGCGTCACGATGACGCTGCGGTCGGACCGTTCCAAGCGCCTCGTGTTCAACTGCGACCACTGCGAGACCGTTTGCGATCACATTGGCGCCGCGTTCTCACTGATCTTGGAAGACAAATACGCCTTGGGGTTGTCGGAGATCCCCAAACCCGATCTCCCCCTGGAGTTGCTCAGTGAGGAGGAGTTGGAGCTGCGAGCACTGGCTGAGCGGGAAAAGCGGTCGCGGGATGAATCGTTTCGCTTGACCTCGACCGACCCGAAGCGGCCTTGGACCGATTATCTGCTCACGAGCATGCGATCGGGCAAAACGTACCGACTGGCACTGCGCGGTCTCGAGCGAGGCTCATCGTACTGCTCCTGCCCCGACTTTCGCACGAACCGCCTGGGGACATGCAAGCACCTGATGTATGCGTCTCGGCGGCTGAAGCAGAAGTTCACGGCTCGGCAACTGCAACGGCCGTATCAGCCGAAGGAATTCGCGGTTCACTTGCGCTATGGCGAGGAAATCACGTTGCATCTGGAGGCTCCTGTCAACATGACTCCGGCGCGCAAGCGGCAGGTGCGTTCGTGGGTCGGCGGTCCGATCGAGGATGTCCACGGATTGCTGGATCTGGTTCGGCGGCTCGAGCGGCTTGGGGAGACCGTCGTCATCTACCCCGACGCGGAGGAGTACATCCAGAAGCGACTATATCGCGACCGTGTCGAGCGACTCGTGAAAGAGATTCGCAAAGACCCGGCCAAGCACCCATTGCGAACGGAGCTGTTGCGCACCGAGCTTCTCCCGTATCAGCTTGACGGCATTGCTTTCGCGGTCGGTGCGGGCCGAGCCATCCTGGCGGACGATATGGGCTTGGGGAAAACGATCCAGGGCATCGGTGTGGCGATGCTACTGAAGCGAGTTGCCAGCATTTCCAAGGTTCTGGTGGTTTGCCCCGCGTCCCTCAAGTCGCAGTGGCGCAATGAAATCGTTCGTTTTTGTGACGAGGACGTCCAGGTCGTCTCGGGGAAAGCGCAGGAGCGAGCGACGCAATACGATTCGGAGTGTTTCTTTTCGGTCTGCAATTACGAGCAGGTCTTGCGAGACCTCGATTCGATCGAGCCGGTGGCCTGGGACCTGATCATTCTCGATGAGGGACAGCGCATCAAGAACTGGGAGTCGAAAACGGCTCGCTGTATCAAGGCGCTTCGTTCTCCCTTCGCGCTCGTTCTGTCGGGTACGCCTCTGGAAAACCGACTCGCCGAACTCTATTCCGTCGTCCAGTTCGTCGACGATCGCCACTTGCCTCCGGCTTATCGGTTTTTTCACCGGCATCGGGAAGTCGATGAGCGAGGAAAGGTGCTGGGGTACAAGAATATGGCCGAGCTGCGGAAGATGCTCGAGCCGATCCTGCTACGGCGCACGCGTGCATCGGTGTTGCAGCAGCTTCCGGAGCGGACGACGCATATTGTGCGGATCCCGCCGACGGAGGAACAAGAGCGGATGAGTGGGGAGTTCACGAGGATCGCCGCTCAGATCGCCAGCAAGCGGTTCCTCACGGAGATGGATCTGTTGCGCCTGCAAAAGGCGCTCCTTCAGGCTCGCATGGCGTGCGACAGTACGTTCCTGGTCGACAAGGAGCCACCAGGCGAGTCCAGCAAACTCGAGTACTTTGCGGAAATGTGCGAGTCGCTCTTTGCCGACCCGACTCGCAAAGCCGTCCTCTTCAGTGAATGGACCACGATGCTCGATTTGATCGAGCCGATCTTGAAGAAGCAGAATCTCGATTATGTGCGTCTGGATGGTAGCGTGCCGCAGCGTAAGCGGCAGCAGTTGATCCACCAGTTCCAAAACGATCCCGACTGCCGACTCTTCCTAACGACGAACGCCGGTTCGACGGGACTCAACCTTCAGGCGGCCGATACGGTGATCAACATGGATCTCCCGTGGAATCCCGCGGTGCTCGAACAACGAATCGCTCGAGCTCACCGGATGGGTCAGAAGAACCCGGTCGACGTCTATCTCTTGGTGACCGAGAGGACCTTCGAAGAGCGGCTATTGGATGTCTTGGCGCAAAAGCAGACGCTGGCACTGGCGGCGCTCGATCCCGACAGCGACATCGACCGGCTCGACTTCGAGAGCGGCATGGAGGAACTCAAGCGAAAGCTGGAAGTCCTTCTCGGGCCGCGTCCCATTGCGCCGCTTGCGGAGGCTTCCCGGCGGCGGGCCGAATCGGAGCTGGAGCGAACGCGGCAACGCCGCGAAAAGGTGGCGGCGGCAGGCGGCCAGTTGCTCGGCGCGCTGTTTGAGTTTGTCGGGGAGTTGGTGGGACAGGAAACGGAGCCGCCGAAGGAGGTCGTCGATTCGGTGCGAGCCGGGTTGGAGCAGTGCGTCGAGCGGGACGAGCAAGGAGAGGCGCGCCTCGTGTTCCGCTTGCCCGACCAAAGCGGCATCGAGCACCTGGCGAAGACGCTTGCCCGACTGCTGCTACCAGACCAGAGTCCGTCGGTGCCAACCCAAGAAGATTGAACAGGTGGGCCCAGGACCCATGTCCGGCCCGGCGTACCATCGGTGCGTCGCAGGCACGTCTTGCGCAAGACGCGTTTCCACCAACGTAGGCCACGCTTTCCAGCCTGACGGACTTCGGGATGGTCGGATCCCTTCCAGGGCGACTTCTGTCCCCGTGCGCCAAAAAATATTGTCATAAGATGCTGAGACCTGTTACGATTTAAGCATGCCTTCAGCGAGAGCGGCCACGGTCGAAGACGGGTATCATTCGGGGCTATTCGAATGCAGCTAACAGACGTTTGCGACCGGGCAGCATAGTGTTCTGAGGAAGGGGAACTGCTGTGACGAGAAAAAAGACAAGCGTGAGTTCGACCTCCGCCGATCATCTTGGATTTCGGCGACGACTGCTCCTCGCGCTATGTTTCGGGGTCCTGATGTTGAGGCCCGCGTTCGGTCACGACACCATCGTAGAGGCACTCGACGGTGTGTTTCGAAGGCCCAGCAAATCAGGAACCCTCGCGATACTCGATCGCATCCGGGCCGAAGCGAGCCCGGAGTTGGCCGCGGCTGTAGCCCGGTGGAGCGAACAGATCGCTCACCACGAGTTGGGCGGGCAGCCTATTCTGGACGCCGACGACGCCATCGATGCCGTGGCCCAATGGCATAACTATATTTTGGACCACCATATCGATTCGGTCACGGATGAGGAACTCATTGTGCTGGCGACTGCGGCAACGGGGCACTATGCAGTGCCACATATTCGTCGCTTTATCGAGTCCGAAGAAGACTCGCTGCAAATGATTGGGCTTTGCAGCGCAGCCTGTCTTGGTCGAGTTTGGGAAGGCGATGCTGCCACGGCGCTGAGGGCGTTACGGACGGGCGATGGAAGGCACGCTTTGGCGGCGGCGCTGGCAATTCGGCTGAGCGGATGGCAGCCTGCCGACGCGATCCAAGAGATTGCCGACCGCGTTTCGCGGGACTATGACCTCCAGTGCCGTGTCCATCCCAAGAGTAAGTTCCCGCGATTTTATGAATCCTGGAATACTTGGAGTTGTAAGCAAACAGAATATCTCGCATATATTCTGTTCTCTTACGGCGATGCTGCATTCTCACTGGTCCGTGCGAATAGCAAGATCTATAGTGACAATGGCTTTTTCTTGGGCAACTACGACGGGCTGGAGGCAGTGGATCCGCGCGGCGTCTTTTTCCCGCAGGTCGCAAGCCGCGCCCTAGGTTCGACGTTGGCCGCACCGTTCGCTGCGGCATACC
Source organism: Planctomycetaceae bacterium (assembly GCA_015490875.1). Taxonomy (GTDB): domain Bacteria; phylum Planctomycetota; class Planctomycetia; order Pirellulales; family Pirellulaceae; genus S141-3. The sequence goes on from WFWZ01000046.1 coordinate 5,890, forward strand.
CAGGCATCGTGCGCAAGCGGCTTCTTGGACTTCGCGCAGCCTGTCGCATGCGATCGCGTGCGGATGACGTCCGCGCAGCTCTCACGACCTTCCTTCGGACCTCACTGCTAGAGGATATGGATAGCAGAGTGGACGTTTCGGAGCTGAGCCTTGCGTGTCTTGCGCTGGCAAAACAATCCAGCACAGACACTCATAACATCACACAAATGATAAGGCACTTGGAGCGGACACGAAGGCCCGACGAAACGAGTGAGCTGATGTGTTGTCTGGGCCTGATCGGGTACTCCGGAAGCAAGGAGGCTCAAGAACGATCGGCGTTTCGCGACGTGGTGACTCGGTCGACCCAGTCGATGGACGATTGGTATGGTGACGCGCCATTTCGGATTCTCTATCAGCGAGCAGAATCGTGTCGAGGAGTTTTTCGAGCCATGGCGACAGGGATGGCCTACTACGACGAAACGAGCGTGGCACATCGCCTCGCAGTGTGGTCCGCGCTGTGTAGCCCCCAGGCCACGAGCACCGCGCTGTCCGCTTCGGATCTCTCTCTGTGTCTGCCGCTTTTCCTCCCGGATGCGGAGGCGCAAAAGAATGCGGTGGAGCATATTCGCCGCCTGCAGAAAGCAGAGTTCGAGACGTTCATCGCGTGCGCCGGCGCTGCGATGCGGTCTGAACTTGAGCGCCACTATCAGCCAGTCGTCTTGGAATTTGATAGGCGGAGTTGGGTGGTCGATTTCATCGCCGAAACGGTGCCGATCCCCGAGACCGGACTGTCCGAGTCCTGGCATGGTGTCCTGAGGCAATTCGCACGGCCGATCCGCGACTTCGTTGCGTCGCGGTTGTCGTCACGCGTGGACGACGATGTAAAGGAGGCTCTCGACGCTGTTCTCTTGCTCCGGGAGCTTGATGAGTCCACTCGGCTCGCATTGGGCCAGTTGTTAGGGCACGACGACCCATCTGTGGTTGTGGCAGCGCTGAGGGCCATGGAGTTTCACGGACTCCCCATCGAGACATCGACTTTGCGGCATCTGGCAAATAGGCCGTCAAGCTCCGTGCGACTGGCTCTGTTGCAATGGGCGCTCTCTGCTACACCTCGTCAACTCTGGGTCTGTTCTTTGATGCGGGACGACCGTGACTCGGACGTTCGAACGATCGCGCGGTTAGCTCTTAATGACAAACCGCATGCTGGTAGTTGCTACCTGCTTCGTGTTTCCCCGCCCTAGCGTCGCACCCGAGCCACCGGACTCCGCAATCCGTTTCCTGGCCACGCCCGCGAGGCGCGGATGGGGACTACCGGATCGGTCGCCGATCGGACGACCGCAAGGTGACCGAAGATCACTTCCAGGCGGCGATCCAGGCGATGCATGACGCGGAGCAGGTAGGCTGCGGAGTTCGCCGGCCAATAGAGAACCGCACAACTGATGGTGCTTCGCTCGTCCCGGTTTTTTGAAACCAGTGTCAGCGTAAGTTGCGTGATAGAAAGGGCTTAAAGGCACCCCCTAGGGGAGTCGAACCCCTGTTTCTGGACTGAGAATCCAGCGTCCTGGGCCACTAGACGAAGGGGGCGCGGTGTGGCGAGGCTTTGGTTTCCCAATGGCACTCACGACGCCCCTAGATATAGCCTTCCTCGCGTCCGGCCGCAAGTCCGCCTCGGCCGGAGCCTCGCCCTTCCACTCTTGGATTCGTCCACGTTAGAGTCGCCGCTATGCGGTATTGGGGTGTCGGTGTCTCACAATTGCGCCCGGTGATTGAGAGACGGCGTCAACTTACAGACTCTGCGGGAGCTTGGTTGGTTCTGAGGAACCGCCCTCAGGAGTCGACCGGCCTTGCAGCAACTCCAAGAACGTCGTCCGCAGCTTAGGCGGCAGCATTTCCAGCAGCGGTTGCCGTTGGTCTTCGGGCACCTTGGGCCACCAGCGTGTTGCCAGCGTCAGCTTCGAGGTGGCCTCGACCGACTTGTGCTGTAATTCGGCCACCACCGACTGTCCAAACAGACCGATTACTGTAAACACAGGCGATTGCTCCCCCAGCTCCGCCAGCTTGGCGTACTCCCGCATCGCCTGATCAAGCCGACCGTTCTCGCGATAGTACTCGGCCAGGTACCGCTGAGCCATTCTCGCGTAGTGTTCGTTGAGCGGGCTGGCACTGGGTGGAAAATACTGCGCGACGGCTCGGTAGGCGCTGGGGCGATTCTCTTCGAGTGCCAGATAGAATTGCTCCTGCACGGTGGCCTGCTTGGCGACGCTTGTCGTTTGGAGGAGTTCCTGTGGCAAAAGCGGATCGGGCCGAAGGAGCCGGGCGGTCAGAGCTCCGACCGCAAAGCAGATAGTGACGGTAGCAACCAGAGTCCACCAGCGTCGGCGTTGCTGTCGGCGCAACATTCGCGTCTCCGACTGCATCGCTGATTCCAGACGCTGCGTTGCCTCAACGGCTCGAGCCGACTCGGCCAGCATCTGGGCCCACGATTCCCCCCAGGGTTCTTCCAGGCCCCGGATCGAGAGTTTTCTCAGTTCGGCCAACAACGCTGAGGGCGACTCGAAACGGTCTTCCGGTTTCTTGGCCAGCAGCCTATCGACGATAGCGCAGAGTTCTGGCGGCAAGTCTTCCCGCACCTGGGCCAGCGGTCGAGGCTCATCGTGCAAATGCTTCACTGCCAAAGCCAACGGCGATTCGGCCTCGAAGGGGGGGCGCCCGGCGAGCATCTGGTAGGCCATCACGCCGAGGGAATAGAGATCGCTGCGAGGATCAACGGGCTTGCCCTCGACTTGTTCGGGACTCATGTACAGCGGCGTCCCCATCGTCATGCCCATCTGAGTCAGCTCGACTTGTTTTCCTTCGATGGTGACTCGAGCCAGACCGAAGTCCGCCACCTTCACGACGCCTTTGGGAGTGATGAGCGTGTTCTCCGGTTTGATGTCTCGGTGGACCACTCCTTGTTCGGCGGCCGCCTGCAAGGCGGAAGCAACTTGAGCCATCACATGGACAGCTTGTTCCACCTCGAGTCCCCCCTGACGCCGCAGCAGTTGCCTCAGGTTTTGCCCGGGGACATACTCCTGAGCGATGAAGTGAACTCCGTCGATGCAGTCGACCTGATACGTTTGGACGATGTTGGGATGGATGAGTTTGGCCGCGGCTTGGGCTTCGTGGTGAAAGCGGCGGACATAGGCGGTGTCCCCGGCCAGCGAACTGCGCAGAACTTTGAAGGCGACCTGCCGCTTGAGCGAAACTTGTTCGGCCAGATAGACGACCGCCATCCCCCCCTGCCCCAGC